>NZ_JBEYXD010000174.1:0-7572 GCF_040644975.1 Streptomyces sp. NPDC046900 | reverse complement strand
GCGAGGCGCTCAAGTGCCAGCCGGGCGACCTGCTGCGCTGGGAGGCCGAGGACGCCGCGGGCGGATGACGTACCACCCGGGGACGTGAAAACGCCTGGCACCACTGACCTGACACGGCACATGACCCGCATGGACGCGGATCGCCGATCACCCGCAGCACCGTCCCGACCTCGTTGGGTAGATTCCGGTAGACCTGCACCGCACCGTCCTGGTCGACGATCGCGACCTGCGAACGTGACCTCCCCACCGCAATCCCCCGTCCTTCCAGCGCGGAAGGGCGGGGGTTCGTCGTTGGGACCCAAGCAAAAGAAGTATCCGTGTAGTTACAACATCCTCTGTCTAACACCGATACCGCAGGTCAGTGAGGTAGGCAACTAGAGATCGAATGCCAGCTGACCGAGCCACTGCAGTTCAACGCCTATACCAGATGTCGATCACTCGTTGTCTCTGTACTTCAAACAATGCAGATCAGGACCTTGTTGGTGTCGTAACTACAGAGAAGACGGACAGGCCATGGGCCGGCAGCTTGCCCCGGGCAGCGCCCAGCGTGTCCCCCAGCGCCAGACCGAGCAGCATCCCGCGCACCCGGGACACCGCCCCCTTGTCCTTCAGGAACTCCCTGCGCTGCTCTTGCTCCACACCACCGCCCGGCTCCGGCTCCGGCTCCTCCAGCAACTGCTCGGCAGTGGCATCGTCCAGCCGGTCGAGCCCCGGCTTCCTCAGGAACTCCTTCCGGTCTGCCTTCTGGCCATCCCGGACGGCCCCGTCCGTCTTCCGGCTCTGCGATGAGATACCGCCGCCGGGGGCGGTCAGTTCGTGCACCGCGTTGTGCATCTCGGGGTGGTCCTGGAGGTGCCAGCCGCTGGTCAGCACCCGGCGCAGGTCGTTCAGCGCGGTCTTGGGGTCGGTGCCGGTGGCCAGGTGGCTGTGATCGCGGCGACGGCCGGGGTGCGGCTCTGCCCGGCATAGCAGTGGAGCAGGACCCGCTCGACGCCGATGTCAGGGCCGAAGCTCTTCGGCTTGCACAGCATCCTCGTGTTCCAACCGAACCCACGGGTCTACCGACCTGAAGCAGACCGGTGGACCCGTGGGTTCAGGCTGAAGAACCTTCGGTTTCCTTGAACCCACGGGGATCGAGGCCCCGTGCTCCTATCTGTGACCTCAGGTGCAAGGTAGACGGAGGAGCGCAGGTCAGCAGCACATCGGCCATGGTGGAGAGGCCGCCGGTTCGAGAGAGCCGACTGCGCCGATGACCTGCGCCAACCGCACCAGTTGGCCCCTCAGGTCGCAGATAGGAGCACAGGGCCTGTTCCCCCGGGGAACACCCGCCGAACCCCTCCCGCACCCTCGGGTGCGCCCCGTCTGACCTGCGCGGACGAGGCGAACCCTCGAGGTGTGCGGCAAAGGCGAACCCGAACCCATGCGCCTTCCCAAGGCGAACCCGTACGGCGAACCCCAGCAAGGCGAACCCCTCGGCCGCAAGGCGAACCCTGCCGCTCGAGGGTTCGTCTTGAAGCCGTCCCACGAGGAAGGGCGCACCCCTCGGGGGTACGCCCTCACGTCCGCGCGGGGGTTCGCCTTCAGCTGTGCCCGGGGTGCTTCGCTCTGGCCCTCTTCGCCTTCTTGCGCTCGAGCGCCTGCGCGGCCGCCCGCACCCTGTCGGCCTCCTGCTCATCGCGGAGGAGCTCGAGGTACCGCACCGGGTACTCGTCGGCGAGCCGCCGCCGCGCCCGGGCCCGCGGGTTCGCGTCCGGGAGGAAGAACCCGCGGCGCGCAGCCTCACCGGCGAGCACCAGGTGCAAGAACTGCTCTTCACGCTCAGCCCGCGATCGGAAGGTGCCCACGCGCTTGAGGTAGGCGGCGCGGCTCTCCTCGGCCGGGGCGTACTGATACCGGTCCGGCTCGCGCACGACGTCGGGCAGGACCCGCAGCGCCTTGCGCGCCAGCTCCGGGGAGCGGATCGCGTACGCCTGGAGCTCGTAGTCCTCGCCGCGCGAGGCGGCGGGCTTGGACCCGGCAGTGACGAACACAGCGACAGCCTCAGCGAACTCCGGCGTGCTCATCGAGCGGTACAGCTCGATCTGCCGGGCGACTTCGGCCGGATCGGGGTCAGCGCGGCGGGGGCGTCGTGGCTCCTCACCGGCGGGCCCGGGACTGTGCTGCGGTGCCGCCATGCGGGCTGGCCCTCCTGGAATCGCTCGCGGCCGGCCAGAGCCGACAGTGGCTGATGCAAGAACGAGGCGACCGCGCCCCCCGTGTGCCGGATCGTCCCGGGAGCGACCAGTCCCCGACCCCTGGGCCCTCTCGAGCGCAGTGGGCTTGGCGCGTTCCCCGCGGCCGCTCCCGGCCCCAACCAGAAGTGGGCCCGGAACCGCGGGGCGCAGCCTGCGACGGTGGGCGGCGGCCACCTCTTCCTGCGGATGATACCCGCGCGATCTCCACAGAGCGCACGGTCAGAGCACTATCCGGTCGTGCGCGCCGATCCGCTGGTCACGTCCTCCACGGCCGGGGCGATCTTGCTGGGCTTCCAGATCAAGTCATAGGTGGTCTGCGAAGCGGCCAGAACGGCCGCGACACCCGCGAGGGCAGGCAGCGGGCCGTGCTGGAACTGGGCCAGTCCGCCGGCGGACGCCACGGTGGCGACGCCGCCCACGAGCGCGGCGACGACAGCCACGACCGGCTTGATACCGGCGGACCACTTCGGCTTCTGGACGATGGCGGTCAGGGGCGGGAGGAGAGAGCCGACCGCGGAACCGGTGGCGATGAGATCGAGTGTGCTGCTCATGAGGCCTTCCCTTGGGGTGGAGGGGTGGGACGGCCGGGACTGTGCTGCAGGGCGGCCGCTTGCGTCCCGGCCGGCCGAGGCCTGGCTCAGTGCGTCTCGGTGAGATCGTCGGCGAGCTCCGGCGGCGGGGCCGGTACAGGCTCGTCGTGCAGCCTGGTGAGCATGGCGCGCAGGCGGTGGATGTACTCGACGGCTGCGGCCTTCCAGCGCCGCGACTGCCGCTGTTCCTCTTCCAGCCGCTCGACGCGGCTCTCGAGCGTGGTCACCCGCTCGAGGGTCTGGGTGTTGGTCGCGCGCTGCTGCTCCAGCAGCCTGGTGAAGCCCTCGGTCACGGTCTGCACGGCGGTCACGTACGTCTGGCCCTCGGCTGTGCGCGCGTCCGACTCGGCCTTGCGGGTGTCCTTCCGGTACACCAGCCACGCTCCGCCCAGCACGCCGGTCATGCCGAAGAGGGGGGTGAGGACAGGCGCCAGAGAGGTGAGCCACTCCATGGCGCCTCCTCGGTCATCAGTCATCGGTCGGGGTGCGCGGGAGCCGGGACCCCCGGGAGGGTCCGCGGCTCCCCGCAAACCCGAGCGCTGCACGACCGGGCACGCTTACGTCGTGGCCTGACCCGCGGTCAGGGCGCAGGCACCGTGACCGGGGTGATGTCGGTGATCTCCTGACCGCAACACCCGCAGCTCGCCCGGTAGATGGGCTCGGCAGCGTTGGGAAACAGGTTGATGGTGCGTGCCTGCTCTACGAGGACGCATCCCACGGTGTGGCAGACCACGATGCACGGGGTGGGGGTGGGTTCTATTTCGTCGGGCATCTCTGTCTTCTCCTTGGTTATCGGGCGAGCATCATCCACATGAGGGTCGTGGTGGCGTTGTCCTTCCGGTTGATCCAGAGCGTGAAGCCGTCGGAGCTGATGTTGCTCGCGCTGACCATGACGACGGTGCCGGGAACGGTGCTGTTCGCGGTGACCAGCACGGTGTAAGACCCGGCAGACGCGATCGGCACACCAGTGAGGGTGATGCTGGTGGGGGTATTGGGACGGGGTGATCAGGGTGTTGCCCCACGCCATGTTCCCCGGGGTCATATTGCCGAGGACCTTCAGGTCACCGGAGACGGTGGTGAGGTCGGTGTCGATGGTGGCCGTTGTCTGTGCGCCTACCTGCCGCAGGGTGAGGCCGTAGTCAATGATGTCGTCGGTCTTCGGGCCGAGCACGGCGAGCGACGTCTGCGACCGGGAACGAGGTGAGGGTGGCGTTCCGGGTGGTGGCCGAGGCGGCAGCGGCGTCGATCTTCAGCGACTTGGAGGAGCCGTTTCCCGTGGGGTCGATCGACAGGTACGAGATCCCGGAGACGGCCCCGTGCTCCTATCTGTGACCTCAGGTGCAAGGTAGACGGAGGAGCGCAGGTCAGCAGCACAGCGGCCATGGTGGAGAGGCCGCCGGTACGAGAGAGCCGACTGCCCCGATGACCTGCGCCAACCACGCCAGTTGGCCCCTCAGGTCACAGATAGGAGCACAGGGCCGCATTTTCGTAAATCCCGCGACGGGCGCTAGCGGTCGGTGGCCTCGGGGTGGCCGGTGGACGCCTGGTCCATCCAGACCGTGCGGCGCTCGACGTCGACCAAATACCAAATTCGCCCACCGGCCGTGACCTCGATCTGCCACCTGTCCATCGTCTCGCCGCGGTGCGTGCCGTGGGCCAGCTCGCCCCTGAGCCGTGGTGGCGCTCGGTGCGGGTGACCGGGACCGGGTCGGTGCGCATCTGGTTCCAGGCGGCGCGGGTGTTGGTCGCGGCCTGACTACTGAGCTGGTCCCAACCCTTGGCGGCCTCGCCGTTGGCGAAACGGATGTCCCACTCGCCCTCGGCGGGTGGCGGCGCGGCGCGGTCTCCGCGCTTTGGGCTCACGCGGCGACTCCGGGCTCGGGAACGGGAACGGGCCCGAGGTCCTCGCCGGAGTCGGTGGTCAGGGCGGCGTACAGCTCGGGGTCGGCATGCACCTCGGCGGTGTGCCGCCACTCGGCGATCAGCTGGGCGACGGCGGCGGTGTTGTCGAGTTCGGCGGCGGCCTCCAGCGCGTCGACCAGCTCGACGGAGAACTCCCGAACGTCGTGGGCAGGCAGGTACCGCACCCACGGGAACGACGCCGGCATCACGTCCAGGACCAGCGTGCGGCCCTCCGGCGTGCGCATCATCTCCACGAACATGCGGCTGGTCGCGCCCATCACCTCATGGTCCTGCTCGGCGCGCGCCGCAGTCGTCAGCACCAGGTCCTCGTCGTCCCGCCGCCGGAGCAGTATCCGGCGAGACCCACGCAGCGCGGCCAGCGTCAGCCGGGGCCTGTTCAGCAGCTCCGACAGATTCATCTCCAGCAGACTCATGACTTGAAGTTTAATTGACAAGTCTGGCGAGCGGCGGATGAACGCAGATCACATCACCCATCCGGGTACTGCTTAAGATCCCCAGGCCTCCATACCGACAACCCCACCCGCAGGTCAGCGCCCAGGTGACACTCGGCTTGCCGGCACCGGGCAGGGCGGCAGCCCCTACGCGAGGTGGTATTTCATGGGTGACGACGGGTGACGCAGCAGTTTGCCGCTCTGACTTCACCGGTGAGGACGGCAGCTCGTCGAGGCGGTACACCTGCCACCACCACTCGGTCGGGGCGTCATCGAGCCGGGCGGTCCGCGGCGGACGTTCTCAGCTGTCGCGGTCCTCAACCTCGCCTGCGCCGTCCAGGTCTTGCGCACGCGTTCGGCGCCATCGGTCTCCTCGATGAGCCGGATCACCACGGACGGGTTGCTGCCGTAGAGCCCGACCCACTCCGTGTACCGGTCCTGGGCGGTGCCCGGGACGGTCCACTCGCCCTCGACGGCCGGGCCGTCCGCCTCGAACTGCAGCCGGGCGAAGTGCCTGGTCCCCATGTGCTGCTCCTCGCCTCGCTCGGTCTCCATCATCCCGCCCGCGCCCTGCTCCGGCGGGACCAGGGCGTCACGTGCCGGGGCGTCCTCGGCGGCGTCCCGACCCGTGACGGCATGTCCTCCGCTGAGTCGCCTCCGCCCCAGGTCCGGGTAACTCTGCCGGACGGGCAGGACAAAGCTAAATGTCAGTGCGTCGCCTTACGCTCGATCGCATGACCGACGCCCCCGACAGACCGTTCAGCCTGCTCGACTTCCCCGCCGACCTGCGCGCCGCCCAGCGCACGGCCGCCGAGCTGTACGCCTACCAGGCCACGCTTCCGTGGTCCCGGGAGCCGCATCCCGGCTGGCCGGAGGACACCGAGCGGGGCACGGAGAGCCGCCAGCGCTCCGCGACGGACGGCTGGAGCCCGGACCAGGCCGCGGAATACGACCGGCTGTTCGCTGAGCTTCGCGCCGCCACCGCCGCCGTCCAGTGCGACCCGTGGTGGAAGCGCTGCAAGCAGGAGGGGATCACGGGCGCCGACCTGGTCGCCACCCGGCAGGCCCTCAAGCGTGCCGAGGGCGCCGTCCCCCTCGGCCAGAACGACGTCGCACAGACCGCCTGAGCGGCCCGCACGCGGCCAATCCTGTCCGGTCGGACCCCGAGGGCCCCCGGAAGGGGTACGGGGCGGACCCACAGGGGGCCATGCCCCCGCTCGAGAGGCCAGACCATGACTGGGCCCGTCCGCACCTACCTGGTAACCAACTCCAGCGAGCTGTTCGGCCCCGGCGCGCGCGTCATCATCCGCAGCTCCGCCCCGGCCGGTTCGGTCATCGACCGCGTCATCGACGGGCGCCCGGTCTGTGTCCTGCTCACCGACACCCCGCCGCCCGCCTACGGCAACGTGTTCGCCGCGGAGCTGCAGGACCGCTAGTCGCCCTGGTGGTTCGTGTCGACGCCCCTGGACGGCTCGAAGCGACTCCGGTGCGCCACCTTCAGCCCTGGCTGACCCCACCGGTACAGGCGCGCCGACACCAAGTTGCCGCCGTGCAGGTCAACGGCCACCTGGTAGTAGACCGAGCCGTCCGCCCAGTCCTGCCGCGCCATGACCGTCGCGTACCGCCACGCGCCGCCCGACCGCACCCACAGTGCTGGGGGGTCGCTCTTGGGCCAGGTCCACACCACGGGTTCCCGGCCGTCCTCCGGGCGCCACGGGCGGGCCGGCTGCGGCTCCGGGATGGTGTCCATGTCCTCGACTGTAGGCGGCCGCGCCGCAGGTCAGACAGTAGGGAACGGCACAAGGCCTCCCAGCCCTCGAGCATCCGCGGCCTCGACCCCTCCGTCTGGAAGGCCACGCCGTGGAACCCCGACTCGACCGCCGCTCCACAACCCTGATCCTGTCCGTCTGCGCTTGGATCGTCGTCTTCGCCCTGGTGCTCCTCGCCTGCGCGGCGGGCCGCGCTCTCGACGGCGACGGGGGGCGCGCTGCCCGGCTACGCGCACCGCGGCGGGCGACTACGTCCCCGCCGGTCCGCGGCCGTGCACCCTCCACGGAACCAGCCACAGTGGCACGGGCGCCGCGGGTACCAACGATTCCTCGAGCACCCGGCAGCCGGCGAAGACCCCGAAGGCGCCCGTCGCGAAGGTGCCCGCGCCGAACCGGCCTGCCGCGAAGGTCCAGGCCGCGCCGAAGGCTCCCGCGGTGAAGGCCCGGTCGTGAAGGCGCCGCTCGTGCGCCTGTCGAAGTGACGCGGGAAGGGACCAGCCGATGACCACCCAGCCCAGCGTCGACGCCAAGGCCATCACCCGTGCCCTCGAGGGGATGACGCGGCAGTTCGCACGCGTCGCCACCGCCCTCGAGGCCACCACACAGCAACTCCAACGGGTCGCCG
>NZ_JBEYXD010000173.1:0-7672 GCF_040644975.1 Streptomyces sp. NPDC046900 | reverse complement strand
GAGATACGTGACCACCTGCCGGGTGCGGGCCTTGATGATGCTGGACGGCAGATACTTTCCGCCAGGGACCGCTGCGCGTACGGCGTCCCACTCGCTGGGAGTGCGCTTGCCCGGATCGATGGGCCATGCCGCCAGGACCCCGGCTGTCAGGTCGGCGCGCCACTTCGCCGAGCGAAGCGCCCGCCCGGCCTGCTCCTGGGCCATGCGCACGATCCGGTCGTTGACCTTCACGCCCTCGGGCGGGGCGGAACTCCAGCCCAGACGGCGCAGCGCCATCCACGTGTTCGACGGCAGTTTCCGACCGACCTCGTCCACGCCGGAGGCGTGTACCTTCACATCACGGCTGTTCCAACGCTCGGCGAGCACGACAGACACCATGCCCGCCACCAGGTCGCTGCACCAGCCGATGCGTTCGGCCAGCACGGCCTGGGTCAGGACTTCGCCCGTCTTCTCATCCACGCCGGTGCGCACAAGAGTGGGGGCGCACGCGGTACGGGAGGTCTCACCGTCAGCGAGCAGCGGCTTCCGGCTCACCGACGACTGCCAGCCTGGCATTGCCCGGACTCGGCCAGCAGGCGACGCCGGTTCTCAGCCGACCGCATCCCGTACAGGCGGCCGGCGAACGTGGTGACCAGCGACACGAAGTCCTCAAGGAGTTCATCCCGGCCACCGAGCTTCTTCGGGTGCAGCACCTCAAGACGCGCGCCGTACACGGACAGCGCGTGCTTGAGCCAGCCGCCACCGAACCGAGCGAGCCGGTCCTCGTGCGTGACCCGCACGACGGTCACCGAGCCGTCAGCAACGGCCCGCAGGAGCCGGCTCAGACCGGGCCGGTCCTCCCAAAGGCCACAGGCCCGGTCACGGAAGACCTTGACGATCTCGCCTGTGGAGGTGGCCCGCAGCTCCTTCTCCTGCGCCTGAAGCGAGGATTCCTGCCCCTGGGAGCCGGCCACACGCACGTACAGGCCCCCAGGCGGACACGCTCGCCACCAGTGGAGACCTTCATCGCCTCCACATCGATCGAGGGGAACCGGCGCTCACGCCCGACCCAAGTCACCGGAATCTTCCCCGAGTCAGCCCAAAGCCGAAGCGTCACGGGATGAACACCCAAATGCCTTGCGGCCTTTGAGAGTCGAAGAAGTTCCACACGATCACCGTACGATCACTGAAGAACTCTAAGCAAATTGATGAGCCTCGGGGCCGGCCGGTTCGTCGGCGGACGGTGAGCCCCTGTACCGCGACGTAGCGGAACTGGTCCTGGCTGCCCTGGCGACGATGTACCGGTGGACCAGCCTCATCCTTGGTCTCCTTCGCGAGTCGGCCGGTGAGGATTTGTGATTCGTGGTGCCCACGAACCGAGGCCGCCCGGCCTGTCGTTGCCTGGGCGGCCTCGGGAGCACCGGGACTCAGCCGTCGGCGCCGGCCGGGGTCGTGGTGGTGGTGAAGCCCTCCTTCTTGTTGGCCGAGATGGCGAAGTCGTTGGTGAACGTCTTGCCGAGGTCCACCGACGAGGACACGGTCCCGACCAACTGCTCAGTGGCCAACGTGGTCTTCGGGCCGCCGGCTGGCATGATGCCGTCCGGCAGGAACTGGCCCTTGTCCTCGTTCAAAGCCGTGATGTAGTCGGCCTTGGTGACCAACTGGTTCTGTACGAACGACGCCGGCAGCTTGTTCGCTATGTCGGCGGCGCTGTGGTCGTGGATCCAGTGCATGGTGGCCACGAGCGCATCGACGACTTTCTGGACCGCGTCCTTGTGCGAATTCACCCAGTCGGTGCGGGCGAGGACGCTCGCCGCCGGGAACGCACCGCCCAGCGCCGTCTTGGCGCCGTCGGTGGTGGCCAGGTCGATCGCAGAGGTGCCAACGCCCTTCTTCTGGATCGCGGCGACCGTCGGCTGCGTCGTCATCACGCAGTCGGCCTTGCCGTTCTGCAGCGCAGCGACGGCGGTGGAGCCCGCACCGACCGCGAGCCGATGGTACTGGTTGGCCTTGACGCTCTTCTTCGCGGCCATGAATTGGGTAAGCGTGTCGGTGCCCGAGCCCAGGTCGGTGACGCCGAGCGTCTTGCCCTTGAAGTCGGCGGCCGACGTCACGCCGCTCTTCTTGGTGCACATCTCCCGCTCGCCGGGCGCGCCAGACAACTGGACGACGTCCTCGACCGCCTTGCCCTTCGCCTGGAACTCGATCGTGTGGTTGTACCAGGCACCGGCCATGTCGACCTGTCCCGAGGCCATGGCCTCCTCGGCGCCGACACCGCCGTTCTGCTCGGTGCTGAGCTCGACCTTGACGCCGTACTTCTTGTAGAAGCCGAGGTTCTCGGCGAGCTGGTAGGGCAGGTAGATCTGCTTGTCGATGCCGCCGACCATGAGTCGGACGGTCGGGGTGCCGCCGGAGCCGGACGACCCGGAGCTGCTGGAGTTACTGGAACACGCGCTCGCGGCGCCGAGGGCGAGGACGGTGACGATCGAGGCGGTGAGGGTTCTCTTGAGCATGGCGAGACATACACCTTTCGGGAATGTGGGCACTGTTTGCGGGGCCTGCAGGTGACAGCAGCAACGCGGTGAAGAGGTAATGGGACTGGGGGAGCGAAGCTCAGAGGACATTCATTTCGGAGGGGGTTGGCGGGCGCCAGGAGAGCAGCCGATGTTCGAGCTTGCCGATCAGCCACTCCGCGCCGAGCACAATCACCGCGATGACGAGCATCGTGGCGAACACGCCGTTGGGGTCGAAGTTGTTCTGCGCCGTCTTGATGACCAGGCCCAGTCCGCTCTGAGCGCCGAGCACCTCGCCGACCAGCGCACCGACGATGGCGAAACCGAAGGCACTGTGCAGGCTGGCGATAATCCAGGTCAGCGCCGAGGGCACGATGACGTGCCGGGTGATCTGCATCCGGGAGGCGCCAAGCACCCTGACGTTGGCGAGGACGTTGCGGTCGACCTCACGGACGCCCTGAAATGCGTTGAAGAAGACGATGAAGAACACCAGCACCGCGGCGAGCAGGATCTTCGGGGTCACGCCGATGCCGAAGGCGACGATGAAGATCGAGCCGAGGACGATACGCGGGATCGCGTTGACCATCTTGATGTAGGGGCCGAGCACATCGGAGAGGTACTGGCTCTGCCCCAGCACGACGCCGATGACGACCCCGGTGAGGGCACCCACGGCGAAGCCGATCAGCGCTTCCTCGATGGTGGTCCAGATGTTCTGGTAAAAGGAGCCGAACTGGGTGCCGTGCTGGAAGAGGTCGATCAATCGCTTCCAGATTCCCGACGGTTGTCCGAAGAAGAACGGGTCGACGATGCCCCAGGTGGTGAACGCCTGCCAGCCGCCGATCACGAGGACCGCGAGGCCGATACGGCCGGCCCACACCAGGGCGACGCGCCGCCGGAGGGCGCGTTGTGCGGCGATCGCGGCAGGGCCCGGCCCGCCGTCGGCGATGCGAGCGTCGGAAACAGGGGACGTCGTACTCATTCCTTGCCTCCTGCGGTCAGGGCGTAGGCCCGCTCCACCTCTTCGCGCAGCGTGTCCCAGATCTGGTGCTGGAGTTCGACGAAGCGGGGCTGGAAGCGGATCTCCTGGACGGAGCCGCGCGGGCGGGGCAGGTCGATGTCGAAGACCGCCTTGACCGAGCCGGGGCTGGAGGTCATCACGACCACCCGGTCGGCGAGTGCCACCGCCTCGTCCAGATCGTGGGTGATGAAGATGACGGACGGCCGGATCTGCTCCCAAAGGTTCAGCAGCTCGGTCGACATGATCGCCTTGGTCTGTACGTCCAGGGCGCCGAACGGCTCGTCCATGATCAGAATCTTGGGTTCGTTGATGAGAGCCGCGGCCATCGCCACGCGCTTGCGCATACCTCCGGACAGCTGGTGGGGGTAGCGGTCCTCGAACCCGGCCAGGCCGACCCGGCGCAGCCAGTCGCGCGCCGAAGCCTGTGCCTGCTGCTTGGGCACTCCGCGGAAGACGGGACCCATCAGCACGTTGCCGAGCACGGTCTTCCAGGGCAGTAGCGCGTCGGCCTGGAACATGAAACTGACGCCGTCGGTGATGCCGTCCACTTCACGGCCGCCGACCTTGACGGAACCCTCGCTGGGCCGGTCGAGCCCGGACACCATGCCCAGCGTCGTCGACTTGCCGCAGCCGGTGGGGCCCACCACGGCGCAGAACTGGCCCGGCTCCACGGTGAACGAAACGCCTTGCAGCGCCGTGAACACCTCACCGGCAGGGGTCAGGAATCGCTTCGTGAGCCCGGAGATATCGATGCGCGCGTCTGCGTGTTCCGCCGCACCGGCACCCGGGCCCATCGCGACATGATTTCGCGAGGCCATGTGGGGCCGCTTCCTTCCTTGTTTCGGAGTTCCTCGGGGATTCCGGGGGGAGTTCCCCGCAGGCCGAGGAAGGCAGACGCTAGAGGCAGTCGCGTATGACGTCGCTGTTTCCGAGCTAACTCGCGAATGTTGCGTAAACCGGGGTTCTGCTCGTTCTGCTCATCGGACGGGGGGTGGGCAGCATCCCGTCCATCCGGCACAATCGCGCCACCGGGGGCACGTGCACGGGCCGGTCCGGCACGATGGTCATCCGCCGAAAGAGGCACCCGTGATACGCATCCGCTTCCGGACAGGCCGCGGTGGGAAGCGGAGGCTGTCCACGCTGATCCTCGCGAACCAGTTGGTCATCCTCGCGCTCACCGGCCTGATCGGTTTCGTCCTGTTCGCCTTTGCGCAGCGGGCCGAACTCGACCGCTCCTACGAGCAGCGGGCGTTGGCGATCGCGCAGACCGCGGCCGCCGATCCGCAAATCCAGCAGGCTATGGAGTACGGGGGTGGCGGTGACCTGGTGCAGACGGTGGCCGAACGGATCCGCAGGGCGTCGGGGGCGTCGTACGTGGTTGTGATCGACCTGCGAGGCGTACGGCGCTCGCACCCCATCCCCGCTCTGATCGGCGAGCCGGTGGTCGAGCCGATCGTGGTGCGGGACGGCCATCCGCACGTCGGCACCGACCAGGGGGCGACCGGCCGGTCTGCCAATGGCAAAGCCCCCCTCTACGGGCCCTCCAGCGCGCTGGTCGGCGAGGTGTCCGTGGGCATACCGGAACGTGACGTGCTCGGTGAGTTGTGGCGCGAGCTGCCCACCTTCGGGCTGTACGCCGCGATCGCCACCGCGATCGGCGCGGCGGCGGCCTATCTGCTGGCCCGGCGCCTGAAGCGGACCACTTTCGGACTGGAACTGGAGGAGATCGCCGGCCTGCTGCAGGACCGTGAGGCGATGCTGCACGGCATCCGGGAGGGCGTGGTCGCCTTCGACCCCGATGGACGGATTACCGTCGTCAACGACGAGGCGCGCCGACTGCTCGGCCTCGGCGCCGGACTCGGCCGCCTGCTGGAGGATGTGCTGCCCGACGGCCGACTGCGCCGCGCACTGGACGGCACCCTCACCGGCACCGACGTCAGCGTACTGACCGACGACCACTGTCTCGCCGTCAACCGCATGCCGGTCACCCTGCACGGCCGCGAACTCGGTGCCGTCGTCACCGTGCGCGACCGCACCGAGCTGATCGGCCTGCTGCGCGAACTGGACTCCGTGCGCGGACTGACCGACGCCCTGCGGGCCCAGCAGCACGAGTTCACCAACCGGATGCACACGCTGGCCGGGCTGCTGGACATCGGGGAGCACCAGTCTGCGTACGAGTACGCCATCGAGACGGCCCGCTCCGGGCAGGCACTGACCGAGGCCGTGCGCCGGCACATCGGCAACCAGCTGATGGTCGGGCTCATCGTGGCGAAGACCACGGTCGCCACCGAACGCGGAGTGCGGATCGTCCTCACCGACGACTCCGCGCTCGGAGAGGATCCGCCACACCTACGTCGGATGCTGACCATCGTCGGCAACCTGCTCGACAACGCCATCGACGCGACGGCTGAGGCACCACCCGCCGACGGCGGACGCCGGATCCGACTGACGCTGACGGAGGGAGACAAGCTGATCGTCGTACGTGTGGCGGACAATGGGCCCGGCATCGTCCCGGGCACATCCCAGTCGATCTTCGAGGATGGCTGGTCCACGCGTCCAGAGCGGGGCACCGCACGCCGCGGCCTGGGACTGGCCATGGTGCACCGGCTGGTGCAGCGGCACGGCGGCACCATCCGGGTCAGTGAGGGCCCGGGCGCGGTCTTCACGGTCGTCTTGCCGCTGCCGGACACGGCACCCGTACCGCAGGACGCACTGTTCACGGCGGCGTCGCCAATGAGGGGTGAGGGCTGATGATCCGGACCTTGGTGGTGGACGACGACTTCCGGGTCGGCCAGATCCATAGGGACTACGTACACCGAGTCCAGGGCTTCGAAGTGGTCGGCGAGGTGGCGACCGTGGTCGAGGCTCTGGCGGCGGTACGCAATCTGCACCCGGACCTGCTACTGCTCGACGTGTTCCTGCCCGACGGCAGCGGCATCGACATACTGCGGCAGCTCAGTCAGGACCAGGGCGATGCTCGACCGGACGCCCTCATGATCACCGCCGATCATGACATCACCTCTGTCCGGGCCGCGATGAAACTCGGCGCCATCGGCTACCTGGTCAAGCCATTCGGCTCAGCCGATCTCGCCGAACGGCTCACCGCATATCGCCAGCTCCGCGACCGCGTGGACGCACTCAGTCGGACGACTACGACCGACCAGGCCGATGTGGACGCTCTGTTCAGTGCGGCCCGCCCGCCCGC
This sequence comes from Streptomyces sp. NPDC046900, assembly GCF_040644975.1. Classification (NCBI taxonomy): domain Bacteria; kingdom Bacillati; phylum Actinomycetota; class Actinomycetes; order Kitasatosporales; family Streptomycetaceae; genus Streptomyces; species Streptomyces sp. NPDC046900. The sequence goes on along the minus strand of NZ_JBEYXD010000173.1, from coordinate 957 downwards.
CGTCCCCCGAATCCCGACCAAGGGCCACTCCGCACCCACGCTCAGCGCGATCCACCAAGCCCTGCGCGCCGCCCCCACCGCCCTGTCGGCAGCCGAGGCCGCCGAGGCGACCGGCGTCTCCCGTGCCACGGCCCAGCGATACCTGTCCTACCTCGTCAAGGAGGGCACGGTCCACCTGGAACTCCGCTACGGCACCACCGGCCGTCCCGAACACCAGTACCGTATCCCGCAGTGAACCCCTGGCGGCAGCACTCCCTCTCCCCGCGCGGCCGACCCTGCCCGCAGACCACCGCTCAGCTGCCGCACAACTCCGTCTGCCCCTCACCTGGTCGACGCCCTCGTTCGGCACGGCGCCGCCACCACATGTTCGAGAGCCCATGCCGGATCACTCCCGCGCCGCCTGTAAATCTGGTCCCCCAAGCGCGTCCGGATGCACGGGCTCCATGTCCACCTGGCGAGCGGCCGGCCTCGACGTCGAGGTGGTCGGTGAACTCGCCCTCGAGAGCGGACTCCAGCAGCCGCATGGTCAGCTGCTGCAGCAGCCCGCCCTCGCCAATCAGCTGTAGGCCCTCTGCCTGGGCCCGGCCGACCCGTTCGTCGATCAGCTGGTCGTCCAGGCACTGGCCGACGTCGGCTCAGTCGCCTTGGCTGTCTTGGACGTTCAGGTTGTCCCTGGTCATCGGTGCATCTTCCGTGATCGGGAGTTACACCGAACGAATTACAGTCCCTGCCCAGCCACTTGGCCGACCTGACGACCGCAGCAGTTGACGATCCGCAAACCGAGTGAAGTTCGGGATGTTGACTGCCCTGACGCAGGGGATGTGTCGGGGCAGTCCGTCACCTCGGTTGGTCAGCTGAGCGAGGTGAGGAGGGTGTTGAGTGCCTTGACCTCGGTGGTCTTGTCGGGGTTCGGAGCGCGTAGCGCGGTCAGGGCATGGTCGATCTCGCTGTCGAGGA
>NZ_JBEYXD010000172.1:0-7940 GCF_040644975.1 Streptomyces sp. NPDC046900 | reverse complement strand
TCAGGCGCCGGCCCGTCCGGCAAGCGCGTGCCCGACGCGCTCCAGCATGCAGTTCAACGGGGTGGTGAAGCGCGCGTACCGGGTGGTCAGCTGCGCGAACGGCTCAGCAAAGATACGGCGCGAACAGGTCGCGTCGCCGCAGATGAAGCACCGGACCCGCAGGATCACGACGCCGACGGCGAGGTGCCGCGATAACCCTCCACGACCACTCCCCAAGATCTGTGCCAGAGCCCGCTGACGGACGACCTGGCCAACATCGGCAGCGCATCAGTCACCGCCCGCCGCCCGGAGGATGGGCCTAAGCCAGGCTGGGAAGTAGTCGGGGCCGGCTCGGTCGATCAGCGTTGCGGCGATCTGGCGTACTTCGGTCCATACCGGGACGGCAGCGGCGCCCCCTTCGTCGGCCGACCGTAGTACGGCCTGCCAGCGCCGCGTTCGCAACAGCCAGGGCTGGTCATCCAGGTCGACGAAGACATGCCCGGCCGTTGCGAACGCGGCGGATGAGCTGGCGAGGTCACCCGAACGTAGCAGTGTCAGAGCCTTTCCGTAGGTAAGTCGGGCTTTGGTCCGATGATCATCCGTGTCTTCGTAGGCGGCGGCGGCCTGGGCGTACAGTGCCAACGCTCCGGGCAGGTCGCCGGTCTCGCGTAGTGCCATGGCCTGGCTGCGCCAGACCTGCGCCGTTCCCAGGTGCTCCTCGATCTCCTTTAAGGTCCGCTCGACCTGCCGCAGCCGATCCAGCATCTCCGCCCATCGTCGCCTCCTGCCGAGGAGCCTCGCCTGGCCCAGGTCGACAATCGCGGTCCAGCGCGCATCGCCAGCGGAGACGCAGTGGGGGCGCGCCTCGTTTAGATCAGCCTCCGCGGCTGCGAACCGGCCCAGGTACATGTTCAATAGTGCCCGGGTGTGCAGCAGCCGCCCGAGTCCGTTGTCGCCGTGGGCGCGGAATACCGGTATGCAGTGTGCGAGGGTGTCGGCGGCCCGGCTCAGCCAGCCCTGTTCGCGCAGGACGATGGCGTAGTTGTGCTCGGTGGCGGCGAAGCTCATCTCGTTGTCGCCGTCTCGGTACAAGTCGAGGCACTCCTCTAGCAGGCGGGCGGCGACCTGTAGCTGGCCTCGATCGCGCTCAACATAGCCCAGAGCAAGCGTCATGCGTGCTTCCCGGTCGCTCATCCCCAATGCCTTGTACCGCTTTCGGACGTCGTGCAGCACGGCGACGGCCTTGGGATGGGCTCCGGTGGTGAGGTAGTAGGACGCGTACGAGTAGAGCACATCCGCTTCCGCGACCGGGTCTCGCGCCTCGCGGGCCGCTTTCAAAGCCAGGTCCTTGAGTTCGAGAGACTCCGCGCCGTGTCGTTGGGCGTAGAAGAGTCCGTTGAGGACGTCGATGATGCCCCAGACATAGGGCCACAGCCTGTCCTCATAGGCCAGCCGGGCCGTGGCGACCAGGCTTTCGCGCTCGTCGGTAAACCAGTCGACCGCGCCGGCGACTCGTCTCGCCTGCACGACCTCGTCCGGTGGCCGCCATACGATCGGCACGGACTCGGCCAGGAAGAGGTCCTTACCCGGCCCCAGATCCGACATCGCGTCCAGCAGAAGCGTCAGGTATCCGCTGTAGAGCCGTTCCCGGCTGGCGCGCCGCGCGGCCTCGTCGAACCGCTCGGCTGCTTTCTCGGCGGCGTAGACCCGTACCAGGTCGTGACAGCGGTACCGGTGGGATCCGGTGACATCGAGTCGGGCGAAAGCCACCAGTTGCGCCGCGACGAGTTCTTCGAGCCGGTCTTCGGCGTCGGCCGGATCGATGTCGAGTAGCGCGGCCAGAGCCCAGGCGGGGAAGTCCGGACCGCGGAGCCCGCCCAGGGCGGCGAAGGCCTGTGCGGCCGATGGCGGGAGTTCGACGTAGCTGCTGTCGAAGCTCGCGCGTACGGCGAGGTCGTCCACCTCGAGGATGGACAGGCGGCGGCGTTCGTCGGCGAGCCGGGTGGCGAGGTGTCGCACTGTCCAGTGTGGACGCGAGCGTAGTTGCGCGGCGGCGATGCGGATGGCCAGCGGGAGGTAGTCACAGAGGCGGACGATCTCGTCGACGCCCGCCCGATCTCGCGTCCGCGGGTCGTCGGGCAGCATCGCCTCGAGCAGGCTCACTGCCTCCGCGGGGGTCAGGACTTGCAGCGGTAGCAGATCCACCCTGTCGAGGGTACTCATGGGCTGGCGCGAGGTGACCAGGGCGGCGCTGGTCGGCGTCCCCGGCAGAAGGGGTCTGATCTGCGCTGCGGAATGCGCGTTGTCGAGCAGGATCAGGGCGCGGTTTCCGTTGAGCAGTTCCCGATACTGTCCCGCTCGCTCGGCTTCGGTGGCCGCCACCGCGTCCGGAGGCAGGCCGAGGGCAAGCAGGAGCCGCTCCAGGGCATCGGCTGTAGCGACGGGCCGCCGGTCAGCTCCGCGCAGGTCGATGTGGAGAAGGGCATCCGGGTACTGCTGTACGAGCAGGTGTGCGACGTGGACAGCGAGCGCGGACTTGCCCACGCCTGGCTGGCCGTGGACCGCGACGACCGCGCCGGGCGACGCCAGTGCGGTCATGATGCGTTCGATCTCGCCGTGTCGCCCGGTGAACTCGAGCCGGTCCGGCGGTAGGGCCGCACGGGAGGCAGTGGTACCGAGCGTCGCCCCGGTGGGCCGGGGACGCGACGTGTCAATGCTGGGCTGGATCCCGACCAAGTCCAGGACGGCGCGCAGCGCCTTGGCCGGGCACGCGTACACGATGCCGCCGAGGCCGCGCTCGGCGGCGTCGGGATGCGGCGGGTTGTACCTGATTAATCCCACCACGCCTGGAGCGGTTCCGGCGAACACCGGTGCACCCGACAGTCCACCCAGGGCGAGGCCGGCGGCCGACTGATCCGCGTAGAGCTGGAGGGCGGGTACTCCGCGCAGTTGCCCCTCGACGTCGGAGATGCTGCCCGACACGGTGACCCGACCGAGGTCTGCGAGGCTGGCCGGAAAACCGACCGCTCGCCACGATTGAGCGGTCACGCGTTCGGCGAGCGTGAGTGGTCGGGCCGTGGCCGGCAGCCGCTCGTTGAGGCGTAGGACCGCGCAGTCCGCAGCCGGGTCTCCGGTGAGAAAGACCCATGGGATCCTGAGTCCGTCCAGGTCCAACTCCGCGTGGGTACGCTCGACCTTTCCCGTGACCCGGTTGCCGACGCAGTGGAAAGCAGTCAGCAGGGTGTGCTCGTTCACGGCGAAGGCGGTACCGAGCGGCCGACCTCCTGGCCCTGGCAGGACCAGCCGACCAACCGCTGAGCGCGAGATGGACATTGCGGTCAGACCCGCCGCGCCGCGGGAGCCCGCACCGCGAACGCGGCCCGTGACCGGGTCTCGGGAAAGTGAGGATCCCTAACCAGCATGTCGCAGACAGTAGTGTCAGGCCCGGACGGTGGGAAGCGTTCCGGCGACGGAGAACAGCCTTCCATTCACTATGCCCACGACGCTACTGTGTGCGACATGCTGGTTGGGATCTGTGACTTTCCGGCGCTTTACGCTTTTCCGCCCAAGGGCTATGCGGGCATCGAGCGCTGGCTCTGGGCGGCCGCCGTCGGGGCCCGCCGGTCCGGCGCCGTCGTGCACCTGATCGGCGAACAGTGGCGGCCGGAACTTGCCACGGACTGGCCGATCCAGCGAGCACGACTGGAGGATCTCAGTGGGCCGCAACTGGCCCGGTTGCGGTCCGCCGGATACGACCTGCTTATCGCTTGGCATGAATATCCCGCCCGGTCGGCCTGGCGGGACGTGTGGCGGTCGTTGGACTGCGACGTGGCCGCCTTCCAGCACGGCTCCAACATGCAGCATCCCGCTGGTACGTTCGACGGCGTGGGTAGCCGCCTGTACTGCTACTCGCCCGAAATGATGGCGCTCTACGCCGACCAGCATCCGCGCGCCGAACTGGCCGTGCACCAAGGGCTCAACGAGGAAGAGCCACCTGCCAGGGACGGACAGCACCTGGTCTGGGTCGGCCGCGTCGACGCGGTGAAGGCCCCCCATCTGGCCGTCATGGCCGCTGAGCGGCTCGGCCTGCGCATCCGCATCGCCGGGCCGGTCTTCGACACCGCGTACCTGGAGCGGCACCGCCGATTGTTCAGTGCGGCCCATGTCGAGTTGGTCGGCGAGGTCGGCGGTGCGGCCAAGACCGCGGAGTTCCATCAGGGCCGCGTCTTCGTGTACACCTGCGCACGGGACTATGTCGAGGCGGGCGCCGCTGTGTTCGGCGAGGCGCTCCGCGCGGGCACCCCCGTCGCCGCGCTCGCCTGGCGGCCTGGTACGTGCGCCGAAGCGGCGCTGTGCGCGGACACCGGCCGCGTCGCGCACGTCGATCCGGACGCCAGCGACGATCAGGCGGCCACCGCCCTCACCGCGGCGATCGAACAGGCCGCCACGTTACGAGCCGCTGCGGTACAGGAGGTCGGAATGATGCGTTTCGATCCGGTCCGGCATTTCAACGTCCTCGCCTTGCGGTCGACCTGAAGCCGTGTCCACTCCCCAGGCAGCCATCGGTCCGCTGGTTACCTCCGCGCCGCAGCAGCGCCTGCAGGTGGCGGTCTCCAGCAGCACCACCAACGTCGAGGGCCAGCTCGACGGAGTACGCGCCATCCAGCTCTACGCGGGGCAGTCCGCGGCCGACCTGGCATTCGGCGGGCTCTCCGGGGCGCCGGCCTGGGCACAGGTGCGCCGCATGGCCGAGACCCTGTTAGAGCCTGCCGGGCCCGGATACTTTCCGGCCTGGCGGCGGCCCATCTTCCGGGCGGCCCAGATAGCCGAATCGACCCAAGCGAGCCGCGGCTGATGCGCGTCGCCTACGTGTGTCGCGATCTCGCGACCGATTCGGCCACTGGTCCGGGCGCCCACGCCTTTGCAGCCGCCAATGCCATGGCGCTCGCCGGCCACGAGGTCCATCTGATCAGCGAGGAACTCGCCGCACCATGGCGGCAGTTGTTGCCAGGCATCAGCCGTCTGAACTGGCAGCCGTTGCTGCCTGAGCGGGTCGCTCACCTGTACTTCACCGAACGCCAGTCCTACGCCGACCGCGTGTACGACACGGTCCAGGCGGTGCATGACGAAACCGGGCTGGATGTGATCGAACTGCCTGACGCGGGCGGTGAAGCGCTGACGCTGTTGCGAGCCAAGCGCCTGCTCGCGCGGTTCCCGAACACTCGACTGGCGGTGTCGCTACAGCCGTGGTCGACCATCAGGCTCGGACCCACGGCCCATCAGCCGACTGAATATACTGCGGAGTTGACCGCCTACGCTGAGCAGTACGCTCGGAGCCACGCGGACATCGTCCTGGCCGCCACTCAGGCGGACGCCGACACCGCCGGGGTCCACAGCGGTCAGCTGCGGCGGTGCCTGCCGAGCCTGCCCTATCCCGACTCCACCCCCCCGGGCGGCTTCGCGCCGGACGCTGCCCGGACGGTGCTGTGGCTTGGTCCGATCCGGCCTGACGCCGGGCTCGAAACCGTCCTGCACGCGCTGGAACTGGCCCACGAGAAGGAGCCGGAACTGCGGCTCGTGCTCCGCGGTGCCGACACCCCGACCGATCCGGTGGGCCGGTCGTACTGGCAACACTTGCAGGGGCAACTCACCGGGTCGCTGCGCGGTGCGGTCACCCTTGCCGGTCCGTTGCGGATCGCCGAACTGGCCGCCCTTCCACCAGCGGGCACCCAATGCGTGCTGGCGACCGGCGTCAGCGGTACTCCATCCGAAGCCCTGGTAGCGATGGCGGCGGGCTATGTGGTGGCCGCGCCCATGGGCAGTGTCGGCGCCGGGCTGATCTGCGACAACGAGACCGGCCGCATCGTGCCCGACCGCAACCCGCAGGCGCTCGCTGACGTGTTGGTCGCGGCGGTACGAGGGCACGCGACTGGCGCCGGTCTGGCCCGCGCCGCCGCTGACGCCATGCGTAACCAGTACACGCCACTGCGGGCCGCGGAGTGCCTGACCGAGGCGTACGTCTCGACTCCGGTACGGGTGGCGGCGCGCTGGAGTGCTCGCCCAGCCGCCCGGGCTGACCGGGTGTCGGTCGTCATCCCCGTCTACAACCAGGGGCGCTTCCTCGCGTCAGCGGTCGACTCGGTCCGCCGTGGTGGTCCGGCGGAGTTGGACATCGTGGTGGTAGATGACGGCTCTACCGAGCCGGAGACCGTTGCCGCCCTTGACGCTCTCACCGACGTCAACGCCGTCCGACAGGCGCATCGCGGGCTTTCGGCGGCCCGCAACGCCGGAATCGAACGAGCCCGCGGACCGCTCATCCTTGTACTGGACGCCGATGACATGGTCCAGCCCGGCTTCCTGCCCGCCGCCGTCGATGCCCTGCGCCGGCGGGACGACCTTGGGTTCCTCGGCGGCTACGTACGCTACTTCGGCCTGCTCAACCTCGTGTACGTGCCGGCCGGCCTTGTCGGCGACCTCAACCTCGTCCTGCACACTCACCTCAAGTCAATGGTGCTCTTCCGCCGGCAGGCGCTGCAGCACGTCGGAGGCTATGACGAAAGCCTGCCCGCATTCGAGGACTGGGAGATACAGATCCGGCTGGCGCGAGCCGGCTACGACTCCGACGTCCTCCCGCTGGAAGGTCAGCTCTACCGCAGGCATGCCGAGTCGATGTCGTTCAGCATCAGCAACGGGATGCGCACCGAGCTGGTGCAGTACCTGGTCCGCAAGCACGCGGACGCGATGACCGCTCCCCAGCTGACAGCGCTGCTGCAACAATTGGTCAACCTGTGGAAAAGCGGATACGAGCCGAGCACGTCGGTGTTGCTGCAACGTGCCCAGGGCGGGAAGGAGTAGCTTGGATGGCTCGTGGATGCCCGGATCAGGTCGCGGCTGCTCCGGAGGACTCTCGACGCTTCCAGGTCAGTGTCGCTTGAAACGCCGCGCCTGTCTTGGCGCGGGAGATGACCACACCTGCTTCGGCCTCAAGGTTGATCGACATCTGCAGGCTGACGTCGGCGAGCGCCCAGCTACTCCCGGCCGGTTCCTCCAGCTGACTGTCCAGCGTCTGACGCAGCCGCGAGGCGACGGCGGCCAGCGCCCCGCCCAGCTCACTCACCCGGTTGGAAAACCTGTCGACGAGGTCCGCGGGGCTCAGGTCGCCAGCCAGGCCGGGATGGGGCACAACTTCGACGTAGATCTCACCCTGGTTCGTCACGTCTCCCACCATCCTCGCGAGCGCGGCCAACCCCGCGCCAGCCAACCGTATCCGCGCAGCATAAGAAGCCATCCGCTTTCCGCTCAACAGGCTTCATCACTCGACTTTCGCGGTTGTGCGGCCTGAGCTGACCCCCGTTTCGTGGAGTCTGATATGCCCGGGTTTGATGGAGTCGGGTTGCTGGAGAATTGACCGTCCAGCAGCTTTCGGAGTGGCTGTGACGTCGTTCAGCGGGCCTGGCACAGATCTTGGGGAGTGGTCGCGGAGAGTTACCGCAGCACCTCGCCGTCGGGCAGGCAGTAGTGATGCCCCATCAGATCTCTGCAACTCTTCGCGCTTGCCGGCTGTGGCCAGTGACGGTGCTGGTCATGCAGGCCGATTCATCGTTCTGGGACTCGCTGGTGTTCGACGGGATCGATGACGTCGACGTCGAGGCGGTGACCGCTGTCTTCGGCACCGTCGACATCGTGGCGAGAGGCCCGGTGGTGGGTGCGGTCTGTCCGGACTGCGGTGGGTTCTCAGACCGGGTGCACTCCTACCAGCGCAGGTTGAAGGATCTCCCATTCGGTGAGCAGGGCGTCGTGATCCTGCGGGTCCGGTGCTTCATCTGCGGCGACGCGACCTGTTCGCGCCGTATCTTTGCTGAGCCGTTCGCGCAGCTGACCGCCCCGTACGCCCGCTTCACCACCCCGTTGAACTGCATGCTGGAGCGCGTCGGGCACGCGCTTGCCGGACGGTCCGGCGC
>NZ_JBEYXD010000171.1:0-8281 GCF_040644975.1 Streptomyces sp. NPDC046900 | reverse complement strand
CCGGCAGACCCGCACACCCGGCAGCCCCCAACGGCCACCGGGCACCCACCCCTGCCCACACCCGCCCTGACCTGCTGCTATTTACGCGTCAGAGGAGTGCGAAGGGTGTTCTACGCCCCCACGCCTCACGCCCCCGATCGGCGGCTGCCTGAGGCGAACCCACTCACCTCGCCAAGCGGGCTTCGTAGGGGCGTCCGACACACTGCGACCAATTCCGACCAGAACCCGCCAACATGACGACTATTCTGGATCCGGAAGCCAAGGAGGCTACGTCTGCATGGGTGAGTCGCGCACACCCAGGTCGGCTGGATCTGGAGACCTGCTCGAGTCCGAGTGGGAGGCACACCGACCTGCGGTCTTCGGCGTGGCGTACCGGCTGCTGGGGAGTGTGGCCGATGCCGAGGATGTGGCCCAAGACGTGTGGCTGCGGGCGGCCGGCGCGGACCTGCGCGACGTCAGTGATCTACGAGCCTGGCTGGTCACCGTTTCCGCGCGGCGGTCGTACGACATCCTCAAGTCCGCCCGCATTCGCAGGGAAGCCTACGTGGGGCCTTGGCTCCCGGAGCCGTTGCTGACAGGCCCGGATGCGTCGGAAGCAGTACTCGTCGACGAATCCGTCGGCTCGGCGATGCTCCTGATCATGGAGGAGCTGAGCCCACCGGAGCGCGTGGCTTTCGTCCTCCACGATGTCTTCGGTCTTGAGTTCGGCCAGATCGCTGAAGTGCTGAGCACCTCTGCACCGACCGCCCGGCAGCACGCCTCACGGGCACGGCGGCGGGTGGCCAAGGCGAAGCAGGCCACGCCGCAAGCGTCCAAGGCAGAGCGGGAACGCGTACTCGCGGCCTTCCGCGCCGCCTACGAGGCCGGGGATCTGGCCGGTCTGGTCAGACTCCTTCATCCGGACGCTGTGTACGTCACCGACGGCGGCGGCAAGATCGCCGCAGCCCGCAAACTCATCCATGGTGGTCTGCGCGTCGCCGAGGTCATGGTGCGAGTGGGCCGCCAGTGGCGTGCGGACCGCATCGACGTCGTCGAGGTCGGCGGCGAACTCGCCCTCCTCTTCCGCCGCGCGGGCCGCGTCTACTCCGTCGACACGCTGCAGGTCACGGACGGCGTGATCACCGCGTACCGCAGGGTCATCAACCCGGAGAAACTTTCGCACCTCTGAGCTGTCACACCTCGGTGGGCCACCTCGTCTCCCTGATGAGAACGCAGAGCCAGAACGACCAAGGAGACTCTCAGTGACCCGCACGAACCCTAGCGAGGCAGCATCGGAGCCATACGCGTCTGCTCTGCCACCCTGAACCGCCGGCCGTGAAATCGGGAAGACCGGCCATCGGCGACAGCACCTCGTCACCGGTAAGGACCCAGGGTCATCAACTCGGCATACGGTCTGAAATTGCCTTTCCCTCCTCCGGACGCGACGCGTTCGTCATTCATGCCGATATTCCATTGCGGGACGGCCACAATGATGCCTTTTGGCTCTGCTCTCATGAAATGCGAAGGGTCGGATCAGTGACGCTTCGCACCCAGCTTCCTGCTCACGCAGGTGACTCGGGTGTTCGAGGTCAAGACCCCCCACAGGAAGGACCTGTCGTGCAAGCCATCATCGTTCAAGACCGCGAGGCGGGTATCGGTGGTCTCACGCTCACGGATATTCCCTACCCCCACGCCGCCGAGAACGACGTCATCGTGCAGGTGCATGCCGCCGGGTTCACCCCCGGAGAGCTGGAGTGGCCGGGAACATGGGCCGACCGTGCAGGCCGGGACCGCACTCCGAGCGTGCCGGGCCACGAGCTGTCGGGAGTCGTCGTCGAGCTGGGGTACGGCACCACCGGCCTGACCGTCGGCCAGCGAGTCTTCGGCCTGACCGACTGGACCCGTAACGGTTCCCTGGCCGAATACACGGCTGTGGAGGCCCGCAACCTCGCTCCGCTCCCGGCGGACGTCGACCACACCATCGCTGCCGCACTGCCGATCTCCGGACTCACTGCCTGGCAGGGCCTGTTCGACCACGCGCGCCTTACCACCGGCCAAACCGTCCTGATCCACGGCGCCGCAGGTGGCGTCGGTTCGATCGGAGTGCAGCTCGCCCGCGAGGTGGGAGCCTGGGTCATCGGCACCGGCCGGGCCGCCGACCGGGACACCGCCCTTGCTCTCGGCGTGGACACCTTTCTGGACCTGCAGGCCGACAAGCTGGAGGAGGCCGGCGAGGTCGACGTGGTCCTCGACGTGATCGGCGGTGAGATCCTCGACCGTTCTACCGCTCTCGTACGCGCCGGTGGCACGCTCGTCACCATCGCGCACCCGCCCACCATCCAGCCTGAGGACGGGCGGTCCGTCTTCTTCGTCGTCGAACCCGACCGCGACAGGCTGGCGGACCTTGCCCAGCGGCTGCGAGACGGGCGACTCAAGCCCATCGTGGGTGCCGTGCGCCCGCTGGCCGAGACGCCGGCCGCGTTCGCCCCGGAACGACGTACCCCCGGCAAGACCATTATTCGAGTCGCGGAAGACTGAGCGGGGACATCATCATCATCGAAATACGGATGGCTGGTCGCATTCTGGCTTCTGGAAAACTTGCCGGGGTCGCCGGATACGGCCCCGGCGCCCATGACGCAGCCACCAAGAAATCTCCCGCCGCGGCAGCCGTGACTTCGAAACATCCCTCCGAAATGCTGTCGCCACTGCCGCAGAATGCGCTTCCGAACGTCAAGGGAAAAAGGTCACCTCGGCAGTCGTCGGCTTTCCGCCCAATGCCCGAGCGTTCCGCACCGGCACGGCGAGGCCTTCGTCTATGCCTACGTTCTCACCGGCAGCGTGCGCAGCAAGCTCGACGGCGAACCTGTGCACACATACCAGCAGGGCGAGAACCGGATCGAGGAGCCGGGCGCCCACCATGTGCTTACCGAAGACATCAGCAGGACTATGCCGACGAAGCTTCTGGTCGTCTTCGTATCCGACACGGGGGACACACTCAAGATCCCTGACCCAAGACGGACGCACTCAAGATCTCTGACCCAAAACGGTAGGGCACCATCGCCCGCCTTTCCAAGAATGCGAGCAATTCATGACCGCGAAGCAGCGCGTGAACATCGGAAAGCAGCACCCGGCCAACTACAAGACCCTCATCGCCTTGTCAGCGGCAGCGGAGGAGAGTGCCGCCACTTCAGGCCTCGGCCGTCTCCTGGTCGAGTTGCTGAAGATTCGCACCTCCCAGATCAACGGCTGCGCCTTCTGCCTCAGGATGCACACCCGCGACGCACTCAAGATGGGCGAGAACCCGGACCGACTCGCCGTACTGCCCGGTTGGGAGGAGACCGGCTACTTCTCCGAGACCGAGCGCGCGGCCCTACGTCTGACAGAGGCCATCACGCACGTGTCGCAGGGCCACGTCAGCGACGACGCCTACGAGGAGGCCGCCGCCGTGCTCACCGAGGAGCAGATCTCCGCGGTCGCCTGGCTGGCGACAGTGATGAACGCGTTCAACCGCGTAGCGATCACCAGCCGATACACCGTAGTCGGCGACTGAGCCGAATCCCAGGTGCCGGCCGGGGAGTGGGCCTGGCAGTGCGGTGCCACTGGAGTGAGTCGGACAATTACCCAACGCAGCTTTGCGGCGCGGTGGCGGACATGGCGCAAGCCGCATGGTTCAGCACTGTGATCGTGGCACACGAATTGCTCGGCTGCGAGCGCTCGTACTGAACCTGCGATCCAGCGCGGCGTTGCCATGGCCGGTGCCGGCCCAGGCCGACGCGCGGCGCGTACCCGGCCTGGGCCAGGCCGTGGCCGAGCGGCTGGATGCCGAGGGGGGTCCCGGCCCACCGCGACAAGTCCGCCTCGTACTGGATACTTCGTGGGCCAAGGCGTCAAGGAGGTGCTGAACTCGGCAACCTTCACGATCGCAAGCGAGGTGCCTGGGGCATGGCTCTGGCACGCCGTGCCCGCGTGCCCGACGATCAGCGCGGATTTGGTGCGCCTGTTGGAGACATACCGATACCGGCCGCAGGGAGGACGCCACCTTCAAGCCCCCGCGGGCAAAGGATCAGTCGCGCCCAAGTCCCCGGCGCACGTGCGACGCGATCGTGGGAGCCTCCGCCTCCGCCTCCGCCTGCACGTCGGCAAGGCTCTGATCGGCCAGCGCCTTGCGCCAGGCCGCTTCGGCCCGCTCCATGGCGCTGTTCACGGCGCACGGCCGAGTAAAGCTGCTCTTTGGCACTCGCTCGCCGATGGTGCCGCACCGACGGATCTCAGCGCAGCGGAATAGGGGCTCATCCCCCTCAATAGCGAGAACCACGTCCAGCATCGACACCGCCGCCAGGGGGCGGGCCAGCCGGAAGCCTCCCCGCGCACCCGGCACGGATTCCAGCAGCCCCGCCTTGACCAGCTGCTGCAGCTGTTTGTTCAGGTAGGTGGGCGACAGATCGTGACCAGCGGCCAGCTCCGCAGTCGCCACCGGCTCGCCGCCCCCCAGCCACGCCAGGTTGAGTAGCGTGTGCACGGCCCACTCAACGCCCTTACCCGTCCGCATAACTGGATACTAAAGATCCAGTTATGACGTGTCAAAACCCGCGCCTCGGCCCACCCCCCGGAGGCGCGCTGCTTGACCTCCTCGAGGACGCAGCCATTGCCGTCCAGGTCGCTGAAGGTGGTCATGGGTCCGTAGTCGGCATCGGCACGGAACGCGTTGGCACCGCGCTCGGAGCCCGCACCAAGGCGCACGACCTCAGCGGCCTTGTACCCGTGGACAACGTCGCGGAATACCTCGCTCTCGATACCGCGACCGAGGTGCTCCGCTCGGGCTTCCTCGATGTCGGACGCGACGAGGTGCACTGCCTGAGTCGAGCCCGCAGCGACGGAGGTCAGCACCCTTCCGAAGACGATCGAGCACTCGGAGCCGGGCGGCGTGAAACGGACCGGATGTCGTCACTATCCATGTCATCGATGTCCAGGCGGAATCCCACTGCCTGGTAAAAGACCTTGGCCCGATCGACGTCGGAGACCGCGCGGCACGACGTTGCCCTCTAACGAAACGAGCGGGATGCGGTAGCGCGGTACGGGGCCAGGAACCTGGTCAGCGTCGCCGGCATCTCCTGGGGTGCCTGCTCGGCGGCCCAGTGGCCGGCGCCGGCTCCATGGAAGGCATGGTCGTGAGAAGTTCCTTTCCTGGACGGTGCAGCAGCTGGTCCCAGCGTTCGAGGGCGGGCAGGGGTCGCTGGTCGACGGGCAGCCGGCTGGCCCGGCGCTCGGTCAAACTGGGCAGCGGCAGCTCGGGCGGTGTGACCAGCTCCGCCGGCATGGCGCTCGCGGTCACCGTCGGGGACCGGCCTTCGGTCTCGGCGGCCTTGCGGGCCTCCAGCGCGACCACGTCCGCAGTGCAGGCTCCGACCGCCAGGGCGGCACGGATCCCGGCGACGACGTCGCGGTGCTGCAGGTGCCGGTGCAGCAACAAGACGTGGACCAGGGCTTTCGTGCCGTCCGTCTCGCCGAGAGTGTGCTTGGCGGCGGCCCAGAACGCCTCGTGGGCGGGGGTGAAGGTGCCCTCGCGGCGGGCCTGGTCCAGGGCCTCGGAGCCGGCCAGGGCACCGGGCTTGGCCAGCAGGACCTCCAGGAAGTGGTCCAGCACGACCCGTTCGGCGCCTTTGGCGGTCAGCCGCGGGTGGCGGGCGATCTCCGTGCGGCCGTGGAAGACCACGACCTCGTCGGACCGCAGCAGCGCGTGGACGGTGCGGCCGATGAACCGGGCCGGGACCGAGTAGCGGCAGACCCGGACCGCGACCATGCCGCAGCGGTCGACGCGCGGACTGAAGGCGAGGCCGGTCTCGAACCCTTCCCCGGGCAGCGGCAGCAGCAGAGGGGCCTCGTGGGCGAAGTCCTGGCCGATAGTGCGGATCCGCAACCCGATCCGGCGGCTCTCCTCGGCCTGCTCGAAACGGGCGAAGGCCTCGTTGAGCTCATCGAGGCTGTCGACGCAGGGCACGGGGGTGAGGTAGTTGCGGCGCCAGTAGCCGACCTGCCCCTCCACTCCGCGCTTCTCGTGCGCCCCGCGAAGGCCCGGCTCGCAGTAGAAAGGGGTGATTGAGAAGTGCTTGCGGAAGTCGACCCAGCGAGGATGCTCTTCGCGCGAGCGGCTCTTGCGGATCACCCGCGAGACCGCCGGAGACAGGTTGTCGTAGCAGATCTGGCCAGCGGGGATACCGCCCAGCGTGCGAAACGCGTGGACGTGGCCGTCGAGGAAGGCCTCCTGCCCGCAGGACGCGGTGATCCGGTGGACCGCCTTGCCCGAGTAGGCAAGCCGGAACGCGAACACGAAGCACTTGGTGCGCTCGCCGGCCAGATCGATCCAGACCTCGCCGAAGTCGACCTCCGCGTCCATGCCGGGCTGGTTGTGCCGAATCACGAACCCGGCCGCCAGCGTCGCCCCCGCGGCCTCGGCGATCTCCTGGCGGCGCTGGCTCACGTAATCCCAGACCGTCGAGTAAGCGATCTCGGCGCCGGCCTCGTGCTGAAGCCGGGTCAGGATCCGCTTCACGGTGTGCCGCTGCTTGGGCGGAGCGTCCAGATCGTCCAGCAGCCACTGGTCAATCGTCTTCTTGAACGGCTCCAACCTCGGCGAATGCCGCCTCGGAGTGCGGCGCGGCGCGGGGACCGCCGAGCACAAGGCCTCGCGCACCAGACGGCGGTGAACCCGGTACTTGCGCGCCAGCGCGCGGACCGACAACCCCTCGCGCCACGAGTCCCGGCGGATCAGTAGGAACAGCTCTTCCTTCGAGGACGCCATCCGGCATCGCCCCCTCACGGCGACCTACCGCGAGCATCCCAGCGCTCTCCGCAGGGTGGGGCCAACTCAAGCCGGAACAACCCCCCAACGCTCCCACGCGCCCCGCCGGTGGGGCCAACTCGGGCCGGAAAAGTGGGGCCAGTTCAAACCGTTAAC
This sequence comes from Streptomyces sp. NPDC046900, assembly GCF_040644975.1. Lineage (NCBI taxonomy): Bacteria > Bacillati > Actinomycetota > Actinomycetes > Kitasatosporales > Streptomycetaceae > Streptomyces > Streptomyces sp. NPDC046900. The sequence continues at coordinate 1,347 of NZ_JBEYXD010000171.1, read as the reverse complement.
GCCAGACGTCATGACCAGGCATGCATACCTGAACCCACCCCAACCACGGCAGGAAACCCCCCGTGCTGCGCCAAGCAACCGGACGCCACCAACGAACACCGCCGATAAGGAGGCCCAGCACACCATGCCCAGCGCACCCATCCACCCGATGGCGCAGGAAGGGCGCCGCATCACGTTCGCATCCCACAAGGAGCCCAAAACCGTGTATCCGGGCGTCATCACCCGTGTCGACGGCTCCACCCTGGATGTCCGGCTCGACGGCCAGCGATCGAACCTGCGCGTCCACGCTGACTACGCCGGGATCCAGTACCTCAACGAGATCGGGCCCGTTCCGGAACTGCCAATGGGCCCCTTCCACCCCACCGCAGCCGACTTCGCCAACGTCCAGTACGACGGAGTGCTACTCGCCGAATGCGCAGACGGTGACCTCATCGCCCTCACCCCGGACCCGGTACAGGCGGTCGCCGCCATGAACGCCCACCTGCGGCAGAAGGGCCTGGACGCCGAGCTCGCCACAGACGACGTCCAACGTCGGTGGGCTGTCTTCAAGTGGCAGCCACCGGAGTCCGAGTGCCCCTGGACCGTGGACTGGGCCGATGCGGATGCCGCGATGGCCGTCCCACTTCATTACCTGCCAGCCTATGCAGACAAGGACTCTTCCCGATGAGCTACACCACACGCGTGAAGGGCGGATTCGCGATCCACCCACCGCTGACCTGGGGTGAAATCAAGGACAGCCTCTTCGCTCCCCACAACATCACCCAGGGCCGCACTCCCGAACTCATGCTGTGTGTGGCCGAGGAGGACGTCGACACCGTCGATGGGCCACTGCTGCGTCGAACCGCAACTGCCCTAGCCTCGATCTTTCTCGACGGTCCGCCGACGGAGTCGGTGGACCGTTTCGTTTTCTGTGAGGGGTAGCAGGCAGGCCAAGGGCCCGAGTGTCGCGTCGGGTGGGGCGCCGGGTTCCACTGCCCGGGCTGTGATGCTGATGCTCGCAGGGACGGGGAAGGCTGCTGGTCAGCCTGGGCTGGGGAGGAGGGCGAGCCGGGCCAGCGCTGTGGTGATCTTGTCGGTCCAGGGCCAGTGGCGGGCCAGGCGGAGGATCCGCCGACGGCCCGTGGTGACGAGTTGGGCGGCCGCGGTGAACAGGCGGAACCGCAGGCGGCGGGGCTCCCAGAGTCGGGCCTTGCCGGTCAGGGCGAGCATGGGCATCCAGGCCAGCAGGTCGAGAGCGATCTGGACGATCTCCAGCCAGACCTTGTTCTGGGCCGTGTCGTGGAGGGGAAGGTTGCGCAGGCCGGTGGCCCGGGCGGCCCGGATGCGGTCTTCCGCGCGGGCCCGCAG
>NZ_JBEYXD010000170.1:0-8291 GCF_040644975.1 Streptomyces sp. NPDC046900 | reverse complement strand
CAGCCAACACCCCGTCCCACTCCTGAACCAACCCCACCCCGAGCTCAGACACACCCCAACTCAACCACACACAACTGTGATTGCAGTACTAGGGCGCGTATTCGGTTGTGATCAATCTTCGGGATTCGCTCACGTGACGAGGTCTGATCCGGTACATCGTGATGTGTGACGCGAGTGCAACTGACGGACGTGGAGTGGGAGTTCATCGAGCCGTACCTGCCGATCGGCCAGTACGGCCCGTATCCGCAACGGCTGCGACAGCAGTTCGAGGGTGTGATCTGGCGGTTCAGGACGGGCGGGCAGTGGCGGGAGATGCCGGGAGAGTTCGGCGCGTGGTCGACCGTCCACAACCGCTTTCGGCAGTGGAGGGACGCCGGCGTCTTCGAAGCCTTGCTGGAGGGCCTGATCGCGGAGGCCGAGAAGCGTGGAGAGGCGGACTTATCGCTGGTCAGCGTGGACTCCACCACGGCCCGGGTTCACCATGACGCCGCCGGTATGCATCTCGATTCCGATACTTTGACCGCCTTGGAGAAGGCCGCTGCCGAGGAGGAGAAGGCCCGGCAAAGGGGGGCAGCCCGGCAGAACAAGTCCGGCAGGATGCCGCGGACGGCCCGGAACGGGAAGAACGGCGACGCGTCCGGCGCCGGCGCAAGCTCCGACTGAAGGCTGCCCTGCTCGGCCGGTCGAGGGGCGGGCAGACCAGCAAGGTCCACCTCGCCGCCGACCGGAAGTGCCGCCCACTGGCGTTGCTGCTGACCGCGGGGCAGGCGGCGGACAGCCCGCAGTTCATCCCCGTCCTGAAGAAGGTGCGGGTGCGCGGTCCTGTCGGCCGGCCCCGCACCCGGCCCGACGCGGTCGCCGGAGACAAGGCCTACTCGTCCCGTGGTAACCGCGCCTACCTGCGGAAACGTCACATCAAGGCGGTCATCCCGGAGAAGAGGGACCAGGCCGCCAACCGGAAGAAGAAGGGCAGTAGGGGCGGCAGGCCTGTCGCCCACGACTGCGATCTTTACCGCGACCGCAACACGGTTGAACGCGCGATCAACAGGATGAAGGCGTGGCGAGGCATCGCTACGCGCTATGACAAGACTCCGGGGAGCTACCTCGCTGGCCTCCACCTCCGCGCATCGATGATCTGGATCAAGGACTTCACAAGAGCCGCCCCTTGATCTCCCTAGGTGTTCCAGTCCCCACTGGGTGAGCTGCCGGAGGCAACCTGGTCTGCGCTCAGCGAGCGGGTCTGTGCGAGGAGCAGAGTGACATCGTCGCTCGGCGGCTTGGCCCGCAAGGTGTCCACCGTGGAGGAGCACAGATCGTCCAGTGTGAGGTGGGGCCGTGCGAGGGCCGCCCGCAAACGGTTCATGCCGGCGCTGATGTCCTGGCCGCGGGCCTCGATCAGACCGTCGGTGTAGAGGGCGAGCACGCTTCCTTCGGCAAGCTCCAGGGTGACGGACTCGAAGGGGACCAGTCCGAGGCCGAGCGGTGCTCCGGTGGGCAGGTCGGGGAAGGTGACGTGGCCGTGCGGGTCGATGATCGCGGGCGGTGGGTGGCCGGCCCGCGACATGGTGCAGGTGCGGGTGACCGGGTCGTAGACCGCGTACAGGCACGTGGCGGCCATCGTGGTGGTGGCCGGGTGCCGGGGGTCGGCTTCCGCCTCGGTGAGGCGGATGACCTGCTCGTCCAGGCGGGACAGTACTTCGTCGGGAGGCATGTCCATGTCGGCGAGGGTGCGCATGGCGGTGCGGAGTTGGCCCATCTTGGCCGCCGCGTTGATGCCGTGTCCGACCACGTCGCCGACGACCAGGGCGACGCGGGCGCCGGAGAGGGGGATCACGTCGAACCAGTCACCCCCGATGCCGTGGTGGCTGTCGGCCGGCAGGTAGCGCCAGGCCACATCAGCGGCGGAGCCGCCTGTGGCGTGGTGAGGGAGCAGCAGGCGCTGCAGGGCGAGAGCCGCGGAGCGTTCGCGCACGTATTGGCGGGCGTTGTCCAGGGCCAGCGCCGCCCAGCTGACGAGTTCCTCGGCCAAGAGCAGGTCGTCCTCCTCGAACGGCCTGGGGTCGTCCGTCCGCACGAAGACGGCCACGCCCAGCACTGCGCCCCGGGCGTGGATCGGGACGACCATCAACGAGTGCATGGCGTGCTTGCGGATCTTCTCCGCCCGCGCCGCGTCCTGGTGGTCCAGCCAGCTGCCTGGGGATGTGTCCAGTATCGGCTCGAAGTGGGATTTCCCGGAGCGCAGGACATTGGTGAAGGGCGAAATGGGCGGGACGAAGACCGGCTCTCCGCGAGCGAACAGGGACTCCGGGATTCCCGGGTGGATCGAGGCCAGGCCCGCACGGCGGAAGGCGGGGATGTGCCCGTCCTGTGGGCCGAGATGGGCCAAGGGCTCCTCGCCCAGTGGGACGGACTCCGCCAGGTCGACGGTGGCGAAGTCCGCGAGGAACGGCACGGCGAGGTCGGCCAGTTCCTGACCGGTCTGCATGACGTCCAAAGTGGTGCCGATGCGCCTGCTGACCTCGCCGAGGATTGCCAGACGCTCTCGCGCCCGCCGGCTGTCGGTGACATCCACGCTCACGACGCACACGCCCAGCGCGCGACCCTGCGCGTCGTCGAGGCGGAAGTAGGACGCTGTCAATATGCGGTTGCTTCGCACATTGGCCGGCAGGAAGGCCCGGTAGTCCACGTTGATCGCCGGGTCGCCGCTCTCCAGCACCTGGTGCATCACTGCCTCCAGCGTTTCGGCTTCCGTCCCGGGCGCCGCCTCCGTCAGCCTGCGGCCCAGCCGCTTGGGGAGAGGGATGCCGTCCTTGGAGCCCTGGGTGTCGTTCACCCGGATGCAGCGCAGGTGCCTGTCCCGTATGACGACACCGATCGGCAGGCGGCTCGGCAGCGGCAGCGTAGCGAGGAGCGGCTCCGCCCCTGTGGCCTCGGCCGGCCACATGGGAAGCAAGGCCTTGTCGGTCGCACAGACCACCCACCGCTCCCGGCCGTCCTGCCCGGACAGCGACGACACGCGCAGGCGCACGTCGATGCTGCGGCCGTCGCGGTGGCGCACCTGCGCGAGGTAGGAGCAGCGGCCCCGGCCGGTGTTCTCTTGTGCGGCCTGTGAAGCCTTTGCTCGGTCGTCAGCGGCCACCAGCAGGACACCGGCGGACCGCCCCACCACCTCCGCGGCCGAGTAGCCCACGAGCCGCTGAGCGGCCTGAGACCATCCGACCACCGTCCCCTGCGCGTCGAGGACAGCTATCGCCGGGCCAACTGTCTCGCAGGCCGCCTGAGCCTCGGAGACTGAGGTCTCTGCGGAACTGGCCATTGCTCTTCCCTTCTATGTCCCCCCCGGCTCCATGTCCCCCGGCCTCGCAGCGAGGACTCGATCAACCCCGCCCGCCAGTTCGGTCCTGCCGCATTCGCCGGGTAGACCAGTGGCCTGCCGTGCTCGGTAGCTCGATCACTCCTGCCCCGGACCTATCCATCCACCAGACAACCGAGCGGCTGGGGGACCGCATCGCCATATCTTCACTCTGGGGTTTGGGCGCTCAACTGGGCGTACCGACCGAGCTGGCGGAGGGGATGTCGATGTCGGTCTGGTTGACGTTGTTGAGAAAGTTGGTCAGCAGGGCCTGTACTGCGACCGTGACGATCGCCAAGATCTCCGGGTCGGTGTAGCCGGCGCCGCGCACAGCCGCGAGGTCCGCGTCGCTGACTCGCCCGCGGTTCTCGACCACCTGCTGAGCGAAGCGAGCGACTGCGGCGCGCTTGGGGTCGACCGAGCTCCCGGCGCGAGCCAGGTCGATGTCGTCGCTCGACATCCCGCCGAGTTCCGACGATACGTACGTGTGCATCGCCAGGCAGTAACCGCAGCCGTTGGCCTCCGAGACCGCGAGCGCGATGGTATGCCGCGTCTTCGCGTCCAGAACGCGACTCATGGTGCCCTGCAGCGTCACGACGGCGTCAAGGACGGTCGGGTTCGACGCGATGGTCTTGAACATGTTCGGGACGAAGCCGAGTTGCGCGCCAAAGTTGTCGAGGATGCCTCGTGCGCCCGCGGGGACGTCGTCGAGAGAGGGAGTGTTCAGTCGTGACATAGCGGATCAACCTACGGTAGGTGTGCGAGTAGTCGCCGAGCCCGGTCACGCCGAACACTTTTTGGGCTTGGCGGCCCACTCCTCAGACTTAACACCACCCGAGTCTGGGCTGTCAAGCCCACTCTGCGGTATCGTGTGACGTATGGAAGCCACGACACGAGCTCGGGTGCCTCACAAGCTCACGGACAAGGGTCAGGCGACGCGTGCCCGGATCCTGGAGCATGCCGCGGAACTCATCTACACCAAGGGTGTCCACGCGACGAACAACGAGCAGCTCCGTCGCGCGGCCGGCGTGAGCGGGTCACAGCTCAACCATTACTTCCCGACCAAGGAGAGTCTCGTCCTGGCTGTGATCGCATGGCAGGCCGATCGCGTCCTCGCATTCCATCGCGGTGAGCGATTCGCTTCCTTCGGCGATCTCGACGCGTTTCGGGCGTGGGCGGATTTCTACGTCGGCTACGAGCGCGCCTTCCAGGAAGGCTGCAGCCTCGGCTCCCTGGCGAGCGAGATCATCAAGACGGACCTTGACGTTCACGATGAGCTCGCGAGTGCGTTCGACCAGTGGAGGGACATCTTCCGCGACGGGCTCCAGCACATGCAGCGACTCGGCCGCATCAGTACTGACGCGGATCCGACGCAGCTGGCCAATCTGCTTCTCTCCGCATTCCAGGGCGGCAGCCTCCTCGCCCAGGTCGCTCGGGACATCACCCCGCTGAAGGACGCGTTGCAGGCAGCCATCGATTACGTGCAGACCTTCGCGACGTCTCCCGAAGTCGACGTACTGCAGGTTCGCCAGCCGCCGACGGTCTGAGACCGCACATCGAACGTGAGAAGGGTCGTGTCCTCGCCAGCGGCCTCAGACGGCAGGGGCTTCCACCTTGATCGTGGACACCGGTTGTCATGCAGTGATGGCCAGCGTAGTTGATCTCTGTTCGAAGGCGACCGGCGCAAGGTAGCCGATCGTGGGGTGCCTGCGCCGGTGGTTGTAGAACCCGAGCCAGCGGAAGACTGCGAGCCGGGCGACTCGTTCGGTCGGCCAGCCGCGCCGGTCGGGCAGGATCTCCCGCTTGAGCGAGGCGAAGAACGACTCCGCGGCGGCGTTGTCCGCGGAGGTTGCCGACCGCTCCCATGGACCGGCGGATTCCGGCCCGGTGGCAGGCGTCGGCGAACGCCTTCGACCCGTACTGAGCCCCGTGATCGCTGTGGAAAATGACGTCGTCCACCTGGCCGCCGCGAGTGCGGACGGCCGCGTTGAGCGCGTCGGTGACGAGCTCGGCCCGCATGTGATCGGCCATCGACCAGCCCAGTAGGCGACGGGAGTACACGTCGATGACGGTGGCCAGATACAGGAACTTCCCGCCGACGATGGGCAGATAGGTGATGTCGCCGATCCAGGCCCGGTTGGGGGCGGATGCGGTGAAGTTGCGCCGTAGCAGATCGGGCACCGCCTGGGCGGCGGGGTCCGGAATGGTGGTCCGGTGCCGGCGTTTCAACCTTCCTCCCTGGATGCCGTGTTGGCGCATGAGTCGTTCGACACGTTTGCGGTTGACGACCACGCCGCCCGCGAGAAGCTCGACGGTGATCCGCTTGGCCCCGTACGTCTTTCCGGACTCTGCGTGGACCTTGCGTATCCGTTGGGTGAGTGCGGCGTCCGCGGCCTGTTTCGCGGCGCGGGCCGGGGCGGTCTTCAGCCACCGGTAGAACCCGGACCTCGACAGGTTCAACACGGTGCACAGCCGCTTCACGCCGTAGGCGCCGCGGTGGTCGGCAACGAACTCGAAGCGGCTCACCAGTTCGTCTCGCCCGCAAAATACTTGGCCGCCCGGCGCAGGATGTCACGTTCCATCTCCAACTCGCGCAGCTGCTGACGCAAAGCCGCGATCTCCGTGTCCTTCGCCGACGCCGCAACCGCCTCGGGCCGCTCGACCTTCTCCGCCGTCTTGATCCACTGCCGCAGCGTCTCGTGGGTCACACCCAGCTCGGCGGCAACGCGCGAGTCGGGCCGGCCCGACGAACGGGCCAACGCCACCGCGTCAGCCCGGAACTCCGCCCAGTACTTGTGGGTCCCCACCTGGGACTCCTCTCCCTGAACTCAAGATCCAGTGTCGGTGTCCACGATCAAGGTGGAGGGCCCCTTCGCACTGCTCGCACTGTCGAACCCCGCCGACCAGCGCCGCAACACGGGATCATCCGCTGATGCTTGTCGAACGGTTCTCTGCCATCCTAATGTGGACGTGAAGGTCCTGTTCAGTCGCCTTAAGCAGTGGCGCACCCATCGGGACCACAGGGCGGAGCGCGCAGCAGCGAGCGGCGGTTGCAGGACGCAAATGAGAAGCAAGAAACCCAAACCTGTACAGGCCTTCCCCGTCGTGGACGGGGTGGGGCCGACGTCGCGCGCAGATGCACCGCGGCTGTGGCCGGGCAAGGCTCTGGCGACAATCGAGCCCGCCGGCCCGGTCTGCCGGGCGATATGACTCCGTACTAATGTGGACTTGATCGTCCAGTTGCGACCGGACTGTGCATGCCGCGCAGGCAAAGACTGGATACAGGGAGGTGCCGAATGAAGGCGATTGTTGTGACGGACCAGGCCGCGGGAACGGCCGGGATGATGCTGGAAGAGCGTCCGGAGCCGAAGGCTGGGGGGAACGACGTTCTAGTTGAGGTTCACGCGTCGGGATTCACCCCCGGTGAGCTGACGTGGCCGGGGACCTGGACCGATCGGCTCGGCCGTGACCGGACGCCGTCGATCCCTGGGCACGAGGTTGCAGGGGTGGTCAGCGCTCTTGGCTATGGTACGAGGGGCCTGTCGGTGGGACAGCGGGTGTTCGGGCTCGCGGAGTGGACTCGCGACGGAACCCTGGCGGAGTACGTGGCCATCGAGGCGCGTAACCTCGCGCCGCTTCCGGGGGATGTCGACTTCACTGTGGGCGCGAGCCTGCCGATCTCGGGTCTGACCGCGTGGCAGGGGCTGTTCGTGCACGGCCGCTTCGAGGTGGGGCAGAGCGTCCTCGTGCACGGCGCGGCCGGTGGCGTCGGCTCGATGGTGACGCAACTCGCCTGTGAGGCCGGTGCCTACGTCATCGGCACCGGACGTGCTCCCGACCGGCAGACCGCACTCGACTTCGGAGCGAAGGAATTCGTCGACCTCGACAACGAGGCACTGGAAGACATTGGCGGAGTCGATCTGGTCTTCGACGTGATCGGCGGTGACATCGGCAAGCGGTCAGCAGGCCTGGTCCGAGCCGGAGGGAGGCTGGTGACGATCGCCGGCCCGCCCGAGGTGCAGCCGAAGGAAGGCCTGGCGGTCGATTTCGTCGTCGAGGCCGATCGCACGCAGTTGGGTGAGGTCGTCCAGCGGGTCCGGGATGGTCGGTTGCAGACGAACATCGCCCAGGTCGCGGACTTCGACGAGGCCGTTGCCGCTTTCAACCCGACCAAGCGGGTCAAGGGGAAGACGATCATCCGCGTTCGCCCGTAAGCACCCGGCGTACCCCCGGACCAGCAAGCAACGAAGGAATACCCCCATGACCGAGCCAACCGAACAGACCCGCTACGCCATCGAGTACCCCAACGGGAAAGGCACCCTCAGCCAGGACCAGGCCGTCCCCATCGACGAGGTGATCGATGATCCCCACGCCCCTGCGTTCGACTTCTACGTCGTCAACGACGAGAAAACCGGCATCTACGAGGCCATCGTCGGCGACACCGAGATCGCCGGCCTGCCCTACAACGTCGCCAGCGACGACCGACTCGTGCTGCTGGCCACCTCAGTGTTCCCCGAGTGCCGCAGACAGGGCAGGGCATCGCCCCCGAGCTGATCCGACGCGTCCTCGACGACGTGCGCACGCAAGGAAAGACGGTCACCAGCATGTGTCCGATCGTGCGCACCTTTATCGAGCACAACCCCGAGTATTCGGAACTCATCGACCCTGAGCACCCGGGGGCGACCATAGGGTCGCACCAGTCCTAAATGATCACCGCTGGTCCATCTGCCCTGGATCGGCCGCGAAGCAGCAACAAGGAGGACTTCCGTGGCTTACACAGCCTTGGGGGGCTGTACCGATCCCGACTCGTACATCACCGAGTCCGACGCTGAGGCCCTGCTACACGGCATCTGCTTCAAGACCGGACCGCCCCGCTCGCTCGGTGTCGAGGTGGAATGGCTCGTCCACGAGCTGCGGAGACCGTGGCTTCCTGTATCAC
>NZ_JBEYXD010000169.1:0-8353 GCF_040644975.1 Streptomyces sp. NPDC046900 | reverse complement strand
TCGCCGCCCTCGGCCTCGACGTCACCGTCACCCCGCGAGAGGGAGCCGCTCGACCTGCACCGACGCGCATCAGCTCAGGTCATTTTCAAGAGAGCAGGAGTCAGTCTTGTACCCGATCCTGGTCAACTGGCGCATCCCGAACGGTGGTGGATGCACTGGTCTCCCGCGTTCGCGCCGCGTGGCGACACGGATCGTGTCCGTGCGACATGGTCTTTCGTCACTCAGGTCAGCAACGGGTGAGCATCACCCGTCAGCGCCGACGACCAGGTCGCCGCGTCTGCGCCACTGACGCTCAGATGACGAAGTTCAACTGACACTCCCCCGCAGACCATCAGAGTGGGACGTGGAGCCGGAGGCCGTGCGCCTCGCGACTCCGGCGGAGCGCCTGAGCGCAGCGACGGCGTACGCCAACGCGCGCAGGCGGGGCGAGGTTCCTTGAAGCAGTGGATCCGGGGACCCTGCAGCGGTGCGTGTGGCATGACGTAGTGTGCGGGCCCATGGCCTTGTGGAGCTTGACGAGATGGAGAAGGCCGCGGGCAGAGCGCCGGTACCCCGACCCGCTCACGATGCACCAGCTGTGGATGGTGTCGCTGAGCGCGCCGGTCAACTGGGACCGGGATGCCTCGCGGACCACCCTGTACCCGTTCACCCGGATCGACGACGACGCGGCCAGGCAGTGGCTGGCCGGCCAGTGGGAGATCACCTCGCGTGAGAAGCTGATCGGCCGGCTCGACGGGCTGGCGCGCACCGGCTACCGGGCGCGGGTCCACCGGCTCCTCGGCGTCGCGCCACTGGCCTGGGACGCGGCCCTGTACGTCGACATCACCCGCCGCGGCTTCGGCGGCGGGATGATCAGCGAGGCCGAGGCCTGGACCGCGCTGAAGAACATCGTGCCGACGGTCGTGAGGACGTACGCCTCCTGGCACGAGTACGCCGACCACTACCTGCTCGGGCGCAAGGTCTGGCGGGACGGGCTGCAGGGCCGGTCGGAGGCGAACCTTCCCGCCCCGCATGCCATTGCCGAGGCACATCTGCGCGCGCTGCTCGACCCGGCGAACCGGGCCAGCCCCTGGAAACTGGCACCGTGGGATGCCATCAGCAACCCCGACCACGCGCGCTGACTCCGTACGCGAGAATGGGTCCATGAGTCTGTTCCGCGACGACGGCATGGTGCTGCGCACCCAGAAGCTGGGTGAGACGGAACGGATCACCACGCTGGCGGTCGGCGTGAGAAGGGCAGGACGCGGTGTCACTGACCGCGTGCACGCTCACCGCGACCTGGCAGTTGGCCCGCTTGCCCAGCGCACCGCAGTACTGGCGGGCCACCCCGACCGACATCCGGCCGTCCTTGGGGACACACGTCATCGACCGCCCAGGCATCCGGGCTGATCAGCGGCACGATCCGTTCCGTGATCCGCCGCAGTACCGGTACCGGGTCCCAGGGAGACTGGTTCACGAACTGTTGCAGGTTGTGCTCGTTGCCGTCCGGCAGCCGCTCGGCCATCGGCTCGACTTGCGTCCCCCATCCAGCATCAAACCCCGTAGGCAACAGTCCCCCTTCGCCCGATGATCCTTCCGAGACACCGAAGCGAACACGTCCGCCACGAATCCTGCTAACTCGGCCCGTAAATCCGCGACTTGCCGCATATCATCTATCCACAGTGCCTCGCACACCACGACCCGGCAAACAGACCTAACGGAGCACTACTGTCCGGCCGATCACGGTTGTGGGCGGTCCGGCATGATGCCGGGGTGAGCATCATCGTCGAGTTCTTCGCGGCTCCGGATGACGCGTCAGCGGCTCTGGCTCTTCAGACCGGGCCGCGACGCGCATTCGAGTCGCTCTCCTTCGGCAACTTCGATCCCGAAGAAGCTGTGCTCGAATGGGAGTGCCTGCTTGCCGGCGGCAGCTTCGAAAAACTCGTCGAAGCTGGTGAGCCTCGTCTCGTCGGTGGCCAGGACGATGACGGGTGTGTCGTCTTCGCGATCTCGCCTCGTCTGTCCGTCGCACTCGCCGAGGCCCAGCGGTCCGAGTTGAAGGATGCCGCTGTCGCGTGGTCCTTGCAGCGGGCGGAGGATGGCGAGGTCCTCGACACGGAGATCGCCGAAGTGATCCTGAGTGATCTGGCCACTCTCGTCAGCGGCGCCCGACGCCAAGGCCAAGACGTTTACTGTTCGGTCGCATAGGAGTTCACGCTCGGAGCCAGATCGCGACGGACGCCGCGTAGTGCCGTGGCCTGGTGGGGACCGATGCCGTGGAGGGCTTCCACGGGCAGCGGTCCCAGCCACTCGGTGACGTAAGCGGGGTCGATGGCGAGGACGCCCCCGGCCGGGCCGATCTGGCCGGAGACCGTGGCCGCCACGGCGATCGATGGACCGATGCCGACGCGCCCATCTACGCCGAGGCGGGAGAGTGTGCGCACCCGCAGCACCTTCACCAGCCCGCGGGCATCGGCCCCGTGACAGCGCAGGGCACTCTTCCGCTCCACCAGAGCCGCAGACGGAGGCAGGGCCTGGACGACCGGAGAGAGCTCTGCGAGCTGCTCCAGGACCTGCCGGTAGGCCTCTTCCGGCAGACGGTCGGGCATCGCACATGCACCACCGTCGACACCTCGTGTGCCGTCGCGTCCCAGGGTATGCGGCCACCTCCCGCACCCCAATTTATCGAACAGGAATTTGAATGCGCGGAGACCGCAGTAGAAGGATCTGTCGCCCGACCTGGCGTGCCCAACGCTTTGCGCGTCGGGCACGCCCTGTGGCTGGCACGCATCGACCGCAAGCTCGCCGCCTTCCCGCAACGGGCAGGCCGAAGCAGGAAGCGGCCGCACGAACCGGCCCCGGCCACAGCGGATCGCTGCATCCCGCAGGGTCAGGGGCAGGCCTCGCCGCCTGGCGGGTTGCCCCGTTGACGGCTCTCACCCATCGCCCGTGTGGGCATCCTGCGCATCACGACGGCCTTATTCCTTGCTGAAGGCGCCGGGGTAAGGGTTGAAGCATCGGAACGCGTCACGGCCGCACCCGGATCCCGGGTGGGTGCGGCCCCATATGAGCGGTCCGTCCGGGTGATGCGGTCAGTTCTCCGAGGGGATGCGGGCGGCGATCTCCCGCGCCGGCCGGTCCGCCTCGGCGGACATCGGCCCGCCGTCCTGGGCAACCGTCACCAGCAGGCGCAGCAGCTCGTGCGCCTCCTCAAGGGAGAGCAGGGCCCCGCGCTCGGTCGTGTACTCGACGGGAGCGATGTCGATCTCATCGAGGTCGACGTGGTCATCATCGTCCACACCTGGGCAACGCGGCCGGATTCCAACCGGTCACGCGCCAGCCGTGACGAGAACAGCCGCGGCCGGCGAGGGCACCGGTCGGGGCTGACGAGCGAAGTGTGGTCGTGAAGGGCGGTCGCCTACGCGGCGAAAGGCTCCATGAGGCTTCAGCCGAACGATCGTCCTCATGGGCAATAGGTGAGGCCCGGGGACACTGTCCCCTTCACCACCACGCTCCCTGTAACCACTGGTGCCCGGCAAATGTTCCCCTTCCACTGCAGGTCCGTCGGCACAGTGTGCGTGTGGACGGACCTTCGCCCCAGCTCGGGGATTACGGAGCGGAAGTCGCGTCTGTCTTCCGCGCTCTCAGGGTCCTGCCGCATGGCTTCCTTACGACCCTCTACCCTGCTGTGGGCGAAGCCGCCAGTGAGCGGCAGGAGTCCGGCAGTGACCTGAATGCCTGTGCAGACCGCGAACCTCGACTTGATGTAGATCGCCGCGACCGGAGCCAAGGTGCCGCTGCACCGCCACATCGACAAGGACAAGCAGGACAAGAACCGCTCCAAATCCATCAGCGAGTGCAAGAAGGTCTCGGGCGATTACTCCGGCAGCGGCCTGGAATGCGACGAATACCCCTTCGCCTCCACGAAGGAGGCTCCGCCGAGGGTGACAACCGCTTCTCCGTCCGGCTCATCGACGGCAAGGACAACCGCAAGGGCGGCCTACGCCTGGATGAGATGTACATCCTCAACCGGGTCCTGGACGGCGCCCCTTCTACGTGAAGATCACCCACGAACAGGAAGGCCCCAGGCCATGGCCCTTCTCGCCGAGCACCACGTCACCGCCACCCCCGGCCGCCGCGTCGTGGAGGTCTACGACGCCGACGCCTACCTCGGCGACGAAGCCGCCCTGGACGCCGCAGAGCAACTGGTGGTAGCCGGAAACGGCTACCACCTGTACCTCCTCAGTCTCCAACCCGACATCCCCGTCCAGGTCACCCTCCGCACCTGGGACACCCCACCCGCCCCGCCCGCTGACACCGAAGGCCACACCCGCGTCAGCATCGAATCCGAAACCGGCACCCTCTCATCGGCCAACTCGACCGCCCACCCGCCGCCGAGATCACCCTGCCCGCCCCGGCGTCTACGAAGGTCACGCCTGGTGGACCAACCGCCAAGCAGCCGCCGACAACTCACTCTGCAGGACACCCCAGACATCACCACGTGCGCCGCCCCTGAAGCTCACCTCGAACAAAAGACATCACTCAAGAGACACAACAGGCTTAACTCTTACGTACTATCTCTATGCCGGGCTATTTGCAGCAGTGACCGCCACTGCCTTCAGACACCAGCTCGCGCCCACACGCGTGGCGCTCTGCGCCTGCACCAAAGATCTGGCACACCCAGCCAGGAACACTGAGAAAGGCAACACCATGTCGGAGAGCACAACGGCAACCACCGGGCTGACGTCGCAGTACACCGCCCAGGTGACCAGCGACCTCGAACGCAACGCCAAGGAGCAGGAACGCATCAGCACGGACATCGCCGCACTGCAGGAGCAGCTGGCCGCCCTGCAACACGACCACAGCGTGCTGGTCAACGTGCAGCAGGTACTTGGTGTATCGCCCACGCCGTTGCAGCCTGCGGCCGCACCAGACAGCTCCACCGTGCCCGCTCCCCGCAACAAGAAGACCGCTGGTGAGCCCGGCGCCGCTAAGCGGACGCGGGCGAAGAAGGCTACCGACACTGGCACGGCAGCCCAGAAGTCGGCTGCGAAGAAGCCCGCGAGCAAGACCGGAGCTCCAAAGGGTGTCCTGCCCACGCTGGTCGAACTCGTCCGCAGCCACCTCACCGAACAGAGCGACCCGCGCTCCGCGGCGGACGTCGCCACCGCTCTCGACACGGCCCATCCCGAGCGTGGCATCAAGACCACCGTCGTACGCACCACCCTCGAGAACCTCGTAGCCAAGAACAAGGCCCAGCGCACCAAGCAGGGCAGCTCCGTCTACTACACCGCCCCCACCCCGGCGGAGCAGACGGCCGCAGAGATCCCGGACGAGGCGCAGGCCGAGTAAGCCGAGGGGCAGCGTGCAGCCGCGTCAGGCAAGTGATCAGATGTGCCTCTGAACGATCTCTGCTCGCCGGCTGCTCGCCCCATCAGTTCCCGTCCTGATCTGATCGGCCGGCTGCGGCATTGGATTTGTAGTGCCGAGGAGGCTGCCGTCTCCGGCTGACCGCAAGGCACCGTGCAGGTTCGTCGGGGACTATTCCCGACATGTTCTGGTCTGCTGTTGCTATCCGTCGACGGCCGTGCCCAGTTTCCAGCTGGAGCATCGGTTCCACACGGACTGTGGTCGAGCGCTTCAGCCTGCCCGTCTGACGCTCCGTGCCGCGCTGGCGACTTCGCGGAACTGCGGGAATCGCTGGGCCTTTGGGTCCAACACGTCGATCAAGGCGATGAGTTTCTCTTGGAGTTCGGCAAGTCGGGGCACGGCCGGTCCGGTGTTCCCTGCCAGTCACCTGCTTGCGTCAGCCAACTCAAAGGGATGGCGAGTGCCGAGGGTATCCCGACTCCTCAGCGCTCGGGGTGTCCCTGAGCCCGTGCCCGGCTTCCATCCATGTGTGTCGGGATGGGCGCGGCAACATCCGTGGACGGCCGACGGATGGCCCGGCGCGAAGGCTCACTCCTGGTCTCGGGCGACGCGGGCCGGACGACAGCTGAAGCACTCAAGTGGCTGGCTGAATGCGACTGAGCGCGCCAGTGTCGACGGCGCCTGAATCGGGTTCAGGCACGGATTCCGTGAAGCCGATCAAGGGGCCGTTGCGGTCTGTGCTCGATGGCCGAAACTTGCTCGGATGGCTGTGCTGGGCAGACTCAGGCAGGACAGAATGCTCAGCATGACGACTTGAAGAGCACCGGCCAGGCGCCGGCCGAAGTGGCTCAAGGTCGGGGACGGCTGGTCCGTCCTCGAAGGTGAACGCTGGATCTGCGCCACATGCGCAACGCCGGTCCGCTCATACACCTACCGCTTTCATCTACCCGAGTCCTCCTCGTTCGAGCGCTGCATCGGGTTCGCCTGGTGCTCGAGGTGCAGGATCTACTCCGGGAATATGGTTCACGTCCCGCGGAAGCGTGTTCTGGTCGACGCGCTCGCCTCCCTTCCCCGTGAGGAACGCGAGCGGCTGCTGCATTCGGAAACGGGAGTGATCGAGTTCCTGGAAAGCCAGGACCGAGGCAAAGGGTAGGTCTCACCGGGCAGGCACCCTGCCAAAGTAGGATGATTGTCACCAACGGCCGTCGCTGACCTGCGGCTTCGGCATGGCGAAGTACGGCAGTTCTCACCAGGTCGGCGTGCTACTTGTCACCAGCAGCACGGAAAGCATTTCTGTTGTCACCGGCTCCGGCGCTCCATCGGCCACCTGAGCTGCACGGCGTCCGTATCCGGCTCCCCTGTGTGCCTTGTTCGGCAGGCCGCTTATCAGGATCGCCGCCGACGGGGCGCCGTCACGCGCGGCACCGAGCCCCGGAGACCGGGTCCCGGACCGGCCGCCACCACGGCTCTTGACCTGAAGCGCGCTCCAGATCCGAGCATGGAGGGCATGAACACCACCAACCCCATATCGTCCTCGGGACGATGGACTTCGGCACCCGCGTCGACCCGGACCGGGCCTTCGCGATCCTCGACTCCTTCGTCGCCGGCGGCGGTGTCTGGCTCGACACCGCGAACTGCTACTCCTTCTGGGCCGACCTCAGTGGCACCGGCGGCGCGAGCGAGCGCCTCATCGGCGCGTGGCTGCGGGCCCGCCCGGGCATGCGCGACGCGGTGCGGATCGCGACCAAGGTCCGGCAGAACCGGCTGGTCCCGCACTCCTGGCCGGAAAGCGCCGAAGGGTTGTCCGCCCGCGCCGTCCGCGTCGGAGTGGAGGAGAGCCTGGAGCGGCCCGGCGTCGATCACGTGGACCTGCTCTGGGCCCACGCCAAGGACCGCACCGTGCCGCCGGAGGAGACGGTCGGCGCCTTCGGCGAGCTGGTCACCAAGGAGGTGGCCCTGCGCGTCGGGCCGGCAAACCATGCCGCCTGGCGCGTCGAGCGTGCCCGGTCACTCGCGCGGGAGCAGGGCGTGGAGCCCTGGACGGCCCTACAGTTGCGCCACTCGCTTGTCCAGTCGCGCCCGCTCACCCCCGTCGCGGAGGCTGGCCACCGCATGCTCACCGCCGAGGACCTGGACCTCGCGCGGTCGGAGGGACTCTCCGTGTGGTCGTACAGTTCGGTGATGTGGGGTTCGTATGTGCGCGCGGACAAGCCGCTGCCGGAAACCTATGATCATCCCGGGACCGCCCGGGTGCTCGCGGTCCTGGAGGAGGTCGCCGGCGAGCTCTCAGTCACGCCGAACCAGGTTGTCCTCGCATGGCTGATGCGGCAGGGCATCGACCCTTTCGTCGGCGCGAGCCGGATGGAGCAGATCGAGCAGGCACTCGCCGCACGCCGTGCGCGGCTCAGCGACGAGCATCTGGCGCGCTTCGCCGAAGCGCGGTAGCGGCGGTTACCAAGGAGCTCCATGACCACCCTCCCCCCGGCAGCGGCCGCCGACCGCACCGGCGTCTCCATCGACACGCTGCGCTACTACGAACGCGAAGGGCTCATCGGCCCGATCCGGCGTACCGCCGGCGGGCGCACGGAGTACACCGAGGACGACCTCTTCTGGATCGGCCTGGTCACGTGCTTCCGCGAGGCCAGCTTGGGCATCGCGGACCTGCGCGGATTCGTCGCCATCCTGCGCGCCGAACACCCTCCGCAGGACCGGGTAGCCTTCCTCCGCGATCGCCGTACGGTCCTCGAGCAGCAGGTGGCGGCGCTGCACCGGGCCATGGAGGTCCTTGACGAGAAGATCGCCTACTACAGCTGAGCGCCCAGAGTGCCGCACTCAGCTCGCACCCTGCCCACCACACGTCGCGGACATACGGACGCTCCCCCCTACTACCGGACCCTCAAGCCGCGGGGGGACGCCCCCCGCGAGCAGCGGGGGGTCCGGTCGCACCCAGCCGGGGGGGTGGTGGGGGGGGGTGCTGTGGAGTTTGGCGGTGGGTTGTTTTATC
>NZ_JBEYXD010000168.1:0-8443 GCF_040644975.1 Streptomyces sp. NPDC046900 | reverse complement strand
ATGACGTCCATGACGCCTCCAGATAGCCGGTGACCAGCCATAACTCAAATCGACATCCGGAAAATCAACCGCTCCATCAGCCAGGAGGCATGGGGGCGCACGGTCACGATGCTGGCGTACAAGGCCGCCCAGTACGGCGCCACACTGGTCAAAGTTCCAGCCCCCGGCACCTCCCAGCGCTGCTCTGCATGTGGCTTCACAACGCCAGGCAGCCGCAAGGACCAGGCCACGTTCGTATGCAAAAACCCGGACTGCGGCTTCGCGGCGAACGCCGACTGGAACGCAGCCCGAAACATCTTGCACCTGTACCGGATCGGCCTCGTGGCGATCCCGGCTGCCGGAAGGTGCAGTCGTCAGGCGCCTAAACGCGTCAAGCCCGCCGCCGCAAGGTAGGCAGGAATCTCCTTCCTGAGCTTGCGAGGGGAGGAGAGCACTTCAATCGGCACTGTTCAAGGCCGCCGAGAAGATCCCCGGTGTCGTCGTCGTACGGGACGCGGTGGACGCGGTGGGCCGGCACGGGGTGGCGGTGGCCCGGCTCGACGAGACCGGCGGCCGGCGCGAGGAATGGATCTTCGACCGGAAGACCCATGTCTTCCTCGGCCAGCGCAGCGTCCAGGTCCGGGAGACCAGCGGCGAGGACGCCCTGATCAAGCCCGGCACGGTGTTGTACACCAGCGCCATCATGAAGCGGGCCATCGTCGACGGCATGAATCAGAGCCCGTCGCAGGCCGGCTGACGGGCCCGTACACCTCCGTCGCACCAGCCCTGCTCCGCCCGTCCGGGCAGAGCAGGGCTCCTGCCGTTCGAGGGGCAGTGCGCCGGACGTCCCACGAGCGCCCGGGCGGATGGAAGGAACGTTCTATATACTCGAAGTGTGTCGAACGTGATGGGTATGCCTGAGGCGGGTCGCCGTTCCGAGGCCCGTGAGCGGTTGCTGGGTACGGCGGGCAAGCTTTTCTACGCGGAGGGTATCCGTGCGGTCGGCGTGGACCGGGTCATGGCGGAAGCGGATGTCGCCCGGGGCACCTTCTACCGGCACTTCGCGGGCAAGGACGACCTTGTGCGCGCCTACCTCGAGGCGACGGACCAGCGCATCCGCGGGGAGGTGACCTCGGCGCGGCAGGCGATCGGTGACACGTCCGCCTTCCTCGGGGCCGTGGCGCACGGCATCGGACAGGAGATGTGCGGACCGGGTTTCCGTGGATGCCCGTTCATCAACGCGGCCGCGGAGTATCCGGACCCGGACAGCGTGATCCACCAGGCGGTGCTGACACACCGGGACTGGTTCCACGGCGTCATCCAGGATGCGTTCCGGGAGGTCGGTGCCGCCGACCCCGCGCGCTCGGCGGATGTGATGGTGGCCTTGCGCGATGGTGCGATGGTCGCCGGGTACCTGGGCGATGCGCAGACGGCGAGCGCCACGCTGGCGCATGGGGTAGCCGCACTTCTCGCGGCCGAGTGAACCGACGGACGCCCCGCGCCTTCTTGATCCCTCGTGGCCTGCTTGCCCCCTCTTGCGGCCGGTTCCCGCCCCTGTTCGGGGCTCGTTCGATGTTCTCGGGTGTGCTGGGCGCACACACCTTCCTCTGCTGGGGAAACGCGTCGGCCTCCGCCCGTTCAGGTGGGGCGGAGGCCGACGGCGGGCTGACTAGCGGTGGGCGGCGGCCCGCTCGATGAGCTTCGTGACTGCGCCCGGGTCGATCAGCTGGACGGCGTGCGGCGCGTTGACCTCGACCGTGTGCGAGTGAGCGCGCGCTGCCATGAACTTCTCGGCGGCCGGAGACATGGCGTGGTCGTCGTGGGCGACGAGGTATCAGGAGGGGATGGTCTTCCAGGCCGGGGTGCCGGAGGGCTCGCCGAAGGTCTGCGCGGCGAGGGGGCGCTGGGTGGCCGCGAGTTCCGCGGCGGTGGCGCTGTTGAGCCGTCCGCTGAGGAAGATGTCCCGGTACTTGTCGGGCTTGATGTACAGGTCGATGCCGGTGTGGCCGTCGGGCTGGGTGAAGGGGACGGCGTTGAGTGCGGTGGGGATGGGGGCCTTCGGGTCGTCGCTGAGGTGGCTGCCGGGGAACTTGGCGGTGATGCCCGCGAGCGTTTCGTCCTTGTCGGGGGCGAAGGCGGCGACGTAGACGAGTGCCTTGACGTTGGGGTTGCCGGTGGCGGCGTCGGTGATGACACCGCCGCCGTAGGAGTGGCCCACCAGGATGACGGGGCCCTGGATCGTCTTGAGGTAGTCGGCCAGGTAGGTGGAGTCGCCGCTGAGGCTGCGCAGGGGGGTGGCCGGGGCGGTGACCCGGTAGCCGTCCGCCTGGAGGCGCTTGATGACGCCGCTCCAGCTGGCCGAGTCGGACCAGGCGCCGTGTACCAGTACGACGGTCGGCTTGACGGTGTGGGCCTTTTCACCGGGGACAGCCGATGCGTTCGTGGCGAGGCCGGCGGCGAGGGCGAGGCCTGCCGCTCCGACGACGGCGAGGCCGACTTGGCGGCGTGTGACGTGGCGGTGCTTGGACATCTGTTTTCTCCTTGTGAGTCGGCGGGACGGAATGGGCTACTCCGCCCGCGGGGAAAGGGGGTATGGGGGGCGTGGGGCCGCGTCAGCCGCGGCCGTACGCGTGATGAGCCGCCCACGCGAGTGCGTAGTCGGCGACTTCCTGCCAACCGTCCTGGCCGACGATGAAGTGGGAGGGGCCCGGAAACTCCCGGTACTCGGTGACGGCCGGAGACTTGCGGTAGAGCCGCCGGTTGGCTCTGTTCAACGTCGGCGGCACGATGTGGTCGGCCTCGTCGGCGATGAAGAGCAGCGGAGCCCGCCGCTCGTTGCGGAAGTCGACCTTGGTGGCGGCGCGGGGGTTGAAGTTGGCGAAGGCGCCTTGGAAGAGCACGCGCGCCGATCCGGGAACGTGGTAGCGCTCGTAGACGGCGGCGGACTCCTCTTCGCTGAGCGTGTTGGTGAAGCCGTAGTGGAACTGCCGCGGCGTCAGCGGGACGGCCTTGTTCCTCCTGGTGGGGTGGCCCAGCACCGGGAAGGCCGACTTGAGGGTGGAGTACGGCAGCGGCAGCACGCCCTTGACGGGGGCCGAGTCGATGGCGACGCCCGCACGGCCGAGACCGCGGTCCAGCAGGACCTGGGTGACGGCGCCGCCGAAGGAGTGCCCCATGATGACGGGCGCCTCGCCGAGATCCCGGATGACCTCCTCGTAGCGGGCGATCACCTCGCGCAGACCCACTCCCGCTGTCCGTGACGGGTTGCGCCTGATGTCTTCCACTTCTCCGTCGATCCCCGGCCAGGCAGGGGCGATGACCCGGTAGCCCTGCGCCCGGTAGCGCTCGACCCACCCTTCCCAGCTGCGTGGCGTCATTCACAGCCCGTGGATGAGCACGCCGGTGCAGCGGGACATCGGACCTCTGGTGAATAGAACGTTCTGTCTCGTTGCAACGTAATGCCCCATCGACGGCCGGACGGCCGAAGCAACCAGGTGTTCCGTGGCGTGCTTCACAGGCGAGGGCGGGTACGGCTCGGCGGGGCAGGCGAATCACCGCGGCGCGGCAGCGGGAGGAAGCGCGGTGACGTACGGATGGAACGCAGCCCCGAGTGATCACTGCGGACAGCGGAAAGGCCCAGGTCTCCTGCCGGGGCCCCTCTTCGTGGAGCGGGTGACGAGAATCGAGTTCGCGCTCCCGGCCTGGGAAGCGACTCGGCGCTTGCGGACACCGAGGTGTCGGCGCCGTCCCCGGCGCCTGTGGCGGAAGCCGCAGGACCTCGCCCGGACGCTGTACGGCACCGGTGCCGTCATTGGCGCGCAGTCGTCGACCGGCACGGCAAGGAACCCGCCGGGCCCGGCAGCTGACCTCCCCGAGCAAGGCCGGACGCACGCAAGCCCCAGGTCGCTGACCTGGGGCTTGTCGGCCGGATCTACCGGGCGCCGATGGTTTCCAGCAGGCGGTGAAGATCGTGGGCGGCTTCGGCGGTGGCGAGCGCTGAGGCCGTGACCACGGCAGCCGTCGCTGCGGTCAGGAGCGAGTGGCGGCCCAGCGGCGGGGCGAGGAGTGCGGCCACGCGGCGGGGGACGGGACCGGCTGTGGCCAGGGGGCCGCGGCGGCCGAGGATGCCGAGGGCGGCGCCCGTGGCGCGGGCGAGGGCCGGGGCGCGATGGGTGGCGAGGGCGGCCTTGCCGACCGTGCGGGCGACGCGGGTGCGGTCGCCGGTGGCGGTGGCGGCGTTCTCGTCGGCCCAGCGTTCGATGGTGTAGTTCACGGCGGTGGCGAGCGGGCGCAGGAGCGGGTTGGCGGCGGCGCCGAGTTGGGCGAGGGCCACGAAGGCGTAGTGGTGGGCCCTCAGGTGCGCGCGTTCGTGGGCGAGCAGGATGTCGTGCTCGGCCTTGTCGAGCGTGTGCAGCATGCCGGTGGAGACGACGATGCGGCCGGGCAGTCCCGGAAGTGCGTACGCGTCCGGGGCGTCGTCCTCCACCACGACCAGGCCGTCGCGCGCGGGCATGCAGGCGGCCTCCAGCGCGGCGGCGGCCAGGGTGCGGGCGCGCCGCCAGAGCATGCGGGCGGCGGTGATCGCGGCGCCGCCGAGCAGCAGGCCGGCGACCAGGGCGACGGAGAGCCGGGCGGGGTCGTCGTGCTGGGCGGTCTGGGCCGACCAGTGGCCGAGGACGGCGAGTTGCGGGATGCGGATCAGGCCGGTGACGGCCAGCAGGCCCAAGGAGATGGTGCTCGCCGCGCCCAGGACCAGGGACGACGCTGCCAGCAGCCAGGTGGCCAGGCGCGGTTCGCAGCGCTCGGACAGCGGGCGCGCACCGAGCGGCGCGAGCAGCGAGAGCAGCAGCGGCAGGTAGACGGCAATGCGCATCCGGGCGGTCCCTTCTACTGTTCGGGGCCGAGCAGCTGGCGCAGTAGGTCGGCGTCCGCGTCGGACAGGCTGTCGGCGAAGCGGGCCAGCACGGCCTCGCGGTCGGCGCGCTCTTCCAGGACGGTGCGCATGCGGCGGGCGGCGAAGCCGGCTTCGTCGGTGACGGGGGCGTAGGCGTAGGCTCGGCCGCGCGCGGTGCGGGTGAGCAGTTGCTTGGTGTGCATGCGGGTGAGGATCGTCACCACGCTGCTGTACGTCAGCTCGCTGCCGAGGCGCTCGGTGACCTCGCCCGGCGTGAGGGCGACGTCCGCCTGCTGCAGGAGCTCGAGGATCTCGGCCTCGCGTACGCCGTTGGCCCGCTTGGGGCCGCGCCCGTGGGTGTCGGCTGCCATGGAGTTTGTCGTTCTCCCGCTCGTCTTCTACAGTCGCGTAGAACTTTTACGGCCGTGTAAAAGCTGTCGTGCTCAGAGTCTGCCATGCGCCCGCGCCCGAAGAACACCGCGCGGAGCGGGAAAGGACCCCGCGGTGCCCCAGGCCGTCAATCCACTGGACGCCACGTCCCTGCTGACCGCGTTCGGCAGCGCGGGCATCTTCCTGGTGCTGTTCGCCGAGACCGGACTGCTGGTCGGCTTCTTCCTGCCCGGCGACTCGCTCCTCTTCACCGCGGGGCTGCTGTGCACCGGCACCGGCACCGGCAGCGTACGCCTCGCCCTCCCCGGGGTGCTGATCTCGGCCGTGGCCGGGGCACTGCTCGGCGCACAGGCCGGCTATCTGATCGGCCGCCGCGCCGGCCGGTCTCTGCTGGCCCGCACCCGTAACCGGCACCTGGCCGAGGGCGTGGTCCGGGCCGAGGAACTGCTCGCACGCTACGGCCACGGAAAGGCCATCGTGCTCGCCCGGTTCATCCCGGTCGTGCGTACCGTGCTCAACCCGATCGCCGGGATCGCGCAGGTGCCGGCCCGCACCTTCACGCTCTGGCAGGCCGCCGGCGGGCTGGTGTGGACGGTCGGACTGGTGCTCGGCGGCTACGGCCTGGGCGCGAGCATCCCGAACGTCGACCACTATCTGCTGCCCCTGGTCGGCCTGATCGTCGCCGTCTCCCTGCTGCCGCTGGCCCTGGAAGTGCTGCGTGCCCGCCGTCGTGGGGCCGCCGGACCGAACCCGGAGACCCCCGCGTGAAGATCACCTTCTTGATCCACGACATCTACGGGATCGGCGGCACCAACCGCACCACCCTCAACCTGGCCGCCTCGCTCGCCGATCGCCACCAGGTGACGGTCGTCTCCGTCCGCCGCCACCGCACCAGCCCCCGCTTCGCCATCGACCCCCGGGTGGTCGTGGTGCCCCTGGTCGACGTGCGCAAGGACTCGGCCGATCTGGCCGATCCGCAGCTGCACCAGCCGTCGCGGGCCTTCCCCGCAGCCGAGAAGCGGCACCACCAGTACAGCCTCCTCACCGACCGGCGGGCCGAGGAGTACCTGCGTGACTGCGACGCGGACGTGATCATCGGCACCCGGCCGGGCCTCAACGTCTACCTGGCTCGCTTCGCCTCGACCCGCGCGGTGCGCATCGCCCAGGAACACCTCACCCACGACACCCACAGCAGGAAACTGCGAGCCCAGCTCGCCCGCCACTACCGCGACCTGGACGCCGTGGTCACCACGACCGATGCGGACGCCGCCGTCTACCGGACCCGGATGCGGCTGCCGGGAGTCAGGGTCCTGGCCGTCCCCAACGGGGTGCCCGACCCCGGCCTCCCACCGTCCGACGGCACGTCCAAGACCATCGCCGCGGCCGGGCGCCTGGCCCGCACCAAGCGGTTCGACCTGCTCATCGAGGCGTTCACCGAAGTCGCGGCCAAGCATGCCGACTGGACCCTGCGCATCTACGGGTCCGGGACCGAGCAGGAGCGGTTGCGGCAGCTGATCGACGAACAGGGCCTGGCCGGCCGAGCGGTGCTGATGGGCGTCGTCTCGCCGATCGAGCCTGAGTTCGCCCGCGCGGCGATCGTCGCTTCCGCCTCCGACGCCGAGTCCTTCGGGATGACCATTGTCGAAGCGATGCGCTGCGGCGTGCCGGTGGTCGCCACCGACTGCCCGCTCGGTCCCGCCGAGATCATCCACGACGGCGTCGACGGACGTCTGGTCCCCATGGGCGACCGCCAGGCGCTGGCCACCGCCCTGCTCGACCTCATCGCGGACGAGCCCGGCCGCCGCCGTATGGGCGAGGCGGCCTTGATCGCCGCTCGCCGCTTCGATCCGGACCGCATTGCCGGCGCCTACGAGGAACTGTTCGACGAGCTCGCCGCCGCCCGGCACACACGCGACCGGCCGCACGGCACGGCCCGGTGGGGCGGCAGTGTCCGCCGCACCCTGAGCAGACTGCGCCCCTGAACCAGGCCCGCTTCGACACCGCCCGTTTGCACCACAGCGCGTGCAGCCCTCACACCCGCCCACCGCAGAGATGGATCCCATGAGCGCTATCAGTATCGGCCAGTCCGTAGTCCTCGGAGTCGTCGAGGGGTTGACCGAGTTCCTGCCCGTCTCCTCCACCGGCCATCTGAAGATCACCGAGGGGCTGATGGGCATCCCCGTCGACAACACATCCGTGGTCGGCTTCACCGCCGTCATCCAGGTCGGTGCGATCGCCGCCGTACTCCTGTACTTCTTCAAGGACATCGTGCGGATCGTCTCCGCCTGGGGCCGAGGGCTGGTCGACAAGAACGAGCGCTATCACCACGACTACAAGTTCGCCTGGTGGGTCATCTACGCCACGATCCCGATCGTGGCCGTCGGCCTGGTGGCCAAGCCGCTCATCGAGGGGCCGCTGGCCTCGCTGTGGGTGGTGGCAGCTTCGCTGATCGTCGGATCCGGTGTGATGTGGGCGGCCGACCAGATGGGCCGGCACAAGCGCAGCGAGGACGACACCAGCTTCAAGGACGCGATGCTGGTGGGCAGTTCGCAGATCCTCGCGCTGCTCTTCCCCGGCTTCTCCCGCTCCGGCGCCACCATGTCCACCGCGCTCGTCCTGGACCTGGACCGGGTCGCCGCCACCCGCCTCTCCTTCTTCCTCGGCATCCCGGCCCTCACCGGCGCGGGCCTGTACGAACTGAAGGACGCCGTCGGCACCGGGGTCGGCGCCGTACCGCTCGCCGTCGGCACCGCCGTCTCCTTCGTGGTCGCCTACGCCTCCATCGCCTGGCTGCTCAAGTTCGTCGCCAGGCACTCCTTCAACGCCTTCGTGATCTACCGCCTCATCATCGGCGTGGGACTCCTTGGACTGCTGGCCACGGGAGCGCTGACCGCCTGAGGACGGGGTCCAGGATGAGCCGCGAGGGGCTGGTGGACGCATTCGCCCGGGCCGGACGTCACCGTAAGAAGAGCGCCACCTGACCACGCCCCCGGCTCACGCAGGACGTGGCAGGTGGCGCTCTCGCTCAGCACCGAGTGCGTTCCAGCGGATCACGAGAGAGGCGGCCGGCAGCCGTCTTGATGCGGTCAGCGGCCGAGGGCGTTCTCCAGCTGCTGCTTGGTCATCGAGGAGCGGCCGTGGATGTTGCGCTTCTTGGCCTCCTCGTACAACTGGTCCCTG
>NZ_JBEYXD010000167.1:0-8449 GCF_040644975.1 Streptomyces sp. NPDC046900 | reverse complement strand
GCTCTCTTGCGTGCTCATGGCAACAACATTGGATTCCTGCACACGGCCCCCGCGTCCGACTGACTATCGGGCTCACTCGCACCAAGTAGAAACGACGTCCTCCGGACGGGCACCCCGCCCCATTTTCCCGGCCCCGGGGTGAGGCCGACAGGCCTCGGGATGACTGACTAGGAACGGTTGACGGGCGGCCAAGGACGTTCGAGCTGACGGCGGCTACGGCCCACGGACATGGGTCAAGGGGATCCGGGCGTCATCGACCGGTCCGGACACGGGCCGCCGCCGAGTGCCGGCTCGTCGGCGGCTGGTGTTCGACCGGGAGAAGCTGCCGTCGACTGCCGCGGCCGTCCCGTATCCGCTTCCGGACGCCATGGACCGTCAGGGTCAGCGTCCCCGTGGCGAGGAAGGCCAGGCCCACGCAGACCGTCGCCGTCCAGCCGTGTCCCTGGAAGAGGGCGAGTGCGACGGCGGAGCCGATGGCGCCGCTGGCGAACAGCGCGAACATATAGAGCGTGTTGAGCCTGGCTCGCAGGAGCGCGGGCCCGGCGAAGATCCGGGTCTGATTGGCTATCTGCGCACTGGTGGTGCCGTAGCCCAGCAGATTGCAGCCGATCATGAGGGCCACCACCGAGTCGGCGCCCAGCAGAAAGACGACGAACGCTGTCACGCCGGACGCCAGGGCGATGAGGTTGACCCTGCCGGGGCCGTAGCGATCGCTGAGCCGGCCGGAGTAACGCGCCGCCAGGGCGCCGGGCACGCTGCTGAGACCGAACAGCCCCGCTGCGGCCGGCCCCAGTGCGAGGGGCCTCTCGGAGAGATGGAAGGCCAGCGTGGCCCAGAACGCCGAGAAGGCCGCGAAACTCGCCGCGCCGAGGACCGCGGACAGGCGCAGGGACGCGTGCCGGACGACGAGCGGCGGCATGGACACCAGAAGTCGCAAGTAGCCGGGCTTGTCCTCGTCCGTGTCACGCGGCCTGTCCGGCATGTGCCGCGGGAGCACGAACAGGAGGGACGCGGTGGCCAGGGCGGCGGCCACGTAGTCAACGCGCCATGTCCCGGTCGCTTCGGCGAGGGCTCCCGAGACGGTACGGGACAGCAGTGCGCCCAGGGTCAGTCCGGTACCGACGGCGCCGAGGGCCCGGCCTGCCTGACCGGGCGCGGCCAGCGAGGCGACGGTCGGCATGATGATCTGCGGAAGCACCGTGGTCGTCGACAGGACGAGGGTCGCCACGCTCAGCAGGGTGATCGACGGAGCCAGGGCTCCCGCCAGCAGGGCCAGCGTGGTGATGACGAGCAGGATGCGGGAGACCTTGCGCAGCGGGGCGCGGTCGGCGAGGGGGACGATCGCGACGATTCCCAGCGCGTAGCCGATCTGGCCGGCCGTGGCGACGACGCCGGCGGCTTGGGCGGGGGCGCCCAGATCCTGCGCGATCCGCTCGAGAAGCGGCTGGGTGAAGTAGATGTTGGCGACAGTGACGGCGGTGGCGGTCGCGAAGACGGGGATGGTGGCGCGCTTCACGCCCGGGACGGGCGACAGAGCGGTCATGGAAGGCCCTTACAGCGAGAGGAAAGCGGAGGTGGACATCCGCGTGGGGCTACGCCTGGGTACGGCGGGGACGTACACCCGGGGGTCGCTCGAGCCGGCGTCCTGATACGCCGCGCACGCCAGTACCCGTGGGGTACGGGGCGCTGGACGCAGGGCGCCGATGGCAAGGCGTCGAGTCAGTGGCTCATCGCCCCGGTGACGGCGGCCGGACAGGTGGCCGCCGTCACCGGGAGGCGTCCGGTCAGGAACGCGTCCGTGCTGCGTCGAACGCGGTGACGAGCTGGTCGGTGGTGACGATGGCGTGGGCGAAGGTCGGCCCGTTCAGCTCGTGGGCGGCGTGCATCATCTCGGGGAGGAAGGCCGCGGTGGCATCCCGCACGAGTGTCACGTGGTAGCCGAACTCCATGGCGTAACGGCCGGTCGACTCGATGCAGGTGTTCGCCAACAGGCCGACGAGGACTACATGACTGATCCCGTGCTGCTTGAGCTGGAAGTCCAGATCGGTGTTGGCGAACCCGCTCTGTGCCCAGTGCTCGGCCGCCACGATGTCACCGGTCTGCGGCTGGAAGTCGGGGTGGAAGTCCCCGCCCCAGGTACCGCGTACGAACCTGGGCCGCTCCATCATGCTGCGCTGGGTGGGACTCGGGTGGTCCCAGCTCTCGTAGTCCCCCGGCTCCCAGCGGCGGTGCGGCACGAACACCACGCGCACATCGGCCGCACGGGCCGAAGCGATCACCGAACGCAGATGCTCCAGCAGTCCGGCCTCCTTGGCCACGGCCTCGACACGGGGCCAGAGCTTCCCGCCCTCGGAGATGAAGTCGTTGAAGGGATCGACGAGCAGCACGGCCGTGCGACGGGGGTCATAGGTCTCGGACACGATTTCTCCTCAGCTCTGGATGATGCGTGACATCCTGAACTGAGGATGACCATAGCAATCCTGGAAGTCAAATATGTCCAGCTCATCTCACCGTTTCCACCGTCGTGTATGATGGGCATCATCTAATTCTTGGGCGGCGTTCGCCGTCGCGCACAAGGAGGACCTGACATGGGGCACTCACAGGCGGAGAAGGCGGCCTCCCGCGAGAGGGTGCTGCGCGTCGCGGCCCGCAAGGTCCGCGTGGAAGGCGTGAGCCGCCCCGGCGTCGCGGATCTCATGAAGGAAGCGGGCCTGACGCACGGCGGCTTCTACAAGCACTTCTCCTCCCGCGACGAGTTGATCGCCGAGGCCGCGGCCCTGGCCCTCTCCGAGGGCTCGGCGAAGATGGAACGGGCCGCGCGGAAGAACGTGCGGGAACCCCGCAGCGGTCTGATCGACTCCTACCTCGCCAAACAGCACCGGGACTCCCCCGGCACCGGCTGCGCCCTGGTCTCGCTCGGCGCCGCTGCCGGGCGCGGCGACGAAGACCTCAAGAAGGCCTACGAACAGCAGGTCCGCGCCTACCTCGACCTGATCGCCGGACTCGGAGACGGCTCCGAGGAAGCCCGGGCCGAGGCCATGCTCACCCTCAGCGCCCTCGTCGGTGCGGTGCTCATGTCCCGGGCTGTGGCCGACCCCGAACTGTCCGACGCACTGCTGACGAAGGTCGCCGACCAACTCCGGCGACAGGAGTGAGGGGCCCTTTCCCGCGGCCCCACTGCATGGCTCCGGCCATGCCGGGTACGTGCGGCCGAGGTAGCGCTTCCAAGTATCGCGATGTGCGCTAGCACACGGTCGCGCACCCGTTTTCGAGGGGCCCCTCATGTTAGGCTCAGTGCATGAACGCCCGACCGTTTCCGCCCGCGCCCGCGGCGCCGGTCAAGCCGCTGCGGCGTGACGCCCAGCGCAACCGGGACGCGATCGTGGCCGCTGCCCGTGAGGCCTTCGCACAACAGGGCCTCGACGCATCCCTGGAGGGAGTGGCCCGCCAGGCCGGCGTTGCCATCGGAACGGTCTACCGGCACTTCCCCACCCGGCTCGCCCTGGTGGAAGAGCTCTTCACCGCGAAGTTGGCCGAACTGGTCACCGCCGTCGAAGAGGCCGCCGCCATGGACGACGCCTGGCAGGGCTTCTGCCATTACCTCGAGCGGCTGTGCGAGCTTCAGGCCTGTGACCGCGCCTTCCATGACCTGGTCTCCGCCAAGCTCCCCCTCCATGTGCTCAGCCGGGAGATGGTCGACCGCGCGAGGGAACGGGGAGCGCAGGTCTTCCGAGCCGCCCAGGAGCAGGGGATCGTCCGTGCCGACGTCACCCCGGAGGACGTCGCCTTCGTCATCTGGTCCCAGGCCGGCATCATCCAGGCCACGCGCAACGTCGCCCCCCGTGCCTGGCGCCGCCACCTCCACCTCATGCTCGACGGCTTCCGGGCGGACTGCGCCCACCCCCTGCCGGAACCGCCACTGGCCCCCCAGCAGGTCGACAGGGCCATGGTCATCATCGAATGCCCCGAGCAGGAATGCCCGGAGTGCCACGAGGAGTAGTGGCCCCTGCTGTGCAGTAACGGGCCTGCCTCCCCGCGCCGCAGGAGTGGGCCTGGTCAGGCCACGCTCGGGATGACCTGCGGTTTCCGCCTTCCTCACCCATCCTGGGCCGTGGTGGAGCCGTCATCGTGACGCTGTACGAGCTACAGACGGACGACGATCAATGCGATGTCGTCGTCCCCACCACCACTGACGCCGAGGCGGGACAGCAGGGTGTCAGCCAGGTGATCGGGGCTGAGGCGGGAGTTGGCGACGAGGGTGTCGGTGAGCCGGCACAGGCCCACGTCGACGTCCTCGCCGCGGCGCTCGATGAGCCCGTCGGTGTAGAGGACGAGGGCATCGCCGGGGGTATAGGGAAGGGCGGCCTGGGGGCGCGGGACATGCTGGGGGCGGGTTCCCAGTGGCGGGTCAGTGGCCTGGTCGAGCAGAACGAACGTCCCGTCCGGGCGGACGAGAACCGGTGGCGGGTGGCCGGCGCTGCTGTAGGTGATGTGGCAACGGTGGGTGTCCACGACGGCCTTGACCACGGTGGTGGCCAGTGCCCCTTCGACCGAGCGGGCGTACAGGCCCAGGACCTCGATGGCCTTGGCGGGATCGCGCAGCGCGCGTACCGCGGCGGACAGGGCGCTGCGGAGCATACCCATGACGGCGGCGGCCTCCAGGCCGTGGCCGACGACGTCGCCTACGGCGACGGTGAAACCGTTGTCGGGCAGGTCCACCACGTCGTACTAGTCGCCGCACACGTTGAGCCCTTGGGCGGCAGGCAGGTAGCGCACCGCGACGTTTCGGTGGTTGTCCAGGTCCGGCGACTGCAGCATGGCCTCCTGGAGGGTGACGGCGACCTGTCGTTCCCTGGCGTGGGCCTGCCGCAGTTGCTCGTTCACCAGCTGGAGCTCCGGCGCCCGCGCATACAGTTCGGCCTCCATCGCCTCTCGCTCTTTGAGCGCGTCACCCGGCTGCGACAGGCAATGGGAGAGCACGAAGTCGGTGACGTCCTCCGCCCGGTGGACGATCCACGCCACCTGTCCGTCCGGTCCGAGGACGGGGATGTTGATGGGGGACCACCACCGTTCCTCGAACACTCCCGGGTGGTCGGGCACCGGAATGTCGTACTTCTGCATCGCCATCGTGTCCGGCTCCTTCGAGCGCAGGACTCGGTGCAACGAGGCACTCAGATTCCGCATTCCGTCGGCGTCGGGGTCTGCCGGGTTTTCGGGGAACGCCTCGAAGAGGTATCGCCCGACCAGATCTTGCCGAGAGTGGCGGGTGGCGCAGCAATACGCCTCGTTGACTGCGACGATCACAAGATCGGGACCCAGCACGAGGTGCGGGCTGGGTGTGACGGCGAACAACGCCTCGTAGTCGACCGGCGCGGTAGCCACAGACACTGCACTCGCCTCTTCCTGTCCGGAAGCCTCCTCTCCTCTTTCCACTATGCGGGCCGTGTGTGGACCACGCGAGGGCGATCAACGATGACAGGCAGCGACCGCTTTCCGTCGGGACCCGGTCATGGAGACTCCCCTGACCTACATCAGTCTGATGTCATCACCACCGCGCCCCGGGTGACCCCTGCCGGCGAAACAGTCCTGCCTTCACCATGAGACGAATCGCCCATCACAGTGGGTGCAGGGGCCGCCCTTACCGCCGTCCTTCTGGTCGCAACGAGTGCCCGCTCTCCCCCAAGGGCGCCGAGCACCGCCGCCGGCAGTCCGATGAACACACTGTGGGAGCCTGGTGGCGGCGGAAGTCTGGCACACACGAGTGGACGGTGAGGACGCGATGCGGGCGGCCTATCACGAGGAACTGGCCTCGATCAGTGACGGCCTGGTGGAGATGGCGAATCTGGTCGGCTCGGCCATCGGCCTGGCGACGACCGCTCTCCTGGATGCCGATCTGCAGCTTGCCGAGAGCGTGATCTCAGCCGACCAGAGGGTCGATGACCTCCAGCGTGACCTGGAGGACCGGGCGATCGCGGTGCTGGCGAGGCAGTACCCGGTTGCCACGGACCTGCGGGTCGTGGTCACTTCGCTGCGCATGAGCGCGGACCTGGAGCGCTGTGGTGACCTGGCCCAGCATGTGGCCAAGCTCGCCCGGATGCGTTATCCCGAACGAGCGGTGCCGCGCGATCTGCGCCGCACGATATTGGAGATGGGCCAGCTCGCGCAGCGCCTGATGGCGCAGGCCGCCGAAGTGGTCCTCACCCAGGAGGTCGGTGCGGCGCTCCAGCTGGAGAAGGACGACGACCGCATGGACGAGTTGCACCGCATGATCTTCCACCATCTGATGGACGACCGGTGGCAGCACGGCGTGGAAACCGCCGTGGACGTGACGTTGGTCGCCCGCTACTACGAGCGGTTCGCCGACCATGCGGTGTCGGTGGCCCGGCGCGTGGTCTACCTGGTGACGGGCGAGCACACAGACGAGCTGACCACGGACGGGCCCGCATGACCTCCGCCGGGCTCGGCGAGGGTGCCCGCTTGTCAGGCTCTCCCTCTACGTCGTCGCGCGGCACGTAGCAGCGTACGGAAGCTCAGGCAGTGCGGATCGCCGATCATCACAACGTTCGGACATCGTCGCGAGGCTTGTCGCCGCGTCATCGAGGCGTTCGTCGCCATCGGGCAGCGGAATGAAGGCGCCTCGGAAATCCTGCTTCTTCTCGGCAGCGAGCGTGCGCACCACGCATCAGTGGTTGGCGCGAACGGCTTCAGCTGCCCGCGAGCAGTTGTGCCAGTTCGGCGTCGAGGTCGAGGTGCTCGGACTCGGCGCCCGGCGGCACCACCGAATGCGTCTGGCGCAGAAAGAGTTCCACGCTCGATGCGGGCAGTTCGAGCAAGGCCGATCCGTCGGGTGAGCTGAGGGCGAGACACAGCACATCGTCCGCGGCAGCGCCGGCGGCCGGCCACATCCGCACGTCCCCCTCACCGGCAGGGCCGCTCAGGGCCTGCGCCAGCAGGTCACGGCCGAAGACCCAATCCACGCTCTCGCTCCCCCCGACGGGGTGGAAGGCGGCGCGGACGACATAGGGATCGCCGGTCTCGTACCAGAGCGCCACAGACAGGTGCACCGACAGGTCATCAGACCTGATCAGCCGTACCGGCAGCTCGCACGCCACAATGTGCAAGGAAGTCATGGTCCATCACTCCGACAGCCTGCTACGCATTGACTCCGATGGCTCACACCGTGTTCCGGACCGCGGGACACAGGCGGCCACCACTGCGCAGCGCGCAGCATCGGCAGGGAAGACGGCATCAGCTGCTCCTGTGGGCTCTCGCCTGGTTGGCACGCCTCTGGAAGGCTCCCCCAGGGGGCCGGTGCGGGCACGCACCCCGGGCCCTCGTCCAAGCGGCGGTATCAGCCCTGAGCCAGCAGCAGCTGGTCCACGTACCAACGGTCCACGGCGCCGTGGCGGAGCGGAGTCACATCGATCCACTTTTCCTCGATCCACCGGTACAGGCGGTGACCGTCCCACCGGTAAGCGCCCTGGTGATAGCCCTGCAGCGAGTCCACACCAGCGCCGGTCGCGACACTGACGGCCTCGGACCGGGTGGGGTGAGCGGGCTGGGAGGCAGCCATCGCCGAGCTCCCGGCACCCACCACGGCGCCGCCTGCGATCGTCGCAGAAGCAACAGCCACCACCACGCGTGTGATCAGCCTGTTCATGGTCATCTCCTCGCTGGTTGCCCCGGTCCGGCCCACCGGGCGGTGGGTCATCGCTTCCGCGGACCGTGGCGCACGTTCTGAAAAAGTCGCCGGCGAGATGCCCTGAACAATCTGAGGGGTCCCTCACGTTTTGACTTCGCCAGCGTACTTGAGGGGTGCCTCATATTCTTGGTGAGGCTCATCACAGCAGGTGGGAAGGGCTTCTCAGACGGCCTTCAGGCGTTGTTTTCGGGCGGGCGCGCCCTGGCCGGGACAGCGTGCGGCAGCGCTGCGGACGTCCGGTCAGGCGTGCGGGCGTGCCGCGTCGAATCGAATACGTCGACGAGCCAGTCGGTGGTGACGATTGCATGAGCGAAGGTCGGCCCGTTCAGCTCATGGGCGACGTGCATCATCTCGGGGAGAAGGGCCGCGGCGGCATCGGGCACCAGCGTCACGTGGTGGCCGAGCCCCAAGGCGAAACAGCAGGTCGCCTCCACGCAGGTGTTCGCCGGCACACCGGCCAACACCACCCGCCCGATGCCGTGCTGCTTCAGCTGCAGATCCAGATCGGTGGTGGCGAACCCGCTCTGCGCCCCGTCCAGTGCTCCCGAGCCACGATGTCACCATCGCCGCCGACCGTTGGCCGTGTGTGCGCGATCGCCCACCTTCATTGTCCGCCGCGGACCCTTCCGGTGCCCCTCCGCCAGGGCGGTCCCGTCCTGGCACGCCGGCGGCGGTGGGCCACGCGGGAGCCGGTCGAGCCCGACCTGTCCGTCCGTGAGGTGCGGGCCGGCGACCGGTACCTGATCT
>NZ_JBEYXD010000166.1:0-8508 GCF_040644975.1 Streptomyces sp. NPDC046900 | reverse complement strand
GTTCGAGAGGAGTAGCAGGCGTGTCCCGGCGGCATGGGTTGCTCTGGGTACGGACACGACCGCGGGGTCGGTGTGGGTCCACATGTCGGTTGGAGCCGCCCAGCCCGAGGAGGCCGCCGCCGGATGACCGGGAAGGCGACGGCGATGGCGGCTGCGACAGTGGCGAGTCCGGGGCGCCCGGTGCCCGGCCCGGTTCATGACTCGCCGCGGTGTCGTGTGGCCGCGCCTTCTCCCCCGTCGTCGCCGAGGCCCGCCCCTCGGCCGAGGCGGAGCCCGGCGCCGCCAGCCAGCCCACCACAGCCTGAGTAGCCCAACAGCACCCGCCTGCACCACGCCTTCACGCACCGTCAGACATCTAGATACCCCACAACGTGACAACACCGCGATGCCGCCTACCACCAGCAGTTCCTCGCCGAGCTGCTCGACGCCCCCACGGCGCGGGTCGGATCCCGCTGCCGGACGAGTGGGAGGTCCGCGGACGCCATTGGGCCATCCGAGCCACCAACGACC
The DNA here is from genome assembly GCF_040644975.1 of Streptomyces sp. NPDC046900. NCBI lineage: Bacteria > Bacillati > Actinomycetota > Actinomycetes > Kitasatosporales > Streptomycetaceae > Streptomyces > Streptomyces sp. NPDC046900. Next base: position 7,998 of record NZ_JBEYXD010000166.1, on the reverse strand, counting down.
GGGGCACTTCACCGGCATAGCCATTGCCCCACCAGCCACGAGCGATCTGGACGCCGATCTCGAAGTCGATGTTGTCGGGAGGCAAAGGCAGCAATGAGACCGCGCTGACGGTGTGGCCGATGGCGAGATCAGTGACCTTCCAACGGCTGAGTGGTTGCTCGATGGTTGCGCTGTCTGCGCCCCATCTGGAAACCAGATGCTGCATGGCAGCCATGTCCGGAGAGGGGTTCATGGCCGGCGTCAACCATCGAGCAGCCTCTCCGTCACCGAAGATACTCAGGGCCGCTTCAACATCGGACATCGTCCACGGAGCAAGTTGCAGGCGTGCGGTCCGAACTAGTGCTCCGAGGATGTCGACCGAATGCGAGCTCTAAGTCATCTCCTCTACGTCGGCGATTGCACAGGTTTCGGTGCGATCCGGGCGTTCGTCAGTTGGCGCGTTCGCGCGGTGCGCGGTCGGGTACCGTCGCGCGGCCCGGGAAGCGGCTGTCGACGAGTTCCTTGTATTCAGGGTGGTCGGCAATGTAGTCCGCCACGAAGGGGCAGTAGTTGGTGAGCTTCAGGTCTTGCGCTCGTAGATCGTCCAGTGCGTGTTTGACAAGCCGGGTTGCGATCCCTCGGCCCCGGTACTCAGGCTCAACGACTGTGTGGCTGAGCGTCACGCGTTGATTGCCATGCGGTGTGTGGTAGACGATCATGCCGACAACCTGTCCGTCGACCACGGCTTCGTATGATCTGCTGTCGCCGTTCTTCTGCACATTCATCTCGGGGTTCACTGGGTTTCCCTTGATATTTCCTTGAGTAGCGTGGTCTTCGCTGCTTGGGGTGAGGTCGCCGTTTCCGGTGGCGTCGGTGCGGACGCGTTCCAACGCAACGCCGAGAGCGACGGCGATGGGTTCACAGTTGTGCGCGGCACGAGCGAGCGTAAGGCTGCTGCCCGGCCAGGGCTTGACGGGACCACTCGTCTTGATGGACAGCTGAACGGGCATCGCGCCGAGCCCAGCTGGTTTCACGGGGTGTGAGGAGCGAGGGCTGCCGGCGCGAGTGACTGAAGGGTGCGGTCAGGTGCCATCTTGAGTCGACCAGTGGTGAGCATGGAACTTCGAACGTCGTGCTCTAAAACTTTGCGTTAGCGCTCCCATCGGAGAAGGTCAGCGTCAGCGTGTACGCTTCGGCGGTCCGCGACCGACATCGCGCAGGCCGTGACGACCGGCGGCGCCTGCCGCCGGTCTGGCCCTCCGGAGTGTGCCGACATCGAGGACCGAGGTGTCCGAGGCCGGTGTACTTCAGCCACGGTCCTTCCCGATGCCGTGGATGTTTAGCGGAAAGTGAACAGCTGGTCGGATTCGAAGCGCGAAATCGGGTTGCTGTACACCTTCGCGGGGTCGGGGTAGCCGAGGAGCATCAGCACTGTCGTGGTGTATCCGGTTTCGCGGATCTTGAACGCCTCGTCGACGCAGACCGGGTCGAACCCTTCGAGTGGCATGGCCTCGACGCCGAGCTCAGCGGCCGCCATCATGGTCATGCCCAGCACCATGTAGGTCTGCTTTTCCATCCAGTGTTTCATGTTCTCGTCGCCGTACATGCGCGGCAGGCTGAGGAAGTTGAGGAAGTCGTCGTTCATTGACTCCCGCAGCTCCTGCTGTGCCGGGTCCGGGAACCGGACATCGGCCCTCTCCTTCGAGAACACCGCCTCGACGTGGCTCTCGGGCAGATCTACCCGGGTGGTGAGGATGATGGCGTGCGACGCGCGCAGGATCTTCTCGCCGTTGTCGAAATCGCCCAGGTTGTTGGCAAGCCGCTCTTTGCCTTCGGGTGTGCCAAGGACGTAGAAGCGGTTGGGCTGGATGTTCGTCGACGTAGGCGCCGAGCGCAGGAACCTCAGCAGCTGCTGAAGGGTTTCCTCGGGAATGGTCTTGCTGGGGTCGAGATACCTACTGAGGTGCTTGCTCATGAGCTTGTCGAGATTCACGTCAATCTGCCTTCTTCTTGTAATCAGCAGGTAAGGAGCGGTGGTTCGTCGAGTTTGGGCTAGTTCTTGCCGCGGGGAAGTAGTTCGCTGATGCGCTCGAAACTGATGCCTGTCGCCGCCGAGGCGAGGTCGCCCCTGGATGAAGTTGTCGGCGCGGCCCGTAACGACGATCCGCCCCCTGGCCGCGTCGACAGCGCTACGTACGCGATTGACTGCCTCGTCGAAGCCGCGGATCGGTTGATCGGGATTGCCCGAGGTGTACTCGCCCTCGATACCGGCCAGACCAAACTCCACGGCGACATCAACGGTCGCGGCGACATCTTCAGGCGTGTCGCCGTAACCGTCCACGACGCCGTCTCACCTCGCTGCGGGACATGACCCAAGAGTCGCCTAACGCCAATGGGCGCACAATGCGAAATAATTTGAGCCAGCCCATGTGTGAGACGAAGGCACAATGTTGGACTAAATGGTCCAGTCAGGTGATCGATCAGGCCCGAGCCGGCCTGGCTCGAGGCGGCCTGAAGTCGCTCGTTCCGACCGGCCGAATGGTGCACGGCGTAGCCTTGATGGGGCTGCGAGCTGCAGATTTACTGATCCGATGCGACATTGACCGGCCTGCATCCAGCGCGGCCGACTCGGCCTGCCGGAGAGGGTTGCGTAGAAGGTTTTGGTCTGTATAGTCCTAATTTGACGTCCTGGTGGTGAAGGATCCGGAACTCGCCGCCGACGGATTCACCCCTCGCAATGCAGGTCACCAGGCGCCCGGCGCAACCGACGCCACCGGCCAGGTTGCGGCCAACGCAGGTAAGGCCTGCGGCGGATCACCTACGCACCTACGCACCTGATGGGAACCATAATGATGAGCACTGACCAGGCCGCACTCTTGGAGCCGCTGAGGCTGCGCGAGATATCCGACGCAGCGATAGCGGTGATCGACGAGCAAGGGACGGTGGTCGCGTGGACGCAAGCCGCTCAGCACGTTGTCGGGTACTGCGCTGAGGACGTGGTGGGCCGGTCCGCCACACTCGTGCTGCCGTCCTCGGAGGAGGCGCTGGGGGTATCAGCGTTCGCCGAGCAGTGCCGTGCCCAAGGTGGCTGGTCCGGCACCGCGGCAATCCGCCACCGCGACGGCCGCACGCTCAACCTGAGCCTGCGTCTCCTGCTGCTGCGGGGACAGGACGCAACCCACCGGTGGCTGGTATCCCTGACCGACATAGGCGCGTTGTCCTCGGGGATGGTGAACGGATCGGTGCGGGAGTCGCTGCTTGCCCGTGCGCCGGTCGGCATCGCCATTCGTGACCCGCAACTGCGCTGTACCTGGGTGAACGACACGATGGAGCATGACGGCATTTCCCGTGACCGGCGGCTCGGCCGCCGACTCACCGATTCACTGCCCGGCTTTGAGGCCGAGGCCCTTGAAGCGGTGATGCGGCAGGTGCTGGCGAGCGGCACTTCCGCGGTCCACGAGTACCGGGCATGGCCGCCGGAAGATCCGCGCCGGGAGCATGCGTTCGCGGCCTCGTTCTTCTGCCTCCAGGACGCGGACGGCCAGGCACTGGGGGTGTGCTCCTTGACCGTGGATGTCACCAGCAACCAGCGGGTGCGCGAGCGCCTTGCCGTCCTCAGCCAGGCCAGCACGCGCATCGGGAGCACCTTGGACGTCATGCAGACCGGACAGGAACTGGCCGGCCTCGCCGTGCCCCTGTTGGCCGACTACGTCACCGTCGACCTGGCGGAGTCGGTTCCATTCGGCAAAGAGCCCTCTGCCCGAATCGACCCAATGTACGATCGCCCCACCGTGTTCCGCCGTGCCGGTCAGGCCTCGATCCACCCAGGAACGCCAGAGTCGGCCTTTGTGCGAGGGGAGACGGTTTTCGTCCCCCCGACCTCGCCGCTCGCCACCGTTCTGCGCACGGGAAGGTCCCACCTGGAACCGATGCTGGACGCCTCTCCTGGGACATGGGTCGACCAGGATCCAGCGTGGGCGCAAAAGATCCGGGAGTACGGGATGCACTCCCTGATGATCGTGCCCATCATTGCGCGGCGCGCCGTCCTGGGTGTCGCGCTGTTCAGCCGCAGCGAGGACCCCGTTCCGTTTCATCAGGATGACCTGCTCCTCGCCGAGGAGCTCGTCACCCGGGCCGCGCTCTCCTTGGACAACGCCCGCCAATACACTCGCGAACACACCACGGCCCTCGCCCTGCAACGCAACCTGCTCCCCCACCGTTTGACGGGCGGCCCGGCGGTCGAGGCGGCGGGGCGCTACCTGCCGGCCGACACGGACGCCGGCGTCGGAGGCGACTGGTTCGATGTGATCCCGCTGTCCGGCGCCCGGGTGGCCCTCGTCGTCGGTGATGTCGTCGGACACGGCATCAACGCAGCCGCGACCATGGGCAGGCTCCGCACCGCCGTACGCACGCTCGCCGACCTGGAGCTGCCTCCCGACGAACTGCTGGCCCACCTCGATGACACCGTCCAGCGACTGGCCGAGGAAGACGCCGACGCCGCGGACCAGACCCCCACGGTCGTAGGCGCCACCTGCCTGTACGCCGTCTACGACCCGATCACCCGCCGGTGCACCATGGCACGGGCCGGGCACCCCCCGCCCGCCATCATCCGCCCACAAGGCCAGGTCACCTTCCCCGACCTACCCACCGGAGCCCCACTCGGCCTCGGCCTCGGGCTGGTCCCCTTCGACGCCGTGGAAGTCGAACTGCCCGAAGGCAGCCTGCTCGCGTTCTACACCGACGGCCTGGTCGAATCCCGTGACGACGACATCGACGTCGGCATGCACCGCCTCGGCACCGCCCTGGCACAACCCGAACAGTCCCTGGAAGACTTGTGCTCCTCAGTGATGGAAACCGTGCCGACTCAGGCAGCACCCGACGACGTCACCTTGCTCCTTGTCCGGACCCACACACTCAACGCGGCCCACATCGCCTCCTGGGACCTGCCAACCGAGCCGACCGTCGTCAGCACCGCCCGGCACCTGGCCGCCCATCAACTCAGCGCATGGGGGCTGGAGCATCTCGTGCCCACAACAGAGCTGATCATCAGCGAACTGCTCACCAACGCTGTCCACCACGGCGCCGGCCCGATCCGGCTACGACTCATCCAGCACCAAGCCCTGACCTGCGAAGTCTTTGACAGCGGAAAGTGCTACCCGCGCCTGCGCCATGCCCGCATCGTCGACGAAATCGGCCGGGGACTGTTCCTGATCGCCCAGTTGTCCAGCAGGTGGGGCTTCCGCCCCGCAACGGGCGGCAAGCTCGTCTGGGTCGAGCAAGACCTGCCGTCCACACTGTAAGGCGGAGATCGATGATGGGTGCAGTTCCTCTGAAGGGAGGGGCCGAGCTGGGGATTGCTGAGCGGGTGTCTCCGATGCTGAAGATTGATCGCGCTGGTCAACGGGCTCTCGCTAGCATTGGCGGATGGCTCGCAGCGATAAGAGGGCACGATGTCTCGTGGTCGAGGGGGAGAACTTCCTCTGGACCTTGAGCCACACCCACCGCCCCCTGGGCAACGGTCAATACGAGGTCTGCTGCGAAACCCTCGTCATCCGCCAGTTCAAAGCGAGGGGGCGTCTCCGCATCGTCTTCCAGGCAGGCTCCGGCAGGCTTGTCCCTGACGGGTACCTCATGCCATCCGGAGCCGTCGGCACGGAGCTCGGCAGAACGGTGAACCTGCACGAGCCGGGCACTGTCAGGACCCTGCTCGACGCAGCCCTGAAACGCGGTTGGCGTACCGACGATCCCGTGACTGAAGAGATTGACGGCTGGAGCATCTTCGATGAGGTGGTCCAGTACCGCGGCGCGACTTCGCCCGACTGAGCTGTCCGCATGGACGGCTGGTTCTGATCCTCCGTGCTGCCGGTCAACCCTCAGCGGCAAACGGTTGAGTTTCAGAGTCACCGGGCAGCGGGGCTGTGTTCGGGATTTCTCGTCTCTACCGTGGTGGTGGAGGAGGCGTGGCGGATGGGCTCGCTGTTCGAGGAGTTGGAAGCGCGCGAGGCAGCTGCCCAGCTTCGGGTGGAGGAGCTGGAAGCCGAGGTCGCAGAGCTGTCGGGGAAGCTGGAGTTGGCCAGGGCGGGGCTGGAGCGTCTCCGGATCACGCGGGAGACAGTCACTGAAGTGCTGGCGGAGATGACCCCGGAGAAGCCGGCTGTCGCGATCGATGCCGACCGGTCGATCGAGGGTGAGCCGGTGGTGTCGGCCTATGCGGGGGCGGAGCGGCACGTCATCGGGGTGCTGACGGTGCCGAACTGGCAGCCGGGGATGGGGGCGGAGGTCCTGCCGGGGGTGTATCGGGACATCGTGGAGGTGGTGGCGGATGCGCCGGGGCCGGTCCGTGCCAAGCAGATCGTGCCGAGGATCGGGCTGCCGGCCGAGACCGGGAAGATCGAGGGCACGCGGTCGAAGTTGAAGCGGCTGGTGGAGCGGGGCTGGCTGGACGAGGATGTCCCCGGCCTGTTCACTTTGGCCCGCCGCCGGGGTGGCGTTTCGCCCAACTCCCGTTAACAACAGGGCTCTTCCACGCCTACATTCGAAGGTGCGACCCAATCGATGCTGGACGGGAAGAGCCCTGGAGATGACACCGTACGACACTCATGCCATCGCTGACCCCTTTGCCGACTCCTTCAGCGCCTTCGAGACGCTGACCACCATGCTGTCGGGCAGCGATGCGGGCACGTGGACCCACACTGAACTGGAGGAATACCTCGACGCGGCCGGGCGGGAACTGCTTCGCCTCTTGCTGCAGGACCATCTTGACCTGCGCGCGGTGCGGGAGGAGGAACAGGTTCGTTCCGGTGGCGTCCCGGTCGTAGTGGGTCCGGAAGGCCGGGTGCGGCCCTGGCGGGAGACGGGACACTCGCGCTGGCTGGCCAGCGTGTTCGGGATGGTCCGGGTTACTCGGGTCGCCCACCGGGGCCGGGGTGTGGGCAATGTCCATCCCGCTGACGCTGTGCTGTCGCTACCAGCGGGCCGGCATTCGACGGGATTACGGCGGCTCGCGGTGACCGAGGCCGTCCGCGGCTCGTTCGACCAGGCCCACCAGGCGGTGACACGCCGCTGCGGGAACGTGCTCGGCAAGCGCAGGCTGGAAGAGCTCGTGGTCGCCGCCGCGGTCGACGTCGACGGCTTCTACCGGACCGTGATCCCGGTGCCGTACAGCCGCGAGATGCCGCTGGTGGTCCAGGTGGACGGCAAGGGCGTGGTCATGCGCCCGGAGGCCCTGCGCGAGGCCACCCGCCGGGCCGCTGAGAAAGCCGCCGCCGGCCATCGTGGCCGGCTCGCGCCGGGCGAGAAGCCGAACCGGAAGCGGATGGCGACCGTGGCCTGCGTCTTCGACACCCGACCGGCGCCCAGGCGCCCGCACGATGTGATCCACCCGCCCGGCGGCCGAAGCGGCGAGCGTCCCGCCCGTCCGGGGCCGAGGGCGGAGAACAAGTGGTGCACCGCCTCACTGGTCCGCCCGCCCGAGCAGGTCATCGCCGACGTCTTCGACCAGGCCGAGGCCCGTGACCCGAAGCACCTGCGGCCGTGGGTCGTCCTGGTCGACGGCGCCCGTCACCAGCTTGACCTGATCGCATCAGAGACCGTCCGACGCGGCGTCACGGTCCACGTCCTGCTGGACTTCGTGCACGTGGCCGAGTACGTCTGGGCCGCCGGCCGCGCTTTCCATAAACCCGGCACCACCGAGGCCGAGGCCTGGGCGGCCGACCATCTGACCGCGATCCTCGCGGGTCACGCCGCCCGGGTCGCCGCCGAGATGACCGCCCAGGCGGAGCGGGAACACCTGTCGGGCTCCCGGCGCGAGGCCGTCGACGCCTGCGAGCACTACCTGACCGGGCACCTCGACCAGCTTCACTATGACACCGCGCTCAACAACGGGTGGCCGATCGCCACCGGCGCGGTCGAGGGTGCCTGCCGCCACCTGACTGTTGACTGAACTACCGTGCTTGTCTTCGCAGTTCACGGCATGGGGTCGTGTCGTTGTGGCTACCGTCTGGGCGCATGGCTGAGGCT
>NZ_JBEYXD010000165.1:0-8677 GCF_040644975.1 Streptomyces sp. NPDC046900 | reverse complement strand
CTGACGTGGGAGAACGCCGACCGGCCCGTTCATGGAGCGCTCCGGTGCTCCCTCGCCCCTGGCGTACCTGTCGAACGGGCACGCCACGGGCGCGGCGCCCCCTAACCGTCCGCCGTCGCCGGAGCGATGAGCGAACCCGCCAGGTAGACAGCGCACCCGAATGTTCAAGCGTCACAGATCCCGAATCCGGGCGGGGAACGGATGCTCCAACGGCGGCTGTTGCGGCCCTTGCACACTGGACGAGGGAAGCAGGGCTGCCGTAGTAGCGAGCTATCGATGGGGCGCACTGTTTGCGGACGTCGACGGTGGAGTCTGTACGGTGGGCTGCCACACAGCGAGGCAGGCGGGTTCGGCGCTCGGAAAGCGTGTTGGGGTTGGCCCTTGGTACCGAGGCGTCCGCGTCATCGCCCGCCTGCAGCCGAGGACGCGCGCGTCGAAGTGCAGTCGGCTGCGCGGGCGGTACCCACCTCGCCGGTGAACGGTGAACGGTGAACGGTGAACGGTGAACGGTGAACGGTGAGCGGTGAGCGAGGCAGGCCTGATGAGCGACCGCTGTCCGATCGGAGGGTGTGGGATTCACTCTGACACAGGCGCCGTCGACGGTGAGGTCCCTGCGGCCGGGACGAGCCGTTTCCGGCGATGTGCCGGTCACCCGTTGGTGCCGCAGTCACGCTGCACGGGAATCCACGCCCTGGCAGGTGTTCCATTGCTGGAGGTCGAGGTCCTCGGCGGACTGGGCGGTGAGCCGCGCCATCACCCACAGCTGTGTTTCGGGCAAATCCTGGCGAAGCTTGCCGGCCGCCGCCTCGATGATCGCCGTGTCGACGGGGGCCAGGATTTGGCCGCGGTACCAGGCCTCGATGGATACGAGCGTCACAGTGTTCCCGGCACGTACCACCGTGGCTCGGGTCTGCACATGGCCCTTCAAGCTCCCACCGCCCCCTCTGCGTACGTCGTCGTGCGTGGGGGGCGCGAAACGATCATGCACGCCATTCACGCCCAGCGGTAGGGGTATGACCGCCTCAGTCCTCCGTGGCGGAGGAGGCGCAGGCGTGGCGTAGGAGCAAGTCCAGCCCGGCGAGACCTGATCAGGGCCCCGCCGGGGGGCGCTCCGGGGGAGAGACCTGGATGATCAGTCCAGGACCCGGGCGCGGTCGACCAAGCTGGAGAGGAAGGTCGGCCACGCCATGATGGCAGCGGACAGCGCGCTGCGTAAGTCCGCGCGCGAGGGCGCGCAACATCGTCGAGGCGTACACCACTTCGGCGGACGCTACTGGATCAACTCGCCTGGAAAGCAGAAGGTCGCCGGTTCGATTCCGACCTCAGCCACGACCCGCGCCAGGGCGCCGCGGGGAGGACCTGTGGCCGACGTAGACCCGATTGCCATGATCGGTCTAGCTTGACCCGAGGCTCACTCGATCGCTTGCCCAGCCAATCCCTGCCGGTCGGGGACGGGCGGGTCCTCTACCTGGCAACGGAGCTGGACTACCTGCGCGGCCCTCTCGTTCAGCTTTGACAACACCAGTGCCGGTGCTTTGCGGATCTGACGGCAGACGAGGACGACAGCAGAGTCGTACACACAAGGACCTTGGCGGTGGCAAGGGGACTGCCTTGAGCCCTCCTAGTAGCAACGCGACAACCCGTACGTAGCTAAGGATGAACTCCTATTGCGGTGCTCACTACGGGTGTCTTCCCTCGGCGCATGAGCGCCCTCCCGAAGCCCTTGCGGAGCTGCGGGAGGGCGCTCAAGTGTGAGCCACGGCGACAACTGTCGACGGCTCAGCTGCGCAAGGCTACCGATCAGAAGGAGACGAAGACACCGGCCTGGTGGTACTGGCTGGCGGCTCCCATGACCTCGCTCTTGACTGCGTCGACCTGCGCCAGGACATCAGAGTCGCTGAGGGTCGTGGGTCCGGCGATGACGCTGGCGTGCGGGCTGAGGCCGCCGGAGATGTCGTCGAGCTCAGCGTCGGAGATCTCAACGGTCTGCACCTGAGGAGCGGAGTTCATAGTAAGACTGCCCTTCGTATGAATGTTCTGCAAGGGGAGCGGCCCATGTGGGGACAAACCGCGAGCCGCGGCTGCAGGCGCGCTACGTCCAGTTTCGGGAACCGTCGCGCGACCCCGGCAGCGCAAAGGATGAAATCACGGAGCGTGCCGAGCATCCAGTAAAACCGCGCTTCTACCCAGCTGGTTAAGGGCGCGGTCTACACATTCGTGCAGGCATAGCCGTGATTTGAGAACAGCATCTCTACAAGCTGCCTGGGTCTGAGGTCGGTTGGCGACGCCGCAGTAGTTCCAATTTGACGCTCCGCACCAATTGAGCGCCGTCTGGCGTGTTCTTGTGCAGATTCCGCAACCACTGTGTTGCGGTTGGGCCATTCGATGTGCGGGTTCACGGCGTGGGGGCGTTCGGGACGCGCTGCATGACCTGTCCTATCGGCGTCAGCGAAGGTCAGAGGCCCCAGGGCGCCACGGGCCAAGGATCGTCCACACCATGAAGTGATCAAGCGCAGCGCAGAGAGGCCGCGTAGAACTCCGGCACCCACGACGGACGCGCCAAGGCCTTTGCGTATTTCGTGGCCGTTTCGTGGCGCCGTCAAGGGCTCTTATCCACAATTGTGTTGACCTTGCAACCGCCGGCCGTCACCTGTGACACTCCAGTCCCGGGCCGCGCTGGACGTAGTGACCCCGGGCGGGGTCGAGGCGTCTGCACTCCGGGGGGAGGTTCGCGGGCGCCAGCGTGCAGGGGCAGGCTCGTTTCCCCCCGTGACGGGTCTGCCCCTGCTCGCAAAATCAGAGCTGGTCCTGGACGCCATACGAGCGGTTCCAGCACCCCACCGGTGACACCGCCCGGCGCCGAAAGTCGGTAGCCCTCAGCCTTCAGCCCGGCAAGTGGGCATCGTCCACCAAGATCAGGCACTTCCCTCGCGAGATTGCGGAGGCCTACGAGTTCGCCGATGTGGAGCGCACGCTGCGCGAGAAGGTGCCCGAGTACTTCGGCGGCCGGACCGACCTTTAGCTGAACCGGGAGGGGAAGCGTGAACACAGACCAGGAGTTCCGGCCGCGGCATTACATGCTGCTGCCGTCCTGTACGGGCAGATGTCGAGCGGCACGGCCGCCACTATGGGCGATCCGAAGATCATGCAGGGTGCGGCGATAAACGTCGCGATCCTTGCAGACCCGTTCGCGCAGTACATCAAGGGCGAGGATTCACACCGCCGAGGCTCTGCTATCCGCACGCGTGGAGAGGACGACAGCCTCACGATAGAGCCCCTGTGCGTTCTCCACGGCGAGCAGGGGCATCCGCATGCCGCACCGCAACCCAGAGCCGAGATGGCGCCACCAGCTGTAGCGCATTGTTGCGCGCCTGCGCCATCGGTGTGACGGTGAAGACAGTAGGCCCGCGGACCAAGCGGGGCTTACGTTGCGCAAGGCAGGGCAGACCAGCCATGGAGTGCTGACCACCACCACACCACGGAGGCGACGTGGACACCCACGCCGACGAACTCCCCGGCGCGGTACAGGAGCTCGACACCCCCGATCGGATCAGACAGTTGGAGACCCAGGTTGCTCAGCTTCAGCAGGCGGTGACCTCCCATGCAGCGATCGACCAGGCGATGGGCGTCATCGTGGCCGTGGGCCGGATGACCCCTGACGAGGCCTGGGACGCGCTCCGCGAGACTTCGATGTGTACGAACATCAAGCTGCGCCATGTGGCGGAGCTGGTCGTCGTTTGGGGTCGAGACGGAGTCCTTGCGGCAGAGATTCGTGAGGAGCTCTCGGTGCGGCTGAAGCGCCGGATCCCCGGATGATCTGCTGGAGGCGCCCTCCATGTCCCCGCTCGGTCGTTATGGCCGGGCGGGGGCTTTCGTTTGTCCGCCGTTCCGGGTCGGCTCAGGTTCAGCCCCGGCCCCACTCGGAGTTTGCTCACTCGCAGCCCTGCAGCACAGGCTCTGGTCGACTGCCGAGTGTCGTATGTCACGCGATTCACGGGCGCGCCCGCCAGGACCTGGCACCACCGCACAGCCGACGATCTCGTCGTCGTTGATGGACCGTCGTGTGTGCCCGGACGGACAATGCACAAGGTTCTCCACGCGCCCAGCTTCATGACCCGAGCCGACCCCAGGAAGCCGAACAGCGGTTCTCAGAGGCCTAGGTGCCGCAGTGATCCCAGGAATGTGCCCGGCCCAATCCGACAACCTCAGTGAGGCCGCCGATCGAAGCGTTGCCCAGCATCACCGCTGCCCTGCACGTTCTCGCCCTCGAACCACCCCAGCCCGAGCCGCAGCCCGCCCCGGCCGCGGAGCCGGCCGAATCACCATGGCCGACCGACACCCAGCAGCTGTTCCGCGGCCTGTCCCATTTCTGGGTACGAAGCTGCGTTGCCGCTCAAAGCCGGCGGTTGATGAACTGGCAGGGGCACGAGTTGGAGACGAGCACGCAACCGCACCCAGCTTCTTGATCGGGTTCGTGAGCCGCCGACCCGGCTCGGTCCCCGCGCGCTGTGGAAACCGTTTCGAAGAGAGTTCGGGTTCCTTGCGACGGACGCCGCCTACCTCCCCGTAGAGCAGACGAAGGCCTGATCAGTATCGCCACGCACCACCCGTCCTCGTCCGACTCACGAACTCGCGAGGTATCTGTGGCTCTCTTCTCCGCCCTGCGTCTCCAGCGCAATCCTCGGTTGCGGGGGCGCATTACCGTCGGGTTGATGGCGCTCGTCGCCGGCGCCCTGCCGAATGTGTCGGCCGACGCCGCCGCTTCGTCCTCCGGATCGGTCAGCGACGCAGCGCTCACGGCCACGTGGAGCGCCGGCCCCTTCGTCGTGCCCAACGTCTCGGGCACCTCCGGGACGGTGAGTTGCGGGAATCCGCAACTCTGCGACGACTATGCCCTGAAGGTGTCCGTGCCTGCGGGCTACGACGCCGGCCACAGCCTGCGCATCGACATCAAGTGGCCTGACAGCGCAGCCGACTTCGACCTCTACGTCCTCGACGCGAACGGCCGCGAGGTGGCCGCCTCGGCGTCCTCCAGCGACCCCGAGACCGTGCTGCTTCCGGCGCTGACGGCGTCGTACACCGTGCGCGTGGTGCCGTACGCACCGCTCGGCGACAGCTTCACCGGCACGGCGAGCCTTGTTGCCGACCCGGTCGATCCGCCTCCGAGCACAGCCGTCCCACCGACGTACGCCAACTCCTCAGCGCCCGACACCATCAAGGACGCGCACAATGCCGGTGAACCCTCGATCGGCGTGAACCGCGCGAGTGGCGCCGCGATGTTCCAGGCGTACACCTCGACACTCAAGGTCACCTACGACAGCGGCGGCACCGCCGCTTGGCAGGACAAGAGCGCGAACGCGGCCAGCGGCTGTCCCCAGGGCAGCACCACCAGCCTCGACCCCATCCTGTTCACCGACCCGGCCACCCACCGCACCTTCGAGTCGCAGCTCGCCGGCAAGACCGCTCTGACCTGCTACACCGACGACGACGGCGAGACATGGACGCCGACGAGCGGCTCCGGCATCAACTCCGGTGTGGACCACCAGACCATCGGCGGCGGCCCCTTCGCCCCGGGCGGACCTGGCGCCCTCACGTCCTACCCGAACGCCGTCTACTACTGCTCGCAGGACATCGCCGACGCCTCCTGCGCGGTCAGCCGGGACGGCGGTCTGACCTACGGGCCCGCCGTCCCGATGTACTCGCTCCTGGACTGCGGAGGCCTGCACGGGCACGTCAAGGTCGCGCCGGACGGCACGGCATATGTGCCCAACAAGGGCTGCGGCGGCAACCAGGCCGTGGCCGTCTCCGAGGACAACGGGCTGACGTGGACGGTCCGCAAGAACCCCTCCAGCACCCCCGGCGACTCCGACCCGAGCGTGGGGATCGGGGCCGGCGGGACCGTCTACATGGGCTACCAGAACAGCGACGGCACCGCGCGTATCGCCGTCAGCCACGACAAAGGCAAGACGTGGCTGTACGACCAGAACGTCGGCGCTGCCCTCGGCATCAAGAACATCGTCTTCCCGGCCGTGACCGCAGGCGACGACGGCCGCGCCGCCTTCGCCTTCCTGGGCACCACCACGGGCGGCAACTACCAGGACACGGCCAACTTCAAGGGCGTCTGGCACCTGTACGTGTCCACCACCTACGACGGCGGCCAGTCCTGGGTCACCGTCGACGCCACCCCCACCGACCCGGTCCAGAAGGGCTCGATCTGCACCGGCGGCACCACCTGCGGCCAGGACCGCAATCTCCTGGACTTCAACGACGTCACCCTCGACGCCCAGGGCCGCGTGCTCGCCGCCTACGCCGACGGCTGCACCGGCGCCTGCGCTACCGGCGGCGCGCAGAACTACGACGCACTGGCCTCCATCGCCCGCCAGACCACCGGCAACACGCTGTACGGCGCGTACGACGCCGTGGTCCGCGGCGCACACAAGAAGCCCAAAGGAGGCCAGTAAGTGAAGTCGCTCGTCCCCGCTGCCGCATTGGTCGGCGTCTTCCTCAGCCTGGCGGCTGTCACCGGATGCTCGGCGACGACCAAGCACGCCGAACCCGAGAGACAGACGCGGTATGCGGCCGTGCAAGGAGAAGACCCGTCTGCCGCGAAGGTGGTCGACACCGCGCCCCGCGGCTGTCCCACCGCCGCCTCACTGCCGTTTCCCACGGACTTCCCGGCGACCCTGCCGGTGCCCGACGACGCGGTCGTCACCTCGGTGCAGCATCGCACCGGTAACCGGCTCGTCGTTGCCACAGTCGTGCGGGGCGGCTTCGACTCCGCGCTGGCCTTCCTGCACAAGCAGCTCCCTAAGGCCGGATACGCCCTGAAGGAGGGCGAGGTGGAAGAGGACGACGCCGAGTCGAACTTCTCCTCCGCGACCGTCAACGGCCGCTGGACCCTGCAAAAGATGCCTGCTTGCGAGGGAGGGGTCTACCTGACGTACCTGACGTCCGCCGTCTCCTGAGCTTGGTCAGACCGACGCCGCTTGTTGACCAGGTGGAACTGCGAGTGGCCACCTGCACGCGGTCTGCGGAGGACGACGGTGAACCGGCGCCTCGCGGCTGTCAACCGACGCCCACGCCAGATTCCAGCCGCGCAGCTCAGGCGCTGGTTGAGGCCGGCGAGCCCCCGACCCTGGATCGCCCATAGAATGACATGTGAGGTGGTCGCGCTCGCGGACCGTGGAGAGCGCGTATGTCACTAGACATCGATTTCACAGCTTTCTGTGACGCCGTGCCGAGTCCGTATCTGGTGCTGGACGAGGACCTGGTGATCCGCTACGTCAACCCGGCATGTCTGCAGATTACCGGGCGAACCAGGGAAGAGCTGATCGGGAAGTACTTCTTCGACGCCCTACCAGGGAATCCCGGCGCCCCCGAGGACGCAGAATACGTAAAGGCATCATTGCTGGAGGTCCTGGACACCGGGAAGCCGGACACTCTGACGCTGCAGCGGTACGACATGCCCGCCCCCGACCAGCCGGGCAGGTTCGAGGAGCGGTGGTGGTCCGTGGTCCGCACCCCGATTCGGGGGCCGGACGGCAGCGTGAAGTGGGTCGTCCAGCGGGCCGACGATGTCACCGCCTTCGTCCACTCACCCGGGGCACGTCAGTTCACCGAGCTCGACAATGGCATGGCAGCCGAGCTCTACGTGAGGGCGCGCGAGCTACAGCGGCTGAATCAGGAGTTGCGACAAGCCCACGCCCGCGAATGCCAGGTCGCCGTCACCTTGCAGGAAGCCATGCTCGACGACCCTGACCTGCTCCGCTACGAAAACGTCGCCGTGCGGTATCTGCCCGCGACGACATCACTCAACGTGTGCGGCGACTGGTACGACCTCGTCGACCTGCCGCCCGACCGCTACTCGGTGGCGGTCGGAGACGTCGTCGGCCACGGCCTGCACGCCGCGGCCGTCATGGGCATGCTGCGCAGCGCCCTGAGTGCAGCCATCCGGGCCCTGCCCAGCCCCGCCCAGGCCCTGGAAATCCTCGGTCTGTACGCCCGCTCCATTGAATGCGCGACGGCCGCAACCGCGGTCAAGGTACTCATCGACCCCCGCACCAGACTGATCATCTACAGCAGTGCCGGGCACCCACCGCCCGTCCTGCTCCGCCGCGACGGGACCTGCGAACTGCTGGACCAGGCCACCGATCCGCCCCTGGGCGCCCGCCCGCATCATGTCCCCCGCCCTCAGGCCAGCATGACCTACACCCGGGGGGACACTCTCGTGCTCTACACCGACGGCCTCATCGAGCGCCGCGACGAGGACATCGACACCGGCCTGGCCCGCCTGACCGACGCCCTGGCTCAGGACACCACCCTTGCCCCTGACCAGCTGGCCGACACGCTGCTGGCCCGCCTCGGCGTCGCCAACGGCGCCAGCGACGACATAGCCCTGGTCGTCATTCGCCTATAACTTCGAGCGCCGCAGCTCACGCGGTACATCACCGTGCCCCCTGCGTGCCCGACCGGACGGCGAGTGGCGGGGAGCAAGGGGGGAACGTCGGCGAGCGTTCCGCGAACGCTCAGGTCAGCGTCTCGCCTGCTCAGCCCCGATCCGCATACGACGGTGCCCCCGCACCCGTCGCCCGGACGGGTGCGGGGGCACCGTCATGCCCTGCAGATGTCAGCCCCGGGAGGCCCTGCGACGCCGCAGCACCAGGTAGCCGCCCGCGGC
>NZ_JBEYXD010000164.1:0-8919 GCF_040644975.1 Streptomyces sp. NPDC046900 | reverse complement strand
GCTGGGTCATGGTCGATCTCCTTCCCCGTGCTTCGGCGGTGCCGTTCACCGCCCTCGGCCGCCGGGTACCCACCGAGCGAGGCCACGCACAGCAGGGACCGACAGTCCTGTCGCCGAAGGGAACCGCGGCCACTGGGCTGGATCAACGTTGCGGGTCTTTCCCAAGCCGGCTGGGCGTGACCTCCAGCGCCTCATAGGCCATTATCGTCGTGACCTGCAGCGACCAGGACACGCTCGACGCAGCGCCTGGTCCGCGTAGGCCAAACGCCACAACTCGTCGGATGCCCACGACGTGGAGGTCCCAGGTGGCGGGGTTGATCACTCCGAGCAGGTCACTTCCTGCCATGGCCGCCTGCCGTCCCGTGGCCCGACCGCATCGCCCCGAGTCGCCCGTGCCTCCCCCAGCACACTCGGGGCGGCGAGGAGGCCCGCGCCGCCCTGCTCGATCTGCCATCTGCTGGGCGAACCTGTGGCCAGTCCATCTCGTCTCCTGTCGTTTCGCCCGGTCGGCCGGGCGATGACGGGTGGCTGGGGCTGGGGCTGGGGCTGGGGCTGGGTCCGGGTCAGGCGTCGGCTCCGCCCTGCGCGCGGCGCCCACCGTTGTGGGGGCCGTGCCAGTCCAGGCACAGCACGGTGGCGTCGTCCTGAAGGTGCCCGTTGCAGGCGTCGATGACCGCGGCGGTCAGGATGCGCACGACTTCGCGGGGATGCTCGGAGGCGGTGTCACGGATCAGGCCGGGCAGGTCCAGGGTTTCTGCCTGGCGTTCTTGCATGCCGTCGGTGTACAGGAGCAGGCGGTCGCCCGCGCGTAGATCGAGGTTCTGGACGCGGTAGGTGCCCTGTGCGGGGACGCCGAAGGGCAGATTGATCTCCAGGTGGACTTCGTCGACGGTGCCGTCGCGCAGGCGCAGTGGCCAGAGGTGGCCGGCGTTGACGAGGTGTGCGCCGCTGCCGTCCAGGGCGATACGCAGCAACTGGCCGGTGGCGAAGGTGTTTCGGCCGTGGTCGAGCAGGGCCTGGTGGGTCTGGCGGGCCTGTTCCGCCAGACTTGCCCCGGCGCGGCGGGCGCGGCGAGAGGCGTTGACCAGGAGGGTGGCCATGAGGGCGGCGTCGACGTCGTGGCCCATGGCGTCGGTGACCGACATATGCAGGGTGTCCCGGTCGAGCGTGTAGTCGTAGGTGTCACCGGCGGTCTCGTCGGCGGGCACCAAGGCCCCGGCCAGTGCGAACTCGGCCGCCTCGCAGCAGGAGGCCGAGGGCAGCAGCTGACGCTGGATCTCGGCCTCCAGGCTCATCGGTGTGGTGCGCTGGCCCCAGTGGTACAGGTCGGTGAAGCGGCGGTTGGTGACGAGGATGTAGGCCAGCGCGTGCGCGGCCTGCTCGACCTGCTCCAGCACCTCCTGCGTCACACGGGGCAGGAACAGTTCCAGCACGCCGATGGTGTCGCCGCGGTTGCTGACCGGGGCGAGCACCCGATGCCCCTTGCCATCCCCGCCGTCCTGCGCCTGCACCAGCTTCTGGGTGCGCAGCACCTCGTCGTAGGCACTGCCGGCCAAGGGGATCTGCTCGGCGCGGTGGCCCTGCTGCGTGGCCGCCTCCTCGCTGACCCGGACCACCTGCCGGCAGACGAGGTCGACGAACAGGAACGACACGCTGCGCGCGCCGAACCGGTCCCGCAGATTGCGGGCCACCACGTCGACAGAAGCCACCGGCGCGGCATGCTCCGCCGCGGCCAGGACCTCGGCCAGCCCCATTCGATCACGCGTCACGTCAGCCTCCCTGAGTAGTAGGGTCTCCTTCCCGCAGGACCCCACGCATCACCCGCACACCCCAGGAGCGCACCGTCCCAGCGGATGATGGAGGCGTGGGCGCGCAAACCCTTGTTGCCGGGTGCTCTTTCTGCGACATCGTTTCTGGTCGGGCCGAAGCGAGCCGGGTGTACGAGGATGCTCTCTCACTGGCCTTCATGGAGATCCATCCGGTTGCGCCGGGAGACATGCTGGTCATTCCGAAGATCCATGCCGCTTCCCTGGAAGACGTGGATGAACCCCTGGGCACCCACCTGTTTCATGTGGCCCATCACCTCGCACGTGCCCTCCGTCGATCAACCCTTCAGTGCGACGGCATCAACGTCTTTCTCGCAGACGGTGCTGCTGCATGCCAATCCGTGTTCCACCTGCACGTCCATGTCTTTCCAAGAACCGTCCACGACGGTTTCCGTCTGGATGTCACGTGGCAGGACCGCGACCGGTCAACGCTCGACGCGGACGCGGCACAGGTCCGCGCTGGGCTACGTGCCCTGCCCTCGCCACATTCGCATCCCTGCGCGGGTTGTCCTGAGCCGGGATGAGCCGAGTGCCATGAGGCACGCGGGCTGCCTGCCCCGTCGGTACCGCGCTAGTTCGCCACGGTTTGCGCTGGGGCGCCGTGGGTATTCGGGGGCATCGCGCGGGCACCGCAGGCGCGGGGCCGGCGTGCGGAAAGGTGACGGGAGAGCGTGAGATGGCTGATCGCATCACGGGCGTCTGGGGTCGGCGGCTGCCGTTCTCGCCCGGTGAACGCTGGCCGGAGCGGACGGACCGGCATCTGGTGGTGGCGCAGGAGCAGGTGGATCGCTGGGTGCAGTCGGCGTGCGTGCTGTGCTCCAACGGCTGCGGGATGGACATCGCCGTGGCGGACGGGAAGACCGTCGGGGTGCGCGGCCGGGCGGAGGACCGGGTGAGCCGTGGGCGGCTGGGGCCGAAGGGCCTGTTCGGCTGGCAGGCGAACAACTCGCCCGACCGGCTCACGGAGCCGCTGATCCGCGTCCACGGCCAGCTACGGCCCACGGACTGGGACACCGCCATGGGGGCGGTAGTGGACCGTTCCCAGGCGGTGCTGGCCGAGCACGGGCCGCTGGCGATGGCCTTCTACACCAGCGGACAGCTGTTCGCCGAGGAGTATTACGCGCAGACGCTCATCGCCCGCGGCGGGATCGGCACGCCGCATCTGGACGGCAACACCCGACTGTGCACCGCCACCGCCGAATGGGCTCTGGTGGAGAGCTTCGGCAGCGACGGCACCCCCGGCTCCTACACCGACGTCGACCTGTGCGACACCCTGTTCCTGGTCGGGCACAACGTGGCCGAGACACAGACGGTGCTGTGGGCCCGCATGCTGGACCGCCTCCACGGCCCGCAGCGCCCCCGCCTGGTCGTCATCGACCCCCGCGCCACCCCGACCGCGCGCGAGGCAGACGTCCACCTACCCATCCGGCCCGGCACCAATGTGCCGATTCTGAACGCCATCCTGCACGAACTGATCCGCAACGACTGGGTCGACCAGGACTTCCTCACCGCCCACACGGTCGGGTTCAAGGAACTGGCGGACATGGTCGCGCAGTATCCGCCGGAGCACGCCGAGTCGATCTGCCGCGTCCCGGCTGACACCATCCGGCAAGCCGCCCGCATCATCGGCACCGGTGAGCGTCTGGTCTCCACCGTCCTGCAGGGCGTCTACCAGTCGCATCAGGCCACCGCCGCGGCGGTCCAGGTCAACAACGTCAATCTGCTCCGCGGCATGATCGGCCGCCCCGGCTGCACCGTCTTCCAGATGAACGGTCAGCCCACAGCCCAGAACAGCCGCGAGACCGGCTCCAACGGTGCTCTTACGGGCTTTCGCAACTGGCAGAACGATGCGCACGTCGCCGAGATCGCCCGCGCTTGGCACCTGGACGTGCTGCAGATCCCGCACTGGTCACCGCCCACCCATGCCATGGAGATCTTCCGGCACTGTGAGGACGGGTCGGTGAGGTTCCTGTGGGTGAGCGGCACCAACCCGGCCGTCTCCCTGCCGGAACTGCACCGGATCCGCTCCATCCTCGGCCAAGACCGGTTGTTCCTGGTGGTCTCCGACGCGTTCCCCACCGAGACCACGGCCTTGGCCGACGTCGTGCTTCCGGCCGCGGTGTGGGGCGAGAAAACCGGCTGCTACACCAACGCCGACCGCACCGTGCACCTGTCGGAGAAGGCTGTGAACCCGCCCGGGCAGGCCCGCTCCGACTTCGACATCCTCCTGGACTACGGCCGCCGCATGGACCTGCGCGACAGCGACGGCCGGCCCCTGCTGCCCTGGGCCCGTCCCGAGGAGGCGTGGACGGCGTTTACCTCGCTCACCCGCGGCCGCGTCTGCGATCAGAGCGCCCTCACCTACGACCTGCTCAAGAGCAGCCCGGGCATCCAGTGGCCGTGCACCGACGAGGCCCCGCACGGCACCGAGCGGCTCTACACCGACCATGTGTTTCCCACCAGGGCCGACGTCTGCGAGGACTACGGGCACGACCTGATCACGGGCGCGCAGAACGAGGCCGACGAATACCGTGCCCATGACCCGGCCGGCCGGGCCGTCCTCAAAGCCGCCCCCTACCTGCCGCCCCACGAGGATGTTGACGAGGACCATCCGCTCCAGCTCACCACCGGACGTAAGGTCTACCACTGGCACACCCGGACCAAGACCGGCCGGGTCCCCGAACTCCAGGCCGCGGCCCCCGACGTATGGGTCGAACTGCACCCCGACGACGCCGCCCGGCACGGCATCGTCGAAGGCGACCTCGTGCTGGTGCAGTCCCGTCGAGGAACTAGCGTCGAGGCACCGGCAGTGCTGACCGGGAACCGCCCCGGGGTGGTGTTCCTGCCGTTCCACTACGGCTACTTCGACCAGACCGTCCCCGAACGGCACACCCGGGCCGCCAACGAACTGACCCGCACCGAGTGGGACCCGGTCTCCAAACAACCGGTCTACAAGGTCACCGCCGTGCGCGTCGACAAGCTCACGGACGCTCGGGTCGCCGAGACCGGAAGGCACTGACCGTCATGAACAAGATCGGCCTACTGCTCTCCGAACTCCACGACGCCGAAACCGACCTCGCGAGCGAGTTCCGCGCCGTCGCCGACCGTCAGGCCGCCGACCACGGCACCCACTACACCTGCCTCACACTCGCCCAGCAGTGCGACGCCCACGCCGCGCGGGTGCGCGAGGCCGCCGACCGCCACGCCAAGGGCCTGTCCGAACCGCACGAGTCACAGACCCTCGCCACCGCTCTCGGCGCCATCCGGCACAAGACCTCCGAACTCGTCGGCCGACGTCCGCAGTCAGGGCTGCTGCTCCTGCGCGACCTGCGCAAGTTGTATCTGATGGCCGAGGCGGTCAACGTCCACTGGATCCTGCTCGGCCAAGTGGCGCAAGCCGTACAAGACCCCGGCCTGCTCGACGAGGTCACCGTCCTTCACAAGGAAACCCTCACTCAGATCAAGTGGCTCAAGACTCGGCTGAAGGAAGCCGCACCCCAGGTGCTGGCCACATCCGACTGATGCGGGGGAATACCGATGAGCGACAAAAGGCCGTCCCAGGCCGAGCGCCGAACAGAAACAACCGTGCTCGGACGTATCGGACAGGGAGGAAGGAGTGGACGGCACGTGGGGCCCCATCACGCGTGACCATGTGCAGGAACTGCTCCACGGTCGCCAGGACGGGTCCACGCTCGTCGTCCTGGAGGGCCATGCTCAGGTAGTTCCGAAGAAGGAGCTGGGCTCGGACCGGTACGCCGGGGCCCTAGAAATCATGACCGCCGAGGAACTCGGTTGCCAGGTCGGAACAAGCTCCCCTGCGGAGCACGATCTCCATGCCCTGACAACCAGGTTGAACACCTGGGTGGCGAAGCTCGGGGGCCGAGATCGAACGGCATAGGCCTCCGCTTCCCGCGTATGGCACGGCCACCTCGGGTACCCGGCACGCAACAAGGGCAGAGACGACCAGGCGAGAGAAGGGTGCTGCCATGGCTGACGACGTCATCACCATGCTCACGACCGACCACCATGAGCTGCAGCGCCTGTTCGACATGATGAAGAAGGACAGCAGTTCCCGGCCGCTGGCGCTTCCGCTGGCTGTTGCCATGCTGGAGGCCCACAGTGAGGCCGAGGAGGACCGGGTGTACCCCGCGGTGGCCCGCGAGGCCGAGGAGAAGGCGGAAGCCGAGCACGCCGCCGAGGAACACCATGAGGCTGAGAATCTCGGCAAGCACCTGCTGGAGATGGACTGGGAGAGCGGGGAGTTCGACCTCGCCCTGGAGGAGTGGATCAGCGCCGTACTGCATCACGTGGAGGAAGAGGAGAACGAAATCCTGCCCGCGCTGAGAGAGGCGGTCGACGCGGACCGGCTGCACCAGCTGGGCATGGAGTTCGCCGACGCGCGTTCCAGGAAGCTCGCAGGCCAGCCGCTCATCGCCGCCAGCGGTGACACGGTGGCCCGGAGCGAGCAGGGGACCGAGGCTGTACGCAAGCCTGCGGCGAAGAAGACCGCCGCAAGGAAGGCCCCGCCGAAGGCGGCCCGCGCGTCAGCCACAGCCCGGGGCCGGGGCGGGGCCAAGAGTGAGCTGCGGCAGTTGAGCAAGGCACAGCTGTACCAGCGGGCCACCGAGCAGGGCATCGCGGGCCGCTCCAAGATGAGCCGCGAGGAGCTGGTGGACGCGCTCGCCCGGGCCGGACGTCGCCGTTAGAAGAACGCCGCCTGACCACCGCACCCGGCAAGCGCCCACGACTGTCGGCGGCGCCTGAATCGTGATCCACGTTCGACGCATGCTCGCCACCGAGGCGCGCGCAGCCTGCCAACGCCGCCCTCGCCGAATGGGTCCGGTCCGCAGCTCTGCCGGCCGCAGGCTGCTACGGTGCCGCGCCATCTGCGCCGCTGGTGAGCAGCCCAGCAGGAGCTCGGCGGAGGCTCTCACGTGCTTACCACCGCGCCACTCGATCAGGTCCACGGTCGAGCTCAGCGCCTCGAGCCACCCGGCCGCCACTACTGGTGGCGGCGGGCAGGTGTCACGTCCGCAGGGAGGCGGGTAATTCGTGTGTCTGCTCCTACTCGCGTGCCGCGGTGGTCGCGCGGACAGTGAGGGTCATGCCGAGCGAGCCAAGGCCGAAGCCGCCGCGCTACGAAACGCCCGAGCAGCGGGCCGACCGCAATCTGGTCGAGCTGCTCCAGGAGCTGCGCGTCGCCCAGACCGGTGTGCAGATTCTCTTCGCCTTCCTGCTCGGCGTAGCCTTCACCAGCCGTTTTCCGCAGCTCAGTGCCTTCCAGCGTGGCGTCTATGCCGCCACGCTCCTGCTGACCGTCATTACCGCCGCCGTTCTCGCGACGCCGGTGGCCCTGCATCGCGGGCTGTTTCAGCGCGGCGCTAAGCCCCGCATCGTGGCGCTGTCTGCCCGGTATGCGGAAGCCGGCCTGATGTTCCTCGCACTGGCGATCAACGGTGCTGTTCTCCTGCTCATGGACGTCGTCTTCGGCCATGTCGCAGCTATCGCCATCACGGCCGCGACCACTGCGATGTTCGCGTGCCTGTGGTTCGTGTTGCCGTGGTCCCTACGACGTTCCTGAGGGGCGACCGCTCGGCGGCCTCCTGACGCTGGAGGGCCAGTGCTCCCTCAGCCGCAACGGCGGAGCGGACAGACGCTGCGGCCGATGCAGCCGAAGCGTCCGCCGACCCTCTTGCCATCGCCACGCGCCTTGCTGCTGACCCACAAGACCCCGCCGACAGTCCGCATGCAGCCACGCCGGCACGTCTGCCCAGTTCGTGACTGGGCCAGAGCCAGGCGCACTGACAGCGCCTCAGTGTTCCCACACGTCCGGCCCGCCGCCCCGCCACTCGATGAGGTCCGCGTAGGACTCGACGATGTCCTCGACCAGCGGGTTGACCTCGGTCCAGCCCTCAATGCCCGCACGGCAGAGGAACACGCTGAGATCTTGCAGGCTGTACGCCGTCCCGAGGATCACGCCGTCGACGCGCACGCGTCGACCGCCGGTCTCGGACGGCGGGTAAACGATCACGCGGCGCTTCGCCATAGTTCGAGCCTCGCCCTCGGGCGCGGGATGCGCATGCTCCTCCATCAGCGCGATGCGAGGCGGCTTCCGCCATGCTTGCCCACCCGTATGGCAGCGCCGGGTGGCCGTCCTGCTGCTGCCGGGCCAGGCTGGGCGTGGCGCCGCGCGGCCTCGTGTCCCCCTCAGCTCAGGCTGCCGGAAGTCCACGCAGGGCACGCCTCCCACCCTTTCCGGCACCTGGGTGGGAGGCGTGCTCGTCTGATCAGATGCCCCGGAACGTCGGCTGAAGGAAGTACATCGTGCGCGGAGGCCCCTGCCGACTCCACGGCGGGAGCCTCGTTTAAGCGGGAGCGGGGTGGTCAGCCGGCCTTCTGCCGTTCCCGGAGTTCGTGGACGCTGGCGGCGGTGAGGGTGCCGTCTTGCTGCTCGTAGTGAGAGAGGGCCAGACCGAGGCCGAAGAAGGTGGGAGCCCACTCACCGACGAAGATGCCCCACCGGTCGGCGCGGTCGACACCGGCGCCGGGTTCCGCTTGGAGGCTGGTTATCCAGGAGGCGATGCTGAGGCCGATGGAGGCCATGCCCGCGAGGTAGGCGTGTTCACTGCGGATGCCCATTTCGTGCATGCTCTTGATGATCATGAGGGATCCCTTCTGTGGAGGTTTCGGCCCGAGTACCCCCACACGGATGACCCCATTGGGTGAGCTAGCGATGTTATATCCCTGCCGTGCCGTGCCGTGACGGGGCCGCACCTACTCGTCCGCCGGTCTGGTGTTTCGTTCGATTGCCCGGCAGTGGGGACATCGGAGCTGGGCGCCTTGCCCCCCGTAGCGGCAGGTGAGCCACTGCGGAGGGCGCACGGGCCGACCTGTGCGGGTGTGCAGCCCCAGCATGAGCGCGGCGGACACGCGGTCTGTGGCGGGATCGATGCGTCTGGGCACCTCGCCCGTCTGTCCGAACGTTCCCGCCTGGGGATCTAACGGGTTGCCCCGCGATTGATCTTGGTCACGTACGGGGACATGGAGAAGGCCGCGCGAGTTGTCTGGTGTGTGAAGATCAAACTGGCCCGCG
>NZ_JBEYXD010000163.1:0-9193 GCF_040644975.1 Streptomyces sp. NPDC046900 | reverse complement strand
GGGTTCGACGCGAGAGTCGCGAACATGTTCGGGACGAAGCCGAACTGTGCGCCGACGTTGTCGAGGATGCCCTCCGCCGCCTCGGGGACGCCGTCAGGAGAGGGAACCTCCAGTCGTGACACAGCGAATCAACCTCCGGTCGGGGTATGAGTAGTGGTTGTCGAGCCCATGTCAGGCCGAGCATTTTTGGGCTTGACGGCCCACTTCTTGGAGTTGATACCGTCCGAGACTGGGCTGTCAAGCCCACTCTGCGGTATCGTGTGGCGTATGGAAGTCACGACACGAGCTCGGGTGCCTCACAAGCTCACGGACAAGGGCCAGGCGACGCGCGCCCGGATCCTGGAGCATGCCGCGGAACTCATCTACACCAAGGGTGTCCACGCGACGAACAACGAGCAGCTCCGTCGCGCGGCCGGCGTGAGCGGGTCACAGCTCAACCATTACTTCCCGACCAAGGAGAGTCTCGTCCTGGCTGTGATCGCATGGCAGGCCGAATGCGTCCTCGCATTCCATCGCGGTGAGCGATTCGCCTCCTTCGACGATCTCGACGCGTTTCGGGCGTGGGCGGATTTCTACGTCGGCTACGAGCGCGCCTTCCAGGAAGGCTGCAGCCTCGGCTCCCTGGCGAGCGAGATCATCAAGACGGACCTTGACGTTCACGATGAGCTCGCGAGTGCGTTCGACCAGTGGAGGGACATCTTCCGCGACGGGCTCCAGCACATGCAGCGACTCGGCCGCATCAGTACTGACGCGGATCCGACGCAGCTGGCCAATCTGCTTCTCTCCGCATTCCAGGGCGGCATGCTCCTCGCCCAGGTCGCTCGGGACATCACCCCGCTAAAAGACGCGTTGCAGGCAGCCATCGATTACGTGCAGACCTTCGTGAGGTCTCCCGAAGTCGACGTACTGCAGGTTCAGGTTCGCTAGCCGCCGACGGTCTGAGACTGCACATCGAACGTGAGAAGGGTCGTGTCCTCGCCAGCGGGTCCAAGCGGCAGTCGAGTATCCGACTCATGAGGCGGGCGCGCGAGACCGTCGTGGCGCGTGCAGCTCTCCGCGGTTGCGCGGCTTGCCGGGCTCGTTCAGCAAGGTCGCGGCCCCATCCGTGGCAACGTCCTCGGCGACAGACGCCCAGCGCTCGCATGGCTTCTGAGACCGCGTCCTACCAATCTCCCACCAGCCTCCACACGCGGTTATGAGTCTGCCGGGCGTGCGCCGACCGACCCGGGATCCCATCACCGAGGAAGAGCGCATGACAGCGGTCGCGAAACCGCTAACCCCGATTCCCGGGAGGCTGGTACGGCGCGTCTCCCAGGCCTTTGATGCGGTTCGATGACTCGACGCCTACATCAGCGGCTTTCACCTGGACGCCCTGTCCTCCGGCGTCCCACTCAACGTCGACCTGGACACCACACTGACCGTCGTCGCCGGGAACCTCTACCGGATGCTCGCCCGCAAACTGCCCCGCTACGAGACCGCCACACCCGACAAGATCTAGCGACACTTCCTCGACGCCACCGGAACCCTGCATGTCGGCGAGCACACCGTGACCTGCGCTCAGCCACCACCCCGTTCTGATCGACGAAGGCTTCCCCGACCTGGAGATCCCCGCCCCTGGTGGAACGACCGAACCCTGCGCTTCCGCTTCCCCCCACGCTGAACCGGGCAGAGCAGACCTCCATCAAATTTCCGCACCGCCAATCGAGGCTAACCCGCTCCCGAGCGTGGCGCCCCGAGCACGCGACGTGGCGCTTCGCGGTGCGCGACCCGACCGTATGCGCACGTCCGCCCACACGGGCGGGCCATTTTCTGAGCAAGAGACCGGACCACTTCGCGCCGAACGACGCATCTGATGGGAACCATGATGATGAGCACTGCCCAGGCCGCACTCTTGGAGCCGCTGGGGCTCCGCGAGATATCCGACGCAGCGATAGCGATGATCGACGAGCAAGGAACGGTGGTCGCGTGGACGCAAGCCGCTCAGCACGTTGTTGGGTACTGCGCTGAGGACGTGGTGGGCCGGTCCGCCACACTCCTACTGCCGTCCTGCCAGGAGGCGCTGGGGGTATCAGCGTTCGCCGAGCAGTGCCGTGCCCAAGGTGGCTGGTCCGGCACCGCGGCGGTCCGCCACCGCGACGGCCGTACGCTCAACCTGAGCCTGCGCCTCTCGCTGCTGTGGGGACAGGACGCAACCCACCGGTGGCTGGTATCCCTGACCGACATAGGCGCGTTCTCCTCGGGGATGATGAACGGATCGGTGCGGGAGTCGCTGCTTGCCCGCGCGCCGGTCGGCATCGCCATTCGTGACCCGCAGCTGCGCTGTACCTGGGTGAACGACACGATGGAGCATGACGGCATTTCCCGGAGGTTCGGACGCCGCCTGAAGGATTCACTGCCCGGCTTTGAGGCCGAGGCCCTTGAAGCGGTGATGCGGCAGGTGCTGGCGAGCGGCACATCCGCGGTCCACGAGTACCGGGCCTGGCCGCCGGAAGATCCTCGCCGGGAGCACGCATTCTCGGCCTCGTTCTTCTGCCTCCAGGACGCGGACGGCCAGGCACTGGGGGTGTGCATCTTGACCGTGGATGTCACCAGCAACCAGCGAGTGTGCGAGCGCCTTGCCGTCCTCAGCCAGGCCAGCACGCGCATCGGCAGCACCCTGGACATCATGCAGACCGCACAGGAACTGGCCAGCCTCGCCGTGCCCCTGTTGGCCGACTACGCCGTCGTCGACCTGGCGGAGTTCATCCTCCCGTTCGGCGAAGAGCCCGCTGCCCGAATCGACACAATGTCCGATGGCCCCTCGGTGTTCCGCCGTGCCGGTTTGGCCTCGATCCACCCAGGTATCCCAGAGTCGACGTTTGCGCGAGGGGAGACAATTTCCGTCCCCCCGAACTCGCCGCTCGCCAGCGCACTGCGCACGGGAAGGTCCCACCTGGAACCGGTACTGGACACCGCCCCTGGGACATGGATCGACCACGACCCGGCACGGGCGCAGAAGATCCGTGAGAACGGGGTGCACTCCCTGATGATCGTGCCCATCCGTGCCCGGCGCTCCGTGCTGGGCGTGGCGTTGTTCGCACGCACCGAGGACCCGATGCCGTTCCGGGACGATGACCTGCTCCTGGCTGAGGAGTTGGTCACCCGGGCGGCGCTGTCCTCGGACAATGCCCGCCAGTACGCTCGCGAACGCAGCACGGCCCTCGCCCTCCAGCGCAACCTGCTCCCGCACCGTTTGAGGGGCGGCGTCGCCGTCGAGGCGGCCGGGCGCTACTTGCCGGCCGACACGGACGCCGGCGTCGGAGGCGACTGGTTCGATGTGATCCCGCTGTCCGGAGCCCGGGTGGCCCTCGTCGTCGGTGATGTGGTCGGACACGGCATCAACGCCGCGGTGGCCATGGGCAGGCTCCGCGCCGCCGTCCGCACGCTCGCGGACCTGGACCTGCCCCCCGACGAGCTGCTGACCCACCTCGATGACAGCGTCCAGCGGCTGACCGGGGAAGATGACGACGTCCCGGATCAGATCCCCGCGATTATGGGCGCGACCTGTGTGTACGCCGTCTACGACCCGGCCACCCGGCAGTGCACGATGGCGCGGGCCGGGCACCCTCCGCCCGCGATAGTCGACGCGCAAGGCCAGGTCACCTTCCCCGACCTGCCCGCCGGAGCCCCACTCGGCCTCGGCCTCGGGCTGGTCCCCTTCGACGCCGTGGAAGTGGAACTGCCCGAAGGCAGCCTGCTCGCGTTCTACACCGACGGCCTGGTCCAATCCCGTGACGACGACATCGACGTCGGCATGAACCGCCTCGGCACCGCCCTGGCACGACCCGAACAGTCCTTGGAAGACTTGTGCTCCTCAGTGGTGGAAACCGTGCCGACTCAGGCAGCATCCGACGACGTCGCCTTGCTCCTTGTCCGGATCCACACACTCAACGCGGCCCACGTTGCCTCCTGGGACCTGCCGACCGAGCCGGCTGTCGTCAGCGCCGCCCGGCACCTGGCCGCCCATCAACTCAGCGAATGGGGACTGGAGCATCTCGTGCCCACCACGGAGCTGATCATCAGCGAACTGGTCACCAACGCTATCCGTCACGGCGCCGGCCCGATCCGGCTACGGCTCATCCAGCACCAGGTCCTGACCTGCGAAGTCTTTGACAGCGGAACGTGTTACCCCCGCCTGCGCCATGCCCCCATCATCGACGAAAACGGCCGGGGACTGTTCCTGATTGCCCAGTTGTCCAGCAGGTGGGGCTTCCGCTCCGCAACGGGCGGCAAGCTCGTCTGGGCCGACCAAGACCTGCCGTCCACACTGTAAAGCGGGGATCGATGAGGGCTTCCCCCTCGGTCCCCACGCCGGCACACCAATGCCGCCGCGGAGATCCTCCGCAACGACCGCCAGGCGGCGCGCCCGATCGCGCCGCTCTTAGGACTCAAATCAAAATGAGGTTTTGAGGCGTCGCCAGCAGATGATCGCGCAGCCGAGGGTGAGGAAGGCCTGGTGGATGTCGGCGCGGACCTCCCAGCGGATGCGCAGGCGTCGGAACCAGTGCAGGAGGGCGAAGGCGGCTTCCACGACCCAGCGGTTCTTACCGAGGCCGCTGCCGTGGTCGGTGCCGCGCCGTGCGATGACGGGACGGATGCCCAGCTCGCGGACTTGTCGGCGGTAGATGTCATGGTCGTAGCCGCGGTCGGCGTAGAGCACGTCAGGGCGCCGGCGCGGGCGTCCGCGCTTTCCCCGGATCGGCGGCACCGCCTCGATCAGCGGAAGAAGTTGGGTGACGTCGTTGCGGTTGCCGCCCGTGACCGTGGCGGCCAGTGGGATGCCGTGGGCGTCGACGATGACGTGGTGCTTGCTGCCCGTCCACTGGCGAGCGCCCGGTGGCGATCCCGCCCTTCAAGGCCCGCAGGTGGGAGCCGTCGACGGAGGCCCGGGAGAGGTCGAGCATGTCACCGGCGCGCAGTTCGGCGAGCAGGAGTTCGTGCAGTTGCTGCCAGACTCCCGCTTCGTTCCAGTCCCGCAGTCGCCGCCAGCACGTCATCCCGGAACCGAAGCCGAGCTCCTGCGGCAGGAACTCCCACCGGATCCCGGTGTACAGCACGAACAAGATCCCGCACAGTACTTTGCGCTGGTCAAGCCGCTTACGGCCCGGATAGCGGTAGCGCCGCTCCACTGTCGGCAGCAGTGGCTCGATCCGCTCCCACAGCCCGTCCTCGACCTCCCACGGCCTGCGTGCACCCACCCCAGTAGCCGTCGCACACCCCCACATCGACCAAGTCAGTGCAAGAGACACGTTACTTGACGTTCAGTCATTCCACGCTCTCTTTCTGTTACCAGTCCTAAGCGCTTGATCCTTTGCGGTGACGTACAGTGACCAGCAGATCACAAAGGGGTCGGCGGAGCGGGTTTGGCCGGTGGCCTGCCCGGTCTGGGGTCGAGCATGATCAGGGGGCCGTACGCTGGTTGGCAACTCGGGCAGGCTTTGGACCTGCCCGCAATGTGCACGAGTGGCCCCCTGGTCTTGCTCGACGCGGGACCCGGATCGGGGAGGTGGCTAAAGCCGTGGAGCCGACCGCCCAGCCACGACGTACCCCTTCTCTGGCATCAGGCGTCTGATTGCTGTGTGCGCGGCCCGGGCGCTGGCCGGGCTGGAGCGGGGCGGAGACAGGAGCGCAGGCCCGGCCAGCGCCCGGGCCGCGCGCGGCGAGCGGAGCGAGCCGCCTTGAAACCAGTGGAGAAGGTTGTAACTCAGCCGTAGCGAGCTCAGACCCACTCCACCTCTGAGCGGATATTCGAGGGGCCTACAGGCTCCGGTGGGGGCTTGCGAAGACTGCGCTTCGGGGCCGAGCGCCGACGTCCAGAAACGCCGGCAGCAGCCAGCGCAGCCGCTACCTCCACCTCACTCACCCCCGCCAGAGCCTCCGCCACCCGTCCAAGTGCCTCGCTCACCTCAGTGCGCGTAACCACTCGAAGTGGGCGTCGGACCAGCGTTCTTCACTGTGAGCGGCAGCAACTTCTTGCCGGTCGGGCCTACTTGTACCCATGTATCCATCTGCGGGCAGACGCCGCACGCCGATCGGGCACGAGACGCCGATCCCGGCGGGCCTGTGCTGCCATGTGACCCATAGGCCGGAGCCGGCTGTCGGGCGGAGCAGCCTGTTATCCGTGTAGGTGGGCAAGAAGCTCGTCTCCATGGGGATAGGAGTATTCCTGGGGCAGCAGCCGGGCGGCGGAGTCCAGGTCTCCGCTGCTGACGAGGGCGTGGATCTCGTGGGCGAGCGGGGTCACGTCGCGGATGGCGACCGTCCACTCGTCCGCGTAGCGTCGTGCGGCCTCACCGGACAGGCCGAGTTGCAGGGACCGGTACGGCAGGGGTTGCAAGCGCAGGTCACGCTCCGGGTCCCACTGCACCCGGGTGGGCGCGCGATTCAGCTGCCGCTGCCAGGTGGCGCGGTCGGGGTGGACTCCGGGGGCGTAGCTCGACAGACAGGCGTGGCGCAGCGCCCACTCGAAGCCGTCTCGGGTGATCTCGACAGCGAGGACGGTCTCCTGCCCTTCCTTCGCGCCCCAGCCGCAGCGGTACATCATCCACAGGAACGACGGCTTGATCCACGTCATCCGGTCCCGCTTCCACGCGCCGGGGAAACGGCCGTCGCGGACGGCGGGCTGGCCGATTCCTTGGGAGTATGCCTGGTAGACGGTGATCGTGGATTCCGAGTGTGCCGCACGGATCCTGCGTTGCGGTTCTTCCATGGCGTACAGCGTGCGGTCGGCCGGTTCAGGCGGCCACCGAATTTCGACCGCCGTTCACTGTGACGAGAGCGGCTACCGCGGCACCGCGGCTTGAAAATTCAGTGGAGGAGCCACTTCAATGGCACTGTGACCACGGGGGCAATGGACGGCAACAGGACCGTCGCCGGACGCATCTCGCTCGGCGACGTCATCGCGCACCTGGGCAGGCACAGGCCGGTCTTCCACTCCGAAGCCGATCTTCAGCACAGCTTCGCGCGGGCCCTGTGGGAACTGTCGCCGGACGTGCACTCCAGACTGGAGGTGCCGCAGCGCACGGCGGGCAAGGCCGAATATCTGGATCTCCTGTGCATCGGCCCGTCGACCCGTACCGCGATCGAGTTCAAGTACTTCACCCGGAGATGGACGGGCGCGGCGGGTACTCCCCCCGAGGACTACGCCTTGAAGGGGCATGCCGCCGTGGACCTCGCTCGTCTGCACTTCGTGCGGGACATCGCCAGGCTGGAGCGCTTCTGCCGCCGGTCCGACCAGAACGGTCTTGCCGTCATGCTGACCAACGACGCCTCACTGTGGACTCCGCCCGGCATCGGCCGCGGCCAGACTCGGGACCGGGAGTTCAGGATCCACCAGGGACGCGAGCTTGTCGGCACGCTGCTGTGGGCTGAGGGGGCCTACGAGGCGAACACGTGCACGTTGCTGGGTGCGTATCCCCTCGCTTGGGAGCCGTACTCCGAACTGGACGGAGTGGGGGGAGAGTTCCGGTACCTCGCCGTAGCCGTCGGCCCGGTGTCCGACGTGGCTGACAGCGGAACCCCGCACGGGTAGCGGGGCGGCGATCCCAAAACCGCTGCGCGGGGCGGTGGCACTCACTACCGTCGTGGCATGACATCGGTTGACGAATGGCCGGATTTTCCCGAAGGACTCGACCCCGAAAGCGTGTCGTTCCGGGAGGCCCGGTGCACGTGGCACGGCAGGACTTGCGCAGAGCCACCCGTCAAGGTCGTGCGCACCCGGGACGGAGCTCGTTGGGCAGCGTGCACACGGGCGGTGCGCACGATTGCTGCCGAACGTGGAGCACAGCCTGACCGATGAGCTGCCAGGGTCTCGCGGCTCACGGATCACTCCGGAGAGACCTCCGGCAGCGCGTGGTGCCCAGCCTCGGGAGCAGCCACTCCCGGAACCGAGTTGCGCACTGTTGCGGGTTTCGGCGTTCCAGCCGTAGAGGTATGTCACGTGGCCGTCGTATGTGCCGTCCAGGCCATACATGTTCAGCCGTGTTCGGATTAGGGCCTGTGGGGAGTCGTGATCAAGGTGTCGGTTGGAGGCTGTGAAGCCAGATGACGGTGCCGCGGAGGTGGAGGGCGGCGAGGTAGCTGTCCGGCGTCTTGTCGTACCGGGCGGCGATCCCGCGCCACGCTTTGAGCTTGTTGATCAGGCGTTCGACGGTGTTGCGGTCCTTGTACAGCTCGGCATCGTGGGTGACCGGCCGTCCGCCGCGCCGTCCCTTCTTCTTCCGGTTGGCGGCCTGGTCCTTCTTCTCCGGGATGACGGCCTTGATGCCGCGTTCACGCAGGTGGGCGCGGTTGGCGCGGGAGGAGTACGCCTTGTCGCCGGCCACCGCGTCGGGGCGGGTGCGGGGGCGGCCGGCCCGGCCGCGGACCCGGACCTTGGCCAGGACCGGGACGAACTGGGGGCTGTCGGCGGCCTGCCCCGGGGTAAGGGTGAAGGCCAGTGGGCGGCAGCGGCGGTCGGCTGCCACGTGGACCTTGCTGGTCAGCCCGCCGCGTGAGCGGCCCAGGGCGGCTGCTTTCAGCCGTGCCCGGCGTCGTCGGTGCAGGCGTCGGCGCTCGTCCCGGCGGCCGGCTTCGGCCGCATCGCCGGGTTCTGCGGCACCTTGATCCTTTTGTTCCTTGCCGCGGCCCCCCTTTCCTCCGCCAGTGCCTTCTCCAGCGCGGACAGCGTCTCGGCGTCCACCCTCATGCCGGCCGCGTCGTGATGCGCTCTCGCTGTGGTGGAGTCCACGCTGACCAGGGAAAGGTCCACCTGGTCCCGCCGTGCGGCCTCAGCGATCACCGCCTCCATCAGGGCCTGGAAGACGCCCGCGTCGCGCCACTGGCGGAACCGGTCGTAGACCGTGGACCAGTTTCCGAACTCCTCCGGGACCTCCCGCCACTGGGCCCCGGAGCGAAACCTCCAGATCACGCCCTCGAAGTGATCCCGCAGCCGGTGCGGATACGGGCCGTAAGCGCCTATCGGGAGCAACGGCTCCACCAACGCCCATTCGTCATCGCTCAGTTCACGCCTCGCCACACGAGTGTTCTACCAACCGAATGATCACAACTCCCCACAGGCCCTAGTACTGCAATCACAGTTGTGTGTGGTTGAGTTGGGGTGTGTCTGAGCTCGGGGTGGGGTTGGTTCAGGAGTGGGACGGGGTGTTGGCTGGGT
>NZ_JBEYXD010000162.1:0-9194 GCF_040644975.1 Streptomyces sp. NPDC046900 | reverse complement strand
CGACGAGGTCGTCCTCCTCGGCGGGGACCAGCAGGATGCGGGCGTGCGGCCGCAGCGCGAGCAGCGCCTCGCTGGTCAACCGCCCCGGCGTGACGTCACAGGGGCGGGGCCGCCACCCGCGGTCCCGCCCGTCCTACTGCCGAATCTCCGGCATCACCGAGTACCGGCGAGCGCTCTGTTCGCATCCCAGGGGTTGGCGCGTGGACCAGGAAGATCACGCTGTCCGCGGTCCTACCGCACCGGGGCAGCGTACGCCGCGCCCACTCGACGCGCATCGCCACAGAAGTGGCACGGCGTCGTTCGCCGGGCTCAGAT
This sequence comes from Streptomyces sp. NPDC046900, assembly GCF_040644975.1. Lineage (NCBI taxonomy): Bacteria > Bacillati > Actinomycetota > Actinomycetes > Kitasatosporales > Streptomycetaceae > Streptomyces > Streptomyces sp. NPDC046900. Next base: position 8,879 of record NZ_JBEYXD010000162.1, on the reverse strand, counting down.
CCAGCCTCGCTTGGCGGCTTCGGCGCCCACCTGGAAGCGGGTCTCGAGGCCGAGGCGGGAGGCGATCGTGGCGATCCGGCGGGTCACGGTGCGCGCGCTCGTGCCCAGTTGCCGGGCGATCGCCTGGTCTTTGTAGCCCGCTTGCAACATTCTCAGCAGCAGGAGATCATCCGTGCTCGGCTGGTCGGGGGTCACCGGAGCCGTCGAGACAATGGGTTGCGCCCGTTGCCAGTAGACGTCGAACAGCTCGAGGAGTGCGTCGAGCAGACCCGATTGATGGACGACGGCGATTCTGTCGTACCGTCCTCCGATCAGTGCGACCAGTGCGACACGACGGTCCATGATCCGAAGCCTGAACGGCACGGTCGACAGGAGCCGGGCCTGCTCGCCGAGCTGGGCAAGGCGGGTGATCAGTTCGAATCTGCCATGTTGTTCCAGCGCCTCGGGGCTGTACACGGACCGTATGTCGACGCCGCGGTCCAGCAGATCTCTCGTGAAGGTCTCCTCCAACTCGGTGCTGTACGGGCCCAGATACGGTGGCCGGTCCAGCACCCAGAAGTGGGTGCGGATCGATTGGGTCAGCTCGGCGACCCGCAGGGTGATGGCCGCCTCACCAGTGATCACCTCCACCAACTCGGTCGGATGCTCCTGCAGTCGGCTGGCGCGGTACTCGCTTGCCAGGTCATCGACCACGTCTCCCACTGCGGCGAACGCCGCTTCGGAATCGGCTCGGCGTTTGGCGAGCAGTGCGCTCAACGCGGTCCGCGGGCTGACCGGCCGGTACTGGCCGTGTCCTTCTGTGCGCAGCACGCCCAGTTCCACCAACCGGGCCACCGCATGCCGTATTCGGCTGGAGGTGGCGCCAAGGTCCTCCGCGATCTCCCGCGCCGTCAGGTCCGGCTTGGCCAGGAGCGTGCGGTAGACCCGCTCTTCGAACTCACTGATCCCGAGGGCACCGAGCACCGGGCCTCCTTCTGTCATCACCGCCCGGCAGGAGGTAAGCCCGGCAATGGCGCGATTCGCCAGCCGACGTTATCAGACAAGAGATCAACCGCTCTGGGGTCGTATGCGCTGAGCGCACGACTTGACTGCGTCGACAGTTCCTGCAGGTCACACGTCACATTTACCGTTGTCGACACTCTGAGGCGCGAGTCCGGTATGCGCGAGGCGGACCGGATGGCTCAGGAGATCGCCGCGTGCATCCCCTCGGAGAACTGACCGCGCCCAGACAGACCACAGACTTGGCGGCCGCACCCCAGCCCCGGGTGCGGCCTTGACGCGTTCCGTGCTTCAACACATACCCCGCCAACTTCAGGAAGGAATAAAGCCGTCGCGATGCGCAGGATGCCCGTCACAGGCAGGTCGGCAGCGGCGTCGCTCTGGGAGGGCGGTCCTGGTCGCGTCGCTGGATGATGCCCCGTTCTCGGTGTCAGCCGATGAGCGCAGCGATGAAGCTCCCGGCGAGCCAGTCCTCGTATTCGTCATCGGTCCAGCCGCGCTCGCGGCACAGGAGTTGATAGACCTCCGGCGAGTTCAAAGTCCAGATCAGATGACGGGCCCTGTCGGCGTCGAGGCCGGCCCGCGCGCCGCCCGTCTGCAGGACCTGCCGGACGATCGCCGTGGCACCCAGGAGGCGTTCTTGCTTGATCGTCTCGGCGAACTCACGGAGGTCCGGACCGCCCCCCTTGGCACCCGAGAGAAGGACGTCGAGCAGCAATCCGAGTCGGCTGGAGACCATCCGGCACACAGCGGCGTAGTGGACGAGTTTGCCGCGGGCCGAAGGTTCGGCGATCAGCGCTTGGAACTCCGGACGCTCGACCATGGGGACCGATTCCTCGTCGCCGCTCAGCGTCACGTCGTAGACATCCTTGACCAGCTTCGCTTTGGTGCCGAACGCCTTGTAGACGGTCTCGGCGGAGACCCCGGCCTCGGCGGCGTCCGCTTTGATCGTGGTGCCCGCGTAACCGTTGGTGATGATCAGCTGGTAGGCGGCTTCGAGGATCCGACGGCGGGTCGCTCCGTGATGCCGAGAATCCGGTTCGTTCAACACGAGGCGAGCCCGTTCCAGCGCCAACTAGAGAGCTAATCAAGTCGCCGAGGGTGCGCGGTGCGCCCGGAGGCGCTGCTGTGGCTGCTCGTACCCCCGGGAACTGCTGGTTCCTTGGCGCTCCAACTGGCGAGCAGCTTCCAGGCGTCCTGGGACGCCTGGTCTTGGGCCGGCAGGTACAGGAACAGGGTCTGGTCGGCCTCGCCCGGCAGCGCGAAGGCCTGATAGTCGACGGTCAGGTCGCCGACGATGGGGTGGTGGTGGCGTTTGCGGCCGTGCGTGCGGTCGAAGACCTTGTGGTCGGCCCACCAGCGGCGGAAGTGCTGGCTCTTCACCGCCAGCTCACCCACCAACTCGGCTGTGCGGGTGTCGTCGGGGTGACGACCTGCGTCCATGCGCAGGATCGCGGTCATCTCGGCGGCGATCCGTTCCCAGTCTGGGTACAGCGAGCGGGCAGCCTCGTCCAGCAGGATCCAGCGGGCGAGGTTGCGCTCACGCGCGGGCATCGCCTCGAAGTCGGGCAGAAGCGCGCGGGCGAGGTGGTTGGTGGCCAGCACGTCGGTGCGGCGTCCGAGGATGAAGCCGGCCTGGTCGGTGAAGGAGTCCAGGAACCGGCGTACCAGGGGCCGGACACGCTGTACGACCGGTGCGGAGCGGCGGGAACTGCTGGGTTTGGAACCGGCGAGGTCGAAGAGGTGGGCGTGTTCGGCAGGGTCGAGCCGCAGCGCGCCGGCCATGGCCTCCAGCACCCCGGTGGAGGGGGTGATCTGCCGCCCCTGCTCCAGGCGCGTGTAGTAATCGGTGCTCACCCCGGCCAGGTGGGCGACCTCCTCCCGGCGCAGCCCCGGCACCCGCCGGTAGGCCCCTCGCTCGGGAAGCCCGGCCGACTCGGGGGTGATGCGGGCTCGGGACCAGCGCAAGAACTCGCTGAGCTCGACGTTTCTGGCCATGCCTTCATTCTGCGCCCGCGGTATTCCGCGGTCGACCAGGGAAGGGGGGTCGCTGAGTCCTATGCAACCGATTCCCTGGCAGGTCAGGGCCGGGAAGCGGCCTCCGCGGGCCGGAGGCCGCGTGGTGTTCTGGGTTGCGGAGGCCAGCCCGGTAACTACCAGGTCTGATGACCCGGCCGCACCCCGATCGCCTCCTTACCGCTGAGCCCCAAGTGGCATCCCCCTGAAGAAAGTGAGTGCCGATATGGCCCGGATCCTGATAGTGCTGTCTGGCGTCGACTACTGGACGCTGACAGACGGCAGCAAGCACCCCAGCGGCTATTGGGCCGAGGAGTTCGTGGTTCCGCACCGCATCCTCACGCAGGCCGGGTTCACCGTCGACATCGCTGCCCCCGAGGACGGAAAGCCGACCGCCGACCCCGTGAGCCTGCGGCCCGAGGTAGCCGGTCCCGAGGCGGACGCCTTCGCCGCTTACATCGAAGATGCGGCCGAAGCGCTCGCCCACCCCAGGACGCTGTCCGACATCGACACGGCCGACTACGACGCGATCTTCCTGCCCGGCGGGCACGGTCCCATGGAGGACCTGGCCCACGACCCCGACCTCGGCCGCATCCTCATCGAGGCCGACGCCGCCGGGAAGATCATCGCCCCGGTGTGCCACGGCCCCGCCGCACTGCTGTCGGCGAACCTGCCGGGCGGACGCTGGCTGTTCGCCGGACGCACCCTGACCGTCTTCACCAACGAGGAGGAGCGGCTCAACGGCACCGCCGACCGAGCACCGTGGCTGGTCGAGACCGTGCTCACAGCACGCGGAGCCGTCGTTCGTTCCGCGCCAGAGACTTGGAAGGCGAACGTCGTCGTCGACGGGAACCTGTTCTCCGGCCAGAACCCCGCCTCCAGCGAGCCGCTGGCCGAAAGGGTCGTTGCCGCACTCACCGACCGCTGATCCCGGCTTCGTCGCGTCCCTGACGGGCGGGGTCCCGCCCCGCTCCGCGCAGCCGCAGGTCACGAACAAGGCCTCAAACACGAAAAGTTCTGAGCCGATCTGCCGACAGGCGTCGCGCCAAAGGGCCTGGCCACCAACCACCCGACCGCCGGATCAGCGCACCTACCAGGTTGCTCATGCCATGCGACCACGGACTACATCGGAACCAATCGTTGAGGGAACCTCTCGTATGACCACCACCACTACTGCCTATGCCGCGCGCGCTCCCAAGTCTCCGCTGGAGCGCACCACCATCGAGCGTCGCGCGGTGGGCGAGTTGGACGTCCTGATCGGCATCAAGTACGCAGGCATCTGCCACTCCGACATCCACCAGGCACGCGCGGGCTGGGGCGAGGCGATCTTCCCCATGGTTCCCGGCCACGAGATCGCAGGTGTCGTACGGGAAGTCGGCCCAGGCGTCACCAAGTTCCAGGTCGGCGACCGCGTGGGTGTCGGCTGCATGGTGGACTCCTGCCGAAGCTGCGACAACTGCAAGGCCGGCCAGGAGCAGTACTGCGCGGGTGGCGGCGGCAAGGTCGATACGTACAAACGCACTCGACAAGGACGGCGAGCCCACCTACGGCGGTTACTCCCAGGCGATCGTCGTCGACGAGAACTATGTGGCGCGCATCCCCGACGGCCTTGCCCTGGACGTCGCCGCGCCGCTTCTGTGCGCCGGCGTCACCACCTACTCCCCGCTTCGGCACTGGGGCGCCGGTCCCGACCGGAAGATGGCGGTGCTGGGCCTGGGCGGCCTGGGCCATCCGGCCGTCAAGATCGCCCACGCGCTCGGCGCCGAAGTCACGGTCCTCTCCCAGTCCCTGCGCAAGAAGGACGACGGCCTGCGCCTGGGCGCCGACCATTACCGCGCGAACAACGATCCGACGGCCTACGAGGGGCTGGAGGGCACCTTCGGCCTCATCCTCTCCACCGTCTCGGCCCCGCTCGACTACGGCGCCTACATGTCCCTGCTGATGACCGACGCTGATGACCGACGGCGCCCTGGTGAACGTCGGCCTGCCCGAGGAGCCGATCTCCCTCGACCTCTTCTCCCTCGTCACCGGCCGCAAGACCATGGCCGGCTCCAACATCGGCAGCATCGCGGAGACCCAGGAAATGCTGGACTTCTGCGCCGAGCAAGGCATCGGCGCAGAGATAGAACTGATCCGCGCCGACCAGATCAACGAGGCGTATGAGCGCGTACTCAAGAGCGATGTGCGGTACCGCTTCGTGATCGACACGGCCACGATCTGACGGACGGGACGGCGTGGCGACGCTGCCGACGGCCAGTGCTGTGACCGGAAACCTTCACCGGTCTGAGTAGTCACGACCGAACGTCAAAGCCGGCTGCTTCCCAAGTCACCGGGATATCGCGAGGTACGCAGCACCGTGGCGTCAGTGTTTGCCCAGGTAGACGATCACTCCCACGGCGAGGGGAGCGCCGAACGTCCAGACCCAGGCCATCGGGTGGCCGTAGTTCAAGGTCCGGCCCCATCCGATGCGCTTGGGAACGGCGAGCCGTGGATCATCCTTGTTGACGTAGAAGATCCCATGCCAGTGGCGATCATCGTCCCAGTTCATGGCCCGCCTCCAGAGACCCGACCCTCTGGAACGAACCTACCTGGCACAAGAGACACCACCAACCGGTGAAGGTTTCCGGTCGCAGCACCCGGGGGTGTCGCCGAGAGCGCGAAAGGCCGCGCGCGGTGCCTGCCGGCAGGCACGCGGCCGAACGTCACCGCCGGTCGTGCGGTCGCGGAGATCGACGCCGGGCTTCCTCGATGGCCGAGAAGGAACGCATCGGCGCCACCCTCAGCCATCTGGTAGCCGCCGATGACCGCACCCGTCACCGTGAGTGGTGACTGGAACCGGCCCGTCTTCGCCCGCAGCCCCGAGGCGGCCGGGCCGGTCCGGACGGGCGCTGCGCGAGCCTGCTCAGTGAGGAGCTGGGAGCAGCGAGCGGCGACGGCACCTCCGCCGCCGCAGCGGGCAGCCCGGTGCTGATGGGCTGGGCGCTGCCGGGAACGACGCCCACGCGCCCTCGGAAGACGTGTCCGCTGCCGGGCTCGTCCGGCGGGCCGGGCCAGCCGCGCTGATCCTGACGTCGCCGGCTTGATCCGCCCCGACCCTGCGCGACTGCGTATCGTCACGGGGCGACTACTGCCGGGCACCGGAAATTCTCTGCCCGGCAAGGAATGCATACGCCTATAGAGTGCGTTTGCAAGTATGCGGATCGCAACCAAGAGCGGCCGGAGACCCACTCCGCCGTTCGGCCACGCGGCCACCGCGGGGCCGCTTGTCGCACTACAGGAGAGACCTTTTGTGAGTACGCTCTTCGAGCCCTATCACGTTCGATCGCTGACCATTCCGAACCGCATCTGGATGGCCGCGATGTGCCAATACAGCGCAGCACCGGAAGGTGAACTCGCGGGTGTGCCGAACGACTGGCACTTCACGCACCTCGCCGCGCGGGCGACCGGAGGCACTGGCCTGATCATCACCGAGGCCACCGCGGTGAGCCCGGAGGGCCGAATCAGCCCCTACGACCTCGGCATCTGGAACGACACCCAGGTGCAGGCATTCCGTCGGATCACGGACTTCCTGAAGTCTCAGGGCACCGTCGCGGGGATCCAGCTTGCCCACGCCGGCCGCAAGGCCTCGACCGAGCGGACCTGGGTCAACCGCGGAGCGCCGATCGCGCCCGAGGAGCAGTACGGGTGGACGCCCGTGGCCCCGAGCGGGATCCCGATGCTGCCGGACGCGGCGACTCCCGAGGAACTGACGGTGGAGCAGATCGGAGCTGTCGTACGGGAGTTCGCGGACGCGGCCCGGCGCGCTTTGGACGCGGGGTTCCAGGTGGCTGAGATTCATGGTGCGCACGGGTACCTGATCCATCAGTTCCTGTCTCCGTTCAGCAACCGGCGCACCGACGAGTACGGCGGTTCCTTCGAGGGACGCACCCGCTTCGCCATCGAGGTCGTTGAAGCCGTGCGTGCGGTGTGGCCCGAGGACCTGCCGGTGTTCTTCCGTATCTCCGCCACCGACTGGCTCGAAGAGAACGGCGACGCGCGCGAGGGCTGGACCGCGGACGAGACGGTGCGCCTGGCCAAGGAGCTCCGCGCCCGGGGAGTCGACCTGTTCGACGTGTCGACCGGCGGCAACGTGGCAGACGTGACGATTCCCGTGGGGCCCGACTACCAACTGCCCTTCGCCGAACGAGTTCGCTCGGAGACCGACATGCCGGTGGCGACCGTCGGTCTGATCACCGATCCCACCCAGGCGCAGGCCATCGTCGCCGCGGGCAAGGCGGACGCGGTGCTGCTCGGGCGCGAACTGCTTCGCAACCCGTACTGGGCACGCCACGCCGCCGTCGAGCTCGGTGGTGAGGTCGCGACCCCGGACCAGTACCACCGCGCGTAAGCGACAACCGCGCGCCAGGGAGAAGGGCGCGTGGGGCAGAGCGCCGGAGACGGACGAGGGGTTTCCCCCGAGGATTCCGTCTCCGGCGCGCCTCGAGCCAGTAGTTCTCCCCGGTCGACCGCCGTGTTCTCGCACGCTCTGCTACAGGCAGCGGAAGCGACACCTTGAGCCCTTTCCAACCCGTCCAGCGGGTCCGGAAGTCGGCCTGGTGGAGCGGTGAAGCCGCGGGTAGATGCAGCACCTCCCGGACGACCGATCTCGTGCAGGCTGTCCTGATGCTTCACCATGCATCTGTATGGGCGAGGAGGTCTTGCCGGGGGTCATCGCTTTCCCACGGATAGCCGAAGGAATCCGGCCGTAGCCCCAGAGGGCGAGCGCGTCCTCGAGCGCGGACTCATCCGCCGCCGAGGCGGCGCGCACCAGCACCGCATCGATGTCGTAGTCGAACCCGTCGATCCGGTCGGCGTCGTACCGCGGATACGACCACGACAAGAACCGCCAGTTGGTTCGAAACCTCGGCGTGAAACCGCTGATGGCCCGGCGCGGCACCGGGCACGGTTTCTGAGTCGGCACCTAACGCCGGCTCGTGGAGCGCGCGTTCGCCCACCTGCACTGGTTGCGCCGCGTTCGGATCCGCCGGGAGAGCCGCGACGACATCCACGAGGCCTTCCTCACCCTCGCATGCGCGCTCATCTGCTGGAGACGCCTGAAGTCATTCGCGATAGGAGTTCTTAGAACTTCAACAAAGTGACAGGCTTGCCGGCCGGCTGACCCGAACGAGGCCAAGAATCAGGCTCCGGCGATGGTTCGGCCCGGCATCGGCTCCGCGAGCGTGGCCCGCCAGGCCGGCGCGCCGAAGGGGTCGGCGAAGTACTGCGTCTCGTGCACCACGTGCTGCTCAGCGAATTCCATGATGCTCACCGAATACGAGGGCACACCGTCGTAGGTGATCACGCATTCACTCACCCACAGATTCGCGTGGCCGGTGATCCGCTGGACTGTGAAGTGTCGGTCGGCCGGGTGCCCGCCGCGTTGCGCCGAAATCGCCGCTCGGCCCCGGAACCGCTCACCTGACTGCGGGTAGTCCAGGATCGCGTCCGTGGCGTAGATGGCGTGCTCGGCTTCGGTGTTCCCGCGTTCCGAGGCCCGCCAATGCTCTTCGATCGCGGCCCTGGTCCGGGAGTCAGGATCCATGGCACCGCCCCTCCGTACCGGTGACGGCCGAGGCACTCCGGGCCACAGCCGGCCCGGGGCCAGGCTGACGCCGACTGCCAAGTCCTCCCTCTGGCCGGGTCGGAATGCAGTAGCCGTCCACCGTGGCAACGGCGTCGAGTGACCGCCACCCGGCTGACCCCATCTTCGATCCATTCGGTTAGGAGTTCTCAGGTGGTGTGGAATTGGGGGCCGTAGGTGTGGTGGGTGTGGGGGATGGGGGTTTCCATGAGTTCTACGGCGGGGGTTTGTAGGCGGTGCATGG
>NZ_JBEYXD010000161.1:0-9230 GCF_040644975.1 Streptomyces sp. NPDC046900 | reverse complement strand
CGTGAAACGGAGGTCGTCGCCATGTCCGGCAGATCCCCATGTGAGTGAACGACTGGAACCTCAAACGATCACTGAAGGTTTAACTTCAAGCTAAGCCAATCAGACGCTGCGACGCGGGTAAGAAGGCGAACGCATGCGCAGGATCTTCGGCCGGTCGCGCAGCCCGTTGCGCAAGGCCCGACTGCGCAGGACCCGGCTGGTGTTGTGCAGTCGGGCCTTGCGCAACGCCCGCTCGGGGCTGCGCAATCGGGCTGCGCAACTGCTGAGCGCCCGGGCTGAAGGTGCGTGGTTGGCCCGACCATGAGTCCGATCATGGCAGCGAGACGGCTGTGTTGCCGGATCGTGACTGATGGTCGGGGCTCATGGCCGTCAGCCTGGTCGGGGTCGGCGGGTGTGCTGACGGCATGGAACACACGCACGCCCGCGTATCCAGGGCCTCCGCCGGCCGGCCCACCCTGGCGGGCTCGGTGTGCTGCTCTGGCCACCGCGCGCGGGGGGCACGGCGGTGAGCCGCTTCGGGGCAGGCGTCCGCAGGGGCGTGATGGCGGCCGACCGGTTCACTCAGATCGCCAACGGCCTCTTCCGCGACAGTCGACTCTCCTACAAGGCGAAGGGCATCTTCGGGTACGTCAGTACGCACCGGGACGGCTGGCAGGTCACTCTCGCCCACCTCGTTGCCATAGGACCCGACGGACGGGAAGCGGTCCGCGCCGGCCTGAAGGAACTGGAACGGTACGGCTATCTCATCCGCGAACGCCTGCGGCGGGCGAACGGAACGCTCGGCGAGGTCGTCTACTCGATTACCGACCGCCCCGTCACCCTCGACGTCGCCCTGCTGGAAGCTGCCTCAATCCTGGCGAGCGACGACGAACATGACGTCGGTTTTGGGGCGGGGATCCGGCGCGGCGTGATGGCGTCCGACCGGTTCACTCAGATCGCCAACGGCCTCTTCCGCGACAGCCGAGTCTCCTACAAGGCGAAGGGGATCTTCGGGTACGTCAGCACGCACCGGGACGGCTGGCGGGTCACCGTCGCCGAACTGGTGCGCCGCGGTCGCGAGGGCGTCGACGCGGTCACCACGGGGCTCAAGCAGCTGGAGCGGCACGGATTCCTCTACCGCGCCCGTGAGCGGAACTCCAACGGCACGCTCGGCCAGGCGCTGTACTTCATCACCGATCTGCCCGCCCTGCAAAACCCCAGGTCGCAACCAGAGTCGGGTTTTCCAAGATTGGCTGAGCCTACGTTGGCTGATCCCGGCACTAAGAACACCAACAGAAAGAAGACCAACAAGCAGAACACCAGACCCCTCCGTCCATGCCGCGACGAAGCGACACGAGCACCTGGACGGACGGACCAGCCGGACACGCCGACCTCCCCGCCAGCCCCGCCTGCGGCGGATGACATGCATCCGGGGATCCGGCTGCTGCTCGACCTCGGGGCGGCCCGCCCCGAACTGCTGCTGACCGGGCAGACGCTGACCGACCAAGGCCGCGTCGTAACCGTGATGCTCGAGGCTGGCTGGAGCCGTGAGCAACTGAGGCACATCATCGCCGCCCGGCCCCTGCCCCACCCGGTGCGGACCACGGTCGGCGCGATCATCGCCGCCCGCCTGCGCGCCGCTCAGGCCTACCCGCCACCCGCCATCGCGGACGCTCACCACGACCAGCCCGCGCGGGACGAGCTGCCGCCGCAGCCGACGACCGGCTCTGCCGCCGCCCGCACGGTGAGCGAGGCCCTGACCCATCGGGCCCTCGTCGAATGCGCCGGCTGCGGCGTGCCCGGAACCGCCCTCGGCGAGGACCTCTGCCCAGCCTGCCTCGGCTGGCCGCTGTGCCGCACCTGCCCCGGCCCCACCCCCCGACGCGCCCACCCCGACGACAACGGCCGCTGCACCACCTGCGCCTCCGCCTTCACCGAGCACCTGGAGGGAAGTACCTCGTGACCAACCCGCTGGGCACACCCCCGCCGACCGCGGCCGCGCACCACGAGCGCCCCTTCACCCACGACCCGGGGCGGTGGGCAAGAAAAAGCGCCCGCGCCCTGCGGACCGGCCACGTCCCTGACAGCACCTGCTCAACCACCTGCGAGCCCGTGCTCGTCTACGAGCGCACCAGGTGGGGCTGGCTCGCCTGGACCGTCCCCGGCGACGGCAGCCCGCCCCAGGTCCCCCACCAGATCGGGGTGCTCACCCCGGCCGCGACCCGTGTGCAGCGCCTGGCCCTTCGCTGGCTGACCCGGCGCCCCGCACAGCGCATCGCCCTGGGCAGCATCCCCGCATCCCTGCGGTTCTCCGCCGCCGCCGTCACCCTCATCAGCCTGCTTGCGGGACTGTTCGCCGCTAGCCACGGGATGCCCGTCGACGTCGTACTGCCAGCGATACTCCTCGCCCCGCTGCTCGCCGAGCACCTGCCTGGCCGGCTGGACGCACGCGCCCGCGAACACGTCCGCACCGTTGAAGGCGACGGCCCCTGCCGCTACGTGCAGCGCCTCGCCGCCCTGCACACCTCGCTCGTCCAGGCCGCTGCCGACAGCGACCGCTACGAGCTGCGCCACTCGGCTGAGGTCGGCCAGCACCTGCTGTGGGACGCCGCCGACCTGCTCCAAACACAGGACACCCGCGCGGCCTCGGCTGCGCTCATCGCCCGCGAACAGCTGCTGCTCCAACTCGCCCACCAGGTCGCCCAGATCATCCAGCGCTCCGCGTCCGAGGACAGCGCAGCCGATGCGGACCAGACCCGCGCCAGCCGGCGGCCGATGGGCTCGCACCCGCCGAACGCCCGGCCGACGACATCCCCGGAGTCTCACCCCACCCCAGCACGCCACTTCTGAAGGGAAGCCTCCTTATGCCCGCACCCGAACCCCGCCCGGCTGTCTACCTGCTCTTCGCACACGAGCCGTACTACCTCGGCCCCGGAGCCCAGGAGATCAACACCACGCTTGTCGCCGCCGACTTGCTGCTCCACCCGCAACGGTTCGACTTCTTACGCGCCAGGGGCTGACACCAAGGTCCTGACGCGCGGTAACGTGCGCGCTCTGCCCGCACCGTCCGGGGACTGCTATGCCTGATCTTTCCATGCCTCCGGACGACCGGCCTGCCGGGGTTATCCGCATCACGGTCTTCATCGGAAGGCCGAACGAGGTAAGTAAGAGCTCGCGCAGATAGGCGGCGTGGAGAGCCCCGGCAACAAGGCGGGCACAAGTCCCGGTGATCATGGAGTTGCGACGCTCTGTGACCACTGGGGCGGCCTGCGCCCGTTCGGCCATCATGGCTGACCGTCCCGCTTTGGGATCAATTCGCGGCGCTGCTGCCCGAACGCTCCGACCCACCTTCTGGGGTGTCACCGCAGCCGTATCAGCGACTGGATCGTGTTGTGGTCATGCGAAGTACACACGTGTGCTCCGTAAAGGTGGCGAAGGAAAGGGGAGTTCTACAGAACGCACAGGGTCCAGCTCCAGCGGTGGACACCCGGTGGGATGCGGTACTCGGGGAAGGTGTCGGGGCCGCACGACGCCGTGCCCAGCCCTCGGTGCGCCGCGTCGATGTGCACCACGCACCCGGAGCGCGGCACCAGCTCGTCGTGGTGCGTGACGGCCGTCAGGTCCCTGGCGCGATACCGGGTGACGGAGACCTGGCGCGGCTCGTCCAGCACGACCGCGAGGCCGGTCGCGTCCGGCGCCGACAGCGTGAAGCGCCGTACACCGTGTCGGCCACCGCTCTCCTGCGGACGCAGATAGGGGGTGAACAGGTCGTCGACGGGGAGGGAGTGGTGGCCGACCGGGGCGCCCGCTGCACGGTCGGGATACGACTCCCAGGGCCCCTGCCCGAACCACTCCAGCAGGTCCAGGCCCGGCGTCGTCTCGAACACCGAGCCGACTCGCGCCACGTCGTCGAATTCCTCCGGCAGCTCGGCCTCCTCGTCGACCCGGACACCGCCCTCGACCGGCGTGAACACCTGCCTGTGCCGCACGACCCCGACGGTGCCGGTGTACTCGGCGTCCACGGCTACCCGGCCGCGGTCCTGCCGTACCGACACGACCTTGCGGACCAGCGCGTCGAGCCCCCAGGTCCGCCAGCGCAGCGCCATGCCGCCCAGCTCGTCGTTGTCGGTGGGCGCCCGCCACAGGGACAGCGTCGGGGCGGACGCCAGCAGCGGATGCACCAGCAGTCCCTCGCCGTCGACCTCCACGGGCCGGTCCACAGCGGCGTCCTCGGGCGCCTCGGGCCCGCGCAGCCGGATCTGGGGCACGCACACCTCGGTGCCGCGCGGCGCCCACGGCTGGTCCTCGGCCACGGTGGCCCGCAGCGTCAGCCAGGCCTCGCCGCCGTCGCGGGGCACCTCGAAGGGGAGCGGTACGGCGGCCGTCTCGCCGGGCCGAAGATCGGGCAGTTCGGCGGGCGCGGTCAGCGTCCTGCCGTCGGCCAGGGACAGTTCCCACTCGCCGGTCAGCCAGTTTAGGCCCCGGAAGTGCTGGTGGTTGCCGAGCATGATGCCCTCGTGCTTGAAGCACTCGATGCGCACCGGCGCCGCGATCTCGCGGTGCTCGTACAGGGAGGGCTTCGGGGTACGGTCCGGGAAGACGACACCGTCTGCGATGAAGGCGCCGTCGTGGATGGTCTCGCCGAAGTCGCCGCCGTACGCCCAGCGATGGCCCGGCGCGGCGACACCGTTGTCATACAGCCCGGCGCCCCCACGCCCGGCCGGTCTGCCGTCGTTCACACGCTGGAGAATGCCGTGGTCCCAGAACTCCCAGATGAACCCGCCCTGCAGACCTGGCGTTGACTCGATGGCCGCCCAATGGTCCGCGAGCGTGCCGTTGCTGTTGCCCATCGCGTGGGAGTACTCGCACTGGATGAGGGGCCTGGTCTGCCGTCCGGAGAGAGCGTGGGCGACGCAGTCCTCCAGCGGTGCGTACATGGGGCAGGCGATGTCGGAGGCGTCGTCGGTGGCCGCCCAGTCGATCTTGGCGGCCCCCTCGTACTGGATCGGCCGGGTCGGATCGTGCCGCCGTACCCAGCCGGCCGCCGCGTCGTGATTCGCCCCGTAGTCGGACTCGTTCCCCAGCGACCAGATGATGATCGACGGGTGGTTCTTGTCCCGCAGCACCATCCGCGAGACCCGGTCCACGAAGGCGTTCAGATAGCGCGGGTCGTCGGCGATCTCGTGGGCGTGGTCGTGCGACTCGATGTCGGCCTCGTCGACGACGTAGAAGCCGAATTCGTCGGCGAGGTCGTACAGGGCGGGGTCGTTCGGGTAGTGGGAGGTGCGGATCGCGTTGAAGCCGAACCGTTTCAGCAGGACGAGGTCCGCGCGCATGTCGTCGTACGACACCGTCCGGCCGGTCAGCGGGTGGAAGTCGTGCCGGTTGACGCCCCGGATGTACACGCGCTCGCCGTTGACCAGCAGGTCCCGGCCGACGATCTTGACGTCGCGGAAGCCGATGCGCTGGTGCGAGGTGTCGGCCACCGTTCCGTCCGCGCGGTGCAGGCGGACGGTGAGGTCGTACAGCTCGGGCGTCTCGGCGTTCCAGGTGCGCACCTCGGGGACGATGCCGTGGATGCGGGCCTCGCCGAGGAAGTCGGAGACGCGGTCGTCCTTGGTGTTCACGCGGTCGAACTCTGCGTCCTGCGTGAGGAGTTGACCATCCAGCTCGCCGCTGACGTACCACCCCTCGGGCAGTGCCCCGCGCGTGTCGCGCACCCGGCAGTCGACGCGCAGCTCGCCGTCGTACCCGGCCCGTACGGTCACGTCGGCCAGGTGCAGCGGGTCGGTCGCGTACAGCAGCGCCGACCGGGTCACGCCCCCGTGCCACCACTGGTCCTGGTCCTCGATGTGCGAGGCGTCCGACCACTTCACCACCGTCAGCCGTACGACCGAACGCTCCCCGGCACGCACCAGGTCGGTCAGATCGAACTCGGCGGCGAGATGGGAGTCCTTGGAGACGCCGACGGGCCGCCCGTCCACGTGCACCAGCAGCACGCTCTCGGCGGCTCCGACCTGCAGCACGATCCGCCGCCCGGCCCACTCCGCGGGCACGTCCACCTCGCGCTCGTACACGCCCGTCGGGTTGGCGGCCGGCGAGCCGGGCGGGAAGTCGGCGAAGGGCATGCGGACGTTGGTGTACTGCGGCAGGTCGTCCGTCTCCTGCAGGGTCCAGGCGCCGGGGACGTACGCCGAGGACCAGGGACCGTCGACCGGCGCGTCCGGCGCGGGCAGCAACTGGAAGCGCCAGTCGCCGTCCAGGGCGAGTGCGCCGGAGCGCCGGTCGACGGCGTTCATGGGGAGGCGTCCCCAGGAGGTCACCTCGGGTGCCTCCCAGGGACGGAGGGCGATCAGGGGATCGGCGGGGAGTGCGTCGGTCATGACCATTCCGAAGTCGGTGTGGTGGGCTGGGGCAGGGTGCGGCCCTGCAGGTCCCAGGCGGGGTCGACGGGGATGCCGAGGCGGTCCAGGACGGTGGGCGCGATGTCGACGAGGCGGGGTGAGTCGAGGCGGGTGCCGTCGGGCCTGCCGGGCTCGGCGAGGATGACGAAGACCTCCTGTTCGGCACGGGTGTCGCCACCGTGGCCGCCGCTGTCGAGGTGGCCGTGGTCGGTGGTGACCAGCACGGTCCAGCGCTCGTCGGCCCGTGCGGGATCGGCGCGCCGGGCCTCGAGCGCCTCCAACAGGCGCCCGAGGTGGCTGTCCTGGGCGAGGAGGGCCTGGTCGTAGGCGGGGGAGAGGGGGCCCGTGGCATGGCCGGCCTCGTCGGTGGCGCCGAAGTACACGAACACGACGTCCGGGTCCTCCTCGGTGAGCCAGCGTTCGGCGGTGCGGGCGACGAGGCGGTCCGCGGTCTCGTAGCCGTCGGACTCGCCGTCGTAGTGCACCCGGCGGCCGATGCTGGCGCCGAGCACACCTCGACGGACGAGTTCCGGCCAGGAGACCGCGGCCGCCGCGCGCAGCCCGGGTCGGGCGCTGATGGCGCGGCTCAGGAAGTCGGGGTGGCGGGTGTAGTCGGCGCCGATGAAGTCGTTGCCGGTCACCCCGTGTCGGTCGGGCCACACGCCGGTCAGCACGCTGGACCAGCCGGGCCCGGAGTCGGTGTAGGCCATGCTGGTCGACGGTCCGTTCTCGGCCTGGCCGTCCGCCTCGCCGTACGGCAGCAGGCTGGTGCCGTGGGCGCCCGTGGCCATCAGGCGGTGCAGCACGGGTGCCATGGACGGCGAGCGGGTCAGCCGGTCGTAGCGCAGCCCGTCCATCCCCACCACGAGCACCTTGCCGGCGTCCTTCGTCACCGCGTACCCCTCTCTCGCCAGGCCGGTTCAGGTCCCCTGTACCGCTCCCTCGGTGGCCCCCGCGATGAACCCGCGGGCGAAGATGCTGAACACCACGACCAGCGGGAGCGCCGCCATCAGCACACCGGCCATGACCATGCTGTAGTCGGTGGTGTGGCCGACGTTGAGCTGGGCGAGCTCCACCTGGAGGGTGACGTGGTCGGGGTTGGTGAGCACGACGAGGGGCCAGATGTAGTCGTTCCAGCAGTTGACGAAGGCGTAGATGGCGAGGAAGGACAGCGCGGGCCGGATCATCGGCAGCGCGATATTCCAGTACTGGCGGAAGAATCCGGCGCCGTCGATGCGGGCGGCGTCGAGCAGTTCGTCTGGCACGCCGTTCTGTATGTACTGGTGCAGCCAGAAGATGCCGAAGGCGTTGGCGAGGGAGGGCAGGGCGAGCGCCTTGAGCATGCCGACCCAGCCGATCTTGGACATGAGGATGAACTGCGGCAGGATCGCCAGCTGTAGCGGCAGCATCATGAACAGCAGCAATGTGCCGAAGAGCAGCTTGCGTCCGGGGAAGTCGAACTTGGCGAAGGTGAAGGCGGCCAGGGAGTCGATGAACAGCACCAGGGCGGTGGTGACGCACGCGACCATCACCGTGTTGAGCATCGACCCGAAGAAGTCGATGGTGTTCAGCACATGCCGGATGTTCTCCAGCAGATGGGAGCCGAAGGTCAGCTTCGGCGGGCTCTTGTAGATGTCCTGGGTGGTGTTGGTCGCCATGACGATCGTCCACAAGAAGGGGAAGACCGAGATCACGACGGCCGCCATGAGGAGGATGTGCGCGGTCAGGCCCTTGGGGCGGCGCAGCCGCTTCCTGCCCGGGGCCGGACGCGTGGTGTCGAGTGCCGTCATGACTTCCTCCCGCGCTGCACGATGCGCCAGTTGATGGCGACGAGCACGATGATCAGTACGAAGAAGGCCCACACGATGGCCGCGCCGTAGCCGTAGTCGTTGTTGAGGAAGGCCGACTGGTAGAAGTAGAGCAAGGTGGTCAGACCGGCCTGGCCCGGGCCGCCGAGGTTCGCGTTGGCGGCGTTGCTGGCGAACAGGACCTGGGGTTCGCTGAAGCTCTGCAGGCCGTTGATGGTCGAGATGATGACCGTGAACAGGATGATCGGCCGCATGATTGGGATGGTGATCTGGAAGAACGTGCGGATCGGGCCGGCGCCGTCCATCTTCGCGGCCTCGTAGATCGAGGTCGGGATCGCCTGGAGACCGGCCAGGTAGATGATCATGTTGTAGCCGGTCCACATCCAGGTCATCAGCAGCGCGATGACCAGTTTGATCAGCCACGGGTTGCTCAGCCACGGGACGGGCGAGATGCCGACCGTGCCCAGGATCGCGTTGACCAGACCGAAGTTGTTGCTGAACACCGCGCCGAAGAAGATCGCCACCGCGACGATCGAGGTGACGTTCGGGACGTACAGCGCGATGCGGTAGAAGCCCTTGAAGCGGCGCACCGAGTGCAGCAGCGTCGCCAGAATCAGGGCGCCGAAGAGGGTGGGCACCGTGGACAGCACCCAGATCACCAGGGTGTTGCGGATCGACAGCCAGAAGACTGGGTCCGACCAGAGGAACCGGAACTGCTGCAGGCCCACGAACTGCATAGTGCCCATGCCGTCCCAGCGCTGGAAGGCCAGATACAGCGAGTAGAAGACGGGGAAGAACGAGAAGCCGATGAAGATCAGGTAGAAGGGCGATATCGCCAGGTACTGCCGCCAGTACGACAGCGGCCCGCGCCGCTTTGGCCGAACGGTGCCCGCGGGCGTGGCGCGCCGCGGGCGGAACCGGGCCGGGCCTGGCCCGCCACGGTAAATGAGACCGCGCTGACGGTGTGGCCGATGGCGAGAACAGTGACCTTCCAACGGCTGAGTGGTTGCTCGATGGTTGCGCAGTCTGCGCCCCATCT
>NZ_JBEYXD010000160.1:0-9599 GCF_040644975.1 Streptomyces sp. NPDC046900 | reverse complement strand
GGCTCACCGGATGCGGTGAGCCCCACCACGCCCGCCGCCTGGGCCCGCGATCACTGGACCATCGAGAACTCCGTCCACTGGATCCGCGACGTCGTCTTCGGTGAGGACGCCCGCACGATCCGCACCCGCAACGCCCCCGCCATCATGGCCACCCTGGGCGACATCGTCCGTGGCACTCTGCGGGCCGTTGACTGGGCCAACACCGCCAGCGCCAGACGCGCCCACACCACTCCTACCGCCATCCTCAAGCTCCACGGCATCGCGTGATCAAACCGGACAATCTCGGAACGCTCCGGGGCCGTGGCAGCTCGGCGGGATCGCCCGCCACGTGCACGCAGTGCGCGGCCCCGGCTCGCTTTCTCGTCAGGCGGGAGACCGGCTCTGGCCGCCCAGCACGGCTGGTTGGCTGTGGTCTCTCGGCTGATCGATGTCATCAGAGGCTCGCGGCGGTCGCAGCGCAGGCCCCCGACGCAGGAGCGGTGATGTCAGTGCCGACCTCTACCATTTTCTCGGGGGAGAAGTGGCTGTTGCGTTGGATGGTGCTGCACACAAAATCCGTGTCAGAGACCACAGTTGCCCCGGTGCCTTTATGTCTTGCGCGTAAGGAAGCGGACGGCGCGCCGGCCTCAGGGAGGGCCGACGCGCCGCGCGCTACAGGAGCGTGGGCCACCTACTGGAGGTCCCCCGAGCTGGTCTGATCGACGGTGGCGGTTGCCACCCCAGGAGACAGCGTCGACGAAGCGACGGTGATCGTTGCGCAGGGTTTGTGGCGGGCCCTGGCGGAGGTGTTTCCGCAGGCCAGGCGCAAAAGGTGCTGGGTTCACAGAACCAGGAACGTGATCAACGTGCTGCCGAAGTCGACCCAGCCCGGCGCGAAGAACGCCTTGCAGGAGATCTACAACGCCCAAGACCGGAATCACAACGAGAAGGCCGTGAAAGCCTTCGAGAAGGCCCACGGGTCGAAGTGGCGTAAAGCCGTCAAAAAGATCATCGGCGACCTCGCGAACTCCTTGCCTTCTACGACTTCCCCGCTGATCCATCTACGCACGACGAACCCCATCGAATCGATTTTCAGTACGGTCAAGCTCCGCACGAAGGTCACCCGGGGCGCCGGCAGCCCGGCCGCCGCCCTGGCCATGGTCTTCAAACTCGCCGAAGCCGCCCCAGACCCGCTGGCGCGCGGTTACCGCACCCCACCTCGTCGCCCTCGTCTGCGCCGGAGCCACCTGCGCCAACGGCCCACTCGTCGAACGCTCCGACGAACAGGCAGCAGCCGCCTGAGTGATCCGGGGTCGAGGCACGCGGTTCACTACGAGATGATCCTCCCATGGCGGATGTGGTTTTCTTCGATCTGGACGGCACCCTGGTCGATCATCGGGGCGCAGTCTTGGAAGCGATCGGCCAGATCGTCCGGGCCGCGCCGAACGCGACGGTTCCACCGGAGGAGCTGGTGACGTTGTGGTGGACGCTGGAGGGGCGGCACATGCGGGAATACCTGGCTGGTCAGTGCTCCTTCGCCGAGCACCGCCGACGCAGTCTCCGTTCCTTCTTGCCCATGCTCGGCGAGCCGGTTCCTGAAAATCCCGGCCTTCTGGACGCCTGGTTCGCCGAGCGCTACCTCACCGTGTTCGAGGAGTCCTGGCGAAGCTATCCCGATGTCCAGCCCTGCCTGGAGACCCTGAAACGGCTTCCCCGAGGACCGCGTCTGGCCGTTCTCACCAACGGGGACCCCGAGCAGCAGCGCGCCAAGCTCGCCCGCTTCGGCCTCCTCGAATACTTCGAAGCCATCCTGACGCCGACGGAGCTCGGTGCGGCCAAGCCCGTCGCCTACGCCACCGCCTGCCGACGGATGCGGACGGACCCCGGGCAGGCGATCAACGTGGGCGACATGCTGGAAAGCGACGTGAACGCAGCTGCCCTCGCCGGGCTCACCGGCATCTGGCTGGACCGCGGCATCGACTTCGTCACCGGTGGACCATCGTCGACGGTAGACGAGACGGTGCTCCGCATCGAACGGCTCACCGATCTCCCCGACCACCTATCACCCACGAACGCCTGACCAGCTCATAAGAACTTGATCCACAGGTCTTGATGCGATGAAGGGGCGATGTCCCCGCCCTCCGTCGGTGCCTTGGGTAGATCCGAGTCACCCAATACGTGACGGCGAAGGAGCCCCCAGGTGAGTGAGTACGACGGACACCAGTATGTCGGTGTCGACCTGTACCGCAGGCGGTCCGTGACCGTGCGTCAGACCGACGACGGTGTCCAACTGAGCGCAGTGCGCATCCTCAGCGATCCGGTGGCACTCGGTCTGCAGATTGAGCAGGCCGGGCACGATCCCGACGTGGTCCTGGAGGCCACATACGGCTGGTAGTGGGCGGCTGACGTCCTGCAGGCCGCCGGGGCACGCGTCCGCCTGGCCCACCCACTGGGCGTGAAAGGCTTGGCCTACCGGCGCGTGAAGAACGACATCCGCGACGCTGCGGACTTGGCGGACCTGCTGCGGATGGGCCGACCGCCGGAAGCCTGGATCGCGCCACCGAGGTTCGTGAGCTGCGCGAACTCGTGCGCTACGGGGCCAAGCTCGTCGCGCTGCGGTCCGGGCTGAAAGCCCAGGTGCACGCCCTGGTGGCCAAGCCGGCGCACTCATCCCGGCGTCCGACCTGTTCGGCATCGACGGCCGAGCCCGACTGGGGCAGACCGCGTTGGCCGGCCCGTATGCCCAGCGCGTCGCGTCGTTACTGAAGCTGATCGACGGACTCGATGCCGAGGAAGCCCTGTTCAACGGCCGCAGGGCGGAACGGCTTCGTGACCACACCGGCTTCCGGGCCATCCAGCAGTTGCCTGGGATCGGCACCACCCTGGCGGCGGTGTATGTGGCTGAGATCGGTGACGTGCACCGGTTCGCCTCCGCGGACCGGCTGTGCTCGTGGGCGGGGTTGCCCCCGCGGCACGACGAGTCCCACACCACCGTCCGCCGCGGGCACGTCACCAAACAGGGCAGCAAGCTGGTGCGCTGGGCCGTAGTGGAGGCGATCCAGCACAAGACCACCCCCAAGATCACCGAGGATCGGGCTCGGATCGAGGCCCGCCGCGGCCGGGTCTTGGATTTCGAGGATCGGTGCGGTATTTCAGAGTTCCGCCACTGCGTCCCGCAGGTACATCTCCAGCCGCCTGATCGATGCGGTCACGCCTCTTGTATCGAGTCGGCAGGTGTAGAGACGACGGACGAGTGTGGGCTGGCGCATGGGCAGAACCACGACACTCGGTGGAGCGTCCAACAGCAACAATCGCGGCAGCAGGGCGAAGCCGAGGCCCGCCGCGACGAGATTGAGTGCAGTGCGGAAGTCCATGCCATCGAAGTCCAGACGATGTCCGTTTGCCCGGTCGCCGCCGACGGGTGACGTTGCCAGGTCGCGGGCGTCGACCGCGGTGTTGATCCATGCGTCCGATGGCAGGTCGGCTGGGGTGACACTGTCAGCTCCGGCCAGGGGATGACCGACGGGAAGGACGACCATGATCGGATCGTCCATGAGGTGCTCTTGCATGAGCCCGGCGGGCACTGGCCCGGGAGCGTGTTCGTAGTCGAAGGTGATGGCCAGGTCGATCTCTCCCCGGAACAGCAGCGCATGCGTTTCGCGCTGCTCAAGTTCACGGAGTGTGATGTGAACTGCCGGATGGGTCGCACGCAGGCGCGCGAGCGCGGGAGGGGCGATGGAGGCTGCCGCCGAGATGAACGCGCCGAGCCGCACCTCGCCGCCGGTTCCGTCCGCGAGCGCCGAGAGCTCGGTGGCAGCGCGACTCATCGACCCGCTGATCGCGGCCTCGGTGTCGAGAAGGACCTGCCCGGCCTCAGTCGCACGGACGGGCCGCCGGACCACGACGCGCGCACCGACCCGTCGCTCCAGTTCCGCAACCTGCTGCGAGACCGCGGACTGGGTGTATCCCAGCTCCTCTGCGGCAGCCGCGAACGAGCCGAGCCGCACGACAGCCGCAAGGGTCACCAGATGTCGCGGATCGAACAACCAAGCCATGAAGTTAAGGATAGCTTATCAACCGAGAAGAAATCATTGTTAGCGTTAATGCGGAGGCGTGGCCGACGCTGGACGCATGGACATCACGCAGTTCGACGCCGCGATCAACAAGCTCCCCCGACGCCGGGTCGGGTTCTACCCCACTCCCTTTCACGCCTTGTCCAACCTGTCGGCGGCGTACGGGATCAACTTCTTCATGAAGCGCGAGGACCTGGCAGGGCCCAGTGCGATCAGCGGGAGCAAGATGCGCCTGGCCGAGTTCATCCTGGGGCGGGCCCTTGAGAACGGAGTGACACACGTCATCACCCAGGGCGCATACCTGACCAACTCGGGTCTGCAGTTCGCCGCCGCCTGCCTGAGCGCGGGAATCACGCCGATCCTGGTGCTGACGCGGAACGTGTCCCGGCATGGAGAGCTCCAGGAGTTTCGCGGCAACTATCTCCTCAACAAGACGATGGGGGTCGAAACCCACGTCATCAACGTCAACGGCAACGAATGGCACACTCCCGCCGAGGCCGAGCGGATCACCGACGCCATCACGGCGCGCAAGGCCGAACTTGAAGCGCAGGGACACAACGTCCTCGTTGTCGGAACTGGTGGTGCGCATCCCGACGGCTTCATCGCGCACGCCCTGACGTTCCGGGAGATGCTCGAACAGTCCCGTGCCGCAGGAATCGAGCTCGACTACACGTACCACACGATCGGCACCGGAACCGCGCTGCCCGGGATGCTGGCAGCCAAGCTGAGCCTGGAACACCCGGTGAAACTCCGATCGATCTCCATCCAGAGGCTCAACGACGAAGACCGAATGAACCCCGGCGTGATCGTCGAACGAACCAAAGCAGTGCTAGCCACCTTGGGCGCGCCCGTGCCCGACGACGCGACCATCCGCGCCGAGATCGACATCGACCAGCGCTTCATCGGCGAGGACTACGCCGTGGCGTCCGCCGAAAGCACAGCAGCCATCCGCGAGCTGGCCCGAGCAGAGGGCGTCTTCGTCGGCCCCGTCTACACCGGCAAGGGACTCGCAGGATTGCTCGACCACGCCCGTAGCGGGCGGATCCCCGTCGGCAGCAACGTCGCGTTCC
Source organism: Streptomyces sp. NPDC046900 (assembly GCF_040644975.1). Classification (NCBI taxonomy): domain Bacteria; kingdom Bacillati; phylum Actinomycetota; class Actinomycetes; order Kitasatosporales; family Streptomycetaceae; genus Streptomyces; species Streptomyces sp. NPDC046900. Next base: position 4,477 of record NZ_JBEYXD010000160.1, on the reverse strand, counting down.
TGCACACCGGAGACACCGGCAACCTGTTCGAAATTCCCCAAGTCGTCGGCCACATCGCCGACTGAGCCCCGTATCACCAAAGCAGGGACTGTCAGTGGACCTCATCGATCTCGACCTCGTGACGGCGGTCGCGGAGACAGGCAGTATCACGCACGGCGCGGCCCGTGCCCGGCTGTCCCTGCCCTCGGCCAGCGGGCGCATCCGCGGCCTGGAGCACTCCCTGGGCGTGACGCTCTTCGACCGTGGCCGCCGCGGAGTCGCCCTTACGCCGGCAGGACAAGTGCTGCTTCGCCACGCCAGGTCCGTGTGCCACGCGGTCGGCCAGCTGCGCACGGAACTGGACGAGTACGTGCAGGGACACGGCGCCACCGTCCGCGTCCAGGCCAACACCGCCGCCACCGAGAGCCTCATGCCCGCAGCCGCCGTCTCGTTTCTCGCCCAGTACCCCCACGCCCGCATCGACCTGGAGGAACGCGCGAGCCACCGCATTATCGCGGCCGTGGCCGAACGCCGCGCCGATATCGGAATCGTCGCCGACTCCGTCGAACTCGGGCGGCTGGAAACCCGGGTGATCCGCCCGGATCCGCTGGTAGTCGTCACCCTCCCTGACGACCCGCTGGCCCGCCTGTCCCGGGTACCGTACGCAGACGTGCTCGGCCGCGCGTTCGTCGCCCTGAACGTCGACAACCCGTTGCAAGAGCACCTGGAGACACACGCCCGGCCGCTGGGTACCCAGCCGAGGTATCGCGTCCGGCTGCCCAGCATCGACGCGGCCTGTCACGCCGTGGCCGGGGGAATCGGCATCGCCATCCTGCCCTGGTACAGCGTGCGGCGCCGGGTCACCAGCGGCACCCTGGCCGCCATCCCCCTGGCCGAACCATGGGCGGACCGGCGGCTGGTCGCCTGCTTCACCAGCGACCGCGACCTCTCGGACACAGCCCGCGCACTCCGCGACCACCTCCTGGCCCAGGCCGACGACAAAGACGACATAGACGAACCGCCATCAGGCAGCGAGCAGGGGTAGGAATGCTCGCTCAGATGGGCGCGGCGAACAGGTCGGTGATCACGGCGACTGTCCAGTCACCGGCGTCAGTCCATCTGTTGATCTTCGCGATCAGCTGGGCTGTGACGTACCCCTCGACGGGCTTTCGTAGCTCAGCTGGGCGTAACGACTGGGCTGGCGGAAGGCGTGTTGACGTCGGTCTGGGTGACGTTGGACCGCGAGACACCGCAGTTCAGCCACGGCCGCTGTAGTTCCGGCGTCTTGGCTGGTCAGCAGCTTGACGGGGGTGGGGACAGTAGGAGGACGGCCACCGTGATGTGACCAGCGACCCCATGCACACGCAGCGCGAGCACGCCGAGTACCTCGCCATCCGCGACGCCCACTACATCGTGATCGCCAAAGGGAATCAGAAGAAGCTGCGCAAGGAGCTCAAGTCCCTTCCCTGGCAGCAGATCCCGCTCCAGAGCCGCATCCGCGACAGCGGCCACAGCCGCAGCGTCATCCGCAGACGCTCAAGCCCGTCCTGGGCCAGCACCAGCTTCCCGGACAGCTCGGCGATCGCGGCTTCCAGTTCTTCAACCCGAACTCGGGCGGCCGCCTCGCGGGCTTCCAGCTCCTCAAACAGTGAGCCCATCCACCAGCCCTCCTCCACCACCACGGTAGAGACCAACAGCCAGGAATGCAGCCCCGGTCAGTGCCCAGGCAGTTCAGCCGATCACGGGCGGTCTGGATCCTGGCTGTCGTCGAGTACAGCCGCAAGACCCTCAAGGATCCCGACGAATTCCTCGGTCGGGACCTCCGCCACGAAGACCCTGCCTGCATGGTCTGGATGCCTGACCAGGTGCTCCTCGCGCCAGAACTGAACGGTGAGCACCAAGCGGTCCGCGTCACGGAAGAGATGAGCGGTCACGTTGTCGGTGGTGGGCCCCCAGCTCAAAGCCCGGAACTGGCCGCGGAACTCGTACTCCTCTTCGGTCTCGTCGTCTGCGCCGGAACGGTGCATGAGACGCCGGTGGGTGGCTTCCGGGGACGGCTCATCGAACGGCATCGGAGAGCCGCCTCCGGAGCGCAGCCACGCCACCGTGTCCACCATGTCGATGCGGAGCTGACTTACGAACGCCATGTTGTCGTCGCAGGTCAGCCATTGCCCCGCGGCCCACAGGTCCACCCGGCGCAGCGAGTGCTCCCACTCGCCGACCTCAGCGGCGAATCTGTTCTTGTCTCCCAGAAGCACGGTCACGTCGGGACCCTGACAGGCCCCGTGATCATTCGCAAGCAAGCCGATGTCGTGCCCTTCCCTTCAAAGGAACCGCACCCAAGTAAGAAACGACCCCTTGAAGCCGTATGCGCAGGTCAGGGTCCGTGTCCTATCCCACGCGCCAGGCGCCTTCTAAGCGCTTGGCCGCAGGTTCGAGTCCTGCCGGGGGCGCCACTGAGAGCCCTCCCTCCGGAGGGCATTTTTGCTGGTCGGAAGGGGTGACACTCGACACGCCCAAGCCCCGGGCACTCCCCCGACGATCAAGGGAAGGCCCCGGGCTGTCCGGTCAAAGACGGCTGCAACACCCCGAGGTGTTACAGCCCGTCGGCGAAGCCGACCCTTCAATGGGCGTAGGAGCCGGAGGCGACTCCCGATCTGCTCTGCCTCACGAGGGCACACCGTGGCCCACTGCGGACCCGCTCCCTGCCTGATGCGCACTATCTGCGATACAGGAGGGCACCGCACAACTCCCGCGATCAAGGAAACTGCTGCTCAGAACGTATTTGCAAGCCCAACTCTGATTGTGCTCCGGAGCCGTGTGCGCAGGTTCGAATCCTGCCGGGGGCACTCGCCGATAACCAGCACAGATCATGCGCTGACCAGGGCGAATGCCGATGCCAAAGAGCGGGGATCAGTCTCACTGAGTCCCGCCCTTTGGCACTGCTGCGCACTGCTCGCGATAGACCTGCGATAGACGTGGCGATCTAGCTACGCGACGTACACGCCATCGCTAGTGCTGTGGCCGAGAAGGTTCACCGGCTGGGGTCTGTTCGCCGTTTGGTAGTCCGGGGACCGGCCGCCAGGCCGTTTCTTCAGTTGGCTAGAAGGGACAACACGTCTGCGAACGACACGGTCGTGGTGGGTTCGAGGCGCGTCGTTTCGCCTCGGAAGGACCGCACCTCTAGCCAGCTCTGCGGCGATGCCGTCGGCAGGATGTCCATGAGTTTCTGGAGGTCGGCCGACCGGTAGACCTTGAACTTCGGTGATGGTCGGTAGTACGACGGCTGGATGTCGAAGCGCATGTCGACGACGGGATACGGCGAGCGTCCCCAGTCGCTGTAGGGCAGCGCAGCGTGACCGTGGATGCGGGCGTCGACCAGCACCTCCGGGTCCTCGTCCCCGATCTCGCAGTTGAACACGGGGAAGGCTGTCGCCACCCGCGCTGCCGCTCCCGGGTATGCAGCGCAGGCTCGGCCCAGTGCCGACGAGCAGAACAATGCGTGGTCGAAGGACCCGACCGGGCTTGGCAACGGGACCTTGTGGTGGGACCGGCCGTCGAAGGCGAGGTCGCGCCTGGAGCAGAGGAACTCCAGAAACCCGGCGACCACCGTGTCCTGGTGGCTGCCGGCTCGCACCGCGAAGCGGACCGCGCTGCGTCCCTGCTCACGCAGCACGTAGTACTCGAAGAAGCCCATCGGGTGCTCGGGCGTGCGCGCGCAGCGGTAGACTTGGTCGAATCCGTCGACCGGCAGGAACTGGGGTACCGGCGCGTAGGGGCCGGCGGCCCCGGTGATGACGTCCAGCACCGGTGTATCGGCCTCGGCTTCTGCCGGATCGCAGGGCGGGTCCACTTCGGTGAAGCCCTTGCGGAGACGTTCGTTGATCTTGCGTGTTGCCTGGCGCCGTGCCTGCTCCTCGTCGTCGAGCGTCGTCGTGCTCCCCTTGCCCGGGGTTCGGTCGGAGCCCCACTTGAGGAAGCAGCGGATCCCTTCCTGACGGATCTCCCAGTATTCGAGCGTGGCCTCTTGCCGCTCGAACCGCCGCCATCTGGTCATCCGTCCTCCCGTGCCGCCTGCGGTGGGCCTGCGCCGGGACCGCACGCGGGTGACCCTATCGCTCGCCTGCGAGCTTGCCTTCACCGATGGTCAGGACACCGGGATGGACCTCCGTCCCCCCAGCGGATGCCTTTCTCACATCCAGGAGCTGCGCTGAGCCCTGCGGGTGTCGGTGTGGCCGGGGGGCCGACATCGCGCCCCCCATGAGGAACGCGGCGGCGCACCAGAGCGGAGGTGCCGGCCCTGCCGGCCGCCCGCCAGGGCCGCGTCCGGGGCCTCGTTGAACCGGCCATGAGCCCGGACTCCGTCCCGCCGATGTCCGGCAGTTGCTCGACCGGCTCGTCGAGTCCGACGGGCCGGTCCACACCTTCGAGTGTCTGGGGGTGCCCGCCGAGGCGGGGGCCCCCCCAACCAGCCAATCATGGATTGGGGAGGGAGGAG
>NZ_JBEYXD010000159.1:0-9722 GCF_040644975.1 Streptomyces sp. NPDC046900 | reverse complement strand
TGGTCGAGGCGGCACTCCGCACCGGCCGCCAGGAGGAGGCGGTGCGCCATGTGCGGGCGATGCAGGACGCCGACGTCGCAGCGCTCTCTCCACGGTTCGCCCTGGCCGCGCAGGCCTCCGCCGCGTTGTGCACACCCGAGGACGCCGAGGCTGTGCGATTGTTCGAGAAGGCGTTGGACATCCCCGGAGCGGATCGGTGGCCCTTCGACCTCGCCCGCGTACAGCTGTTCCTCGGCGAGCGGTTGAGGCGTATGAGGGCGACGGAGAAGGCCAGGGAGCCGCTGGGTGTCGCCCTGGCCACCTTCGAACGGCTGGGAGCCTGGCCGTGGGCGGACCGCGCCGGGAAGGAACTCCGCGCCGCCGGCGCGAACACGCGGCGTGCAAGACAAGAGCGCACGCATGCGCTCACACCGCAGGAGATGGAGATCGCCCAGCTGGCGGCGTCCGGCCTGACCAACAAGCAGATAGCCGAACGTCTCTTCCTCTCCCACCGGACCGTCGGAGCCCACCTCTACCAGATCTTCCCGAAACTCGGCATCACCTCGCGGGCCATGCTGCGAGACGCCCTGGAATCCGGTGCGGCCTCGGACATCTGATCACCCTGATTCCGCCCGGCTCGGACCTCCGGGCCGGTACTACAGCCGTGAGTCGCGATCGCGGTCTCTTCGGTCGCGGGTGGCGTGATGGTCAAGCGGCCCGTTCCAGTCCGAGGCGGGTGAATTGGCTGATGGGGGTGGTGCCGATGGGGTGCCGCTCCACCACGTATTCAGGCGGTGGAGGTTGAGTCCGGCGGCAGTCAGGACGTGGCCAAGGTGGGTCTTGCGTAGCCCGCGGTAGGACGTGGTTTACTCGAGGCCAGCGAGCCGAGATGCGTTCCCACCTGCCGCAACACCACGTGCGTGGCGGCGGGCGCCTGATGAAGGTCCGGTACAACCTGGAAGCGGCTCAGCTCACGGGGGCTGAGCGGCGGCGGTGGGAAGCGTCGCGCTGGTTCCTCCAAGCCGATGGGGAATCGGGCAAGCGGTTCGGCAGCGAGACGATCCGCGTCACCCCTGACGGCGTCGTCTCCCTCAAGCTCCCGGCACCGCCGGCACACCGTGCCAACGCCCCGCAAGGCCGGTACGTGTTAACCAGCGCCGTGGCCTTGCACGACCGGAGCAAGGAGTGGGCCGAGTGGGTGTTGGCGAACCGTGCCGTCGCCTACCGCGTCTGCTACGACTGCAGCGCGGACGCTGGTACCTGACCGCGTCATGGACGATCCCCCGTTATCTTCTTCGCGGTCCTGCAAGGGGACCGCTGGCCTCCGGGCCCGGCATGACTGTTCCCCCCTGTCGAGCGGATGACCTGGGGGGTGGTGTCACCGGGCCCGAGAGGCGCCGTTGGAGACGCTGATGAGAGGTCTGACTACCGCCTGGCCTGGCGCAATGCCTGGCATCCCGCGGGCGGCAGGTCTGCATAACGTGGATGCGCGCATACGACGCCAACACCCTGGCCAGCACCGCACGAACCCGGTTCGGGAGGATGAAGTTGTACGACATTGACGACGTGGGCGTCTTCCTCGGCCTGGACGTCGGCAAGAGTGCCCATCACGGGCACGGGCTCACCCCGGCCGGAAAGAAGGTCTTCGACAAGCAGTTGCCCAACAGCGAGCCGAAGCTGCGGGCCGTCTTCGACAAACTGGCCGCGAAGTTCGGCACCGTGCTAGTGATCGTGGACCAGCCCGCCTCGATCGGCGCCCTCCCTCTGACCGTCGCCCGGGACGCCGGCTGCAAGGTCGCCTACCTGCCCGGACTCGCGATGCGGCGGATCGCCGATCTCTACCCGGGAGAAGCGAAGACCGACGCCAAGGACGCAGCAGTGATCGCGGACGCCGCCCGCACCATGCCGCACACCCTGCGCTCGCTGGAACTGACCGACGAGATCACCGCCGAGCTGACCGTGCTGGTCGGCTTCGACCAGGACCTGGCGGCCGAGGCCACCCGCACCTCCAACCGAATACGCGGCCTGCTCACCCAGTTCCACCCCAGCCTGGAACGCGTCCTCGGCCCGCGCCTGGACCACCCCGCGGTGACCTGGCTGCTGGAACGCTACGGCTCCCCGCAGGCTCTGCGGAAAGCCGGCCGCCGCAAACTCGTCGAGGTCATCCGCCCCAAGGCCCCGCGCATGGCAGAGCGGCTGATCGACGACGCCTTCGACGCGCTCGACGAACAGACCGTCGTAGTTCCGGGTACCGGCACCCTCGACGTGGTGATCCCGTCGCTGGCCCGCTCGCTCGCGGCCGTCCACGAACAACGACGCGCCCTGGAAACGCAGATCGCGCAGTTGCTGGAGGCTCACCCTCTTTCCCCGGTCCTGACCTCGATGCCGGGGGTCGCGGTCAGGACCGCCGCCACCTTGCTGGTCACCGTCGGCGACGGCACCAGCTTCCCCACCGCCGCCCACCTCGCCTCCTACGCCGGCCTCGCCCCCACGACCAGGTCGTCAGGGACCTCCATCCACGGCGAACACGCGCCCAGAGGCGGCAATCGGCAGCTCAAACGCGCGATGTTCCTGTCCGCATTCGCCGCACTGCACGATCCCGCCTCTCGCACCTACTACGACAGATGCCGGGCCCGCGGAAAAACCCACACCCAAGCGCTGCTCCGCCTGGCCCGCCACCGCATCAGCGTGCTGTTCGCCATGCTCCGCGACGGCACCTTCTACGAACCCCGAACCCCACGCCTGGCTTGACGAAAGACATAGAGGCACCCCCCGTCAAGACCGTGCCCCTGGATGTGGCCCGCGTCGGCGAGCTGGTCGGCGTGGATACCAACGCCGACCACCTCGCCGCCTCGATGAGCACGGCAACCCGTGCGGCAAGCCCCGCCGCTTCTTCTTCGACCTGTGTGAGCGATCGTCGTGCATCGGACCGCCCAGGCCGGACACGACGCCCCTGGACGTGAGGAATCCCGCCCCCGTATCACCAGACCACGCACACGATGCGCCGAGCCCGGATACAGACCGAGCGCGGGAAACCAGGACGCTCAACACCGTTCGCAGCGCCCGGCTGTGCCTGTACAACTCATGCTCAGTCCATAGGAACGGTCGGGATTCTCCACCAGCGCCGCGTGGACCCGCCCCACCAGCCCGTCCCATTGATCCCTGTCCAGCCCCGTCGTAACGGTCCAGCTCAACGACCTTGCCCCAGTCGGTACTTGACGTAGTGGAACACACCAAGCTACCGGGCAGGGCCGCCTCACTGGTCACGAGAACCAGCTCGTGAATAAGTCTCCTGGGCACGGGGCAGCCGGCGATGGCCTGTGGCCGTCCAGCAGCGACGGTCAAATGACTGAAGAACAACGATGTGTCACCTTCAAAAACTAGGTCATTTAGCAGGTTACCGAGGGGGGCAGTTGGGGCTCACTATGAGATGGCGCTGGAGAACGGAAACGGTCTGCACGACCCTGTGCCGGCCGGGGGAGGCGCCGACCGTCAAGGACCGCACACGAATTTACATGAAATAAGGACGACAGGTCGTGAGTAGAATTCAACAAAAGGCGTGACTGGCGGGCGGCTGTTTCTGGGGCATCCAGGAGCTGTTTCGGGCGCTGTCAGGCGTCTTGACCACTCGGATGGGATACAGCGGCGGCGACATGCCCTATCCGACGTGTCACAATCACGGAAGCCATGCCGAGTCGATAGAGATCACCTTCGATCGCGCCGCAACCGAATACCGTGCCGTCCTGGAATACTTCGTCGGGATCCGCTACCTCACCGCTATGAACCGGCAGGGAAACGATGTCGGCACCAGCTACCGCTCCGCCATCTTCTATCGGGACGATGAGCAGCGACGCGTCGCCGAGGAGACCATCGCCGATGTCGTGACCTCAGGCCTGCGGCTGGGAAGGGTGGTGACCGAAGTCGTTCCGGCTGACGAGTCCTGGGAAACTGAATCTGAATACCAGGACTATCTGCAGCGTTTCTCAGAGGGCTATACCTGTCATTTCCCGCGCGCGAATTGGTGGCTGCCGAAGCGCGCAAATTCCTGATCCAGCGCCCGTCGCACCTGCGCTCTCTTGCGAGCGCGGCCGCTATGGTCGACCTCCTAGGGTCTTGCGAAATTTAGGCCATATAAGCCGAGCTCGGATGCTTGCGTATGCAATCCATGTTTTCGTCAGTGCGAATCAGGTGACAGTGTCGAATGTGACAATCCTTCACTGTTTCGATAGCGTCTCTGGCGAAATGGGGACGCAAGGGAATTATCCGTCAATATCCATGGTCGGATCGACGAATCTGCGTCGACCCGGAAACAAAAAAATCTAGGAGAAAGTTTTTTCATGTCCACGACCATCAACACCGCGGTTCGGTCGTTTACGGTCCCGACCGCCTCTGAGGCGGAGCTCGAGGATCTGCGTGCTCGGATCGAGGCCACCCGTTGGCCGGACCGTGAGGTCGTCGATGACCACTCGCAGGGCCCTCAGCTCAAGGTCTTGCAGACGCTCGCGCACTACTGGGCGAACGAGTACGACATGCGACGGGTCGAGACCAGGTTCAAGGCCCACCCGAACTATGTCACCGAGATCGACGGCGTCGACATCCACTTCATCCATGTCCGCTCGCGGCACGAGAACGCGTTGCCGGTCATCATCACCCATGGATGGCCGGGCTCGGGCGTCGAGCTGCTGAGCGTGATCGACCCACTGGTCAACCCGACCGCCCACGGTGGTACGGCGGCCGACGCTTTTGACGTGGTAATCCCGTCGATGCCGGGCTATGGATACTCCGGCAAGCCGCGGGAGACGGGCTGGGGTCCCGAGCGCATCGCCCGCGCGTGGACCGAGCTGATGAAGCGCCTCGGCTACGACCGTTACGTCGCCCAGGGCGGTGACTGGGGCGCGATCGTGACCGACCTGATGGGCGTTGCTGCGGCGCCCGGACTGCTCGGCATCCACTCGAACATGCCCGGCATCGTGCCCGCCGATGTCGCATCCAAGATCAACTTCGTGACCACCGGCCCGGCACCCGCGGGCCTGTCGCCCGAAGAGGTCGAGGCATGGGACCAGCTGATGCTCCTCTACGGGCCGGGCTCCGGCTACGCGGTGGAGATGTCGACGCAGCCCCAGACCCTCTACGGGATCGCTGACTCACCGGTCGGGCTCGCTGCCTGGATCATGAACCACGACTACGCCAGCTACGAGGACATCGCCGCCGGTATTCTCGGGAACCCGATCGGCAACCTCACCCCCGACGAGGTGCTCGACAACATCACCCACTACTGGCTGACGAACACGGCGGTGTCCTCCGGCCGACTGTACTGGGAGAACAAGAGCGGATTCTTCGATGCCAAGGGCGTTGTCGTCCCGGCGGCCGTGAGCGTCTTCCCCAAGGAGCTCTACGTGACGCCGCGCAGCTGGGCTGAGAAGGCCTACTCCAACCTCGTCTACTTCAACCAGGTCGACCGAGGAGGCCACTTCGCCGCCTGGCAGGAGCCGGAACTGTTCGCAGCCGAGGTTCGCGCCGGCTTCAAGCTTCTCCGGTAGCAGCACGGGTGCGGGTGGCCTGCGCCACCCGCACCCGCGTTTATAGCAAGCCACCGTAACTGCCGAACGCGGCCGACGACCAGAGAGCTTTCTCTGCGGGTGTTACGGCGGTTGTGGGTCGAGACCGGTCTTCGCGAGAAGCCCGGCGAATAACTCCGGCCGGCGCTGTTTGTGCCGTAGTCGGTGCATGTAGTTAAAGCATCGATCACTGTGTTGACAAGGCAAGTACATGCCGAGAGTGGGAGCTTCAACCATGGCTCAGCCGCAGGGTGAAGAGCTGCAGGCGATACTCAAGCGCCAAAAAGAGCTGCGGCAGCAATATCTTTTGGATTCAAGTGAGCGGACCACAAGCACCTCACGAGGGGTCCATCATGCTGCATTCATTTGCCGTGATGTCGAAGAGACTATCCTCTTCTATCAGAACGTCATGGGGTTTCCGCTGGTAGAGCTGATAGAAAACGGCGACTACCCTGGATCGACTCATTTCTTCTTCGATCTCGGGAACGGGAATCTGCTTGGCTTCTTCGACTTTCCTGGGCATCCCCATCCGGATTACGCCGAGGCGATCGGCGGAATTCACCACCTAGCGTTGTCGGTCACCAGCGAAACCTTCGCCGCGCTGAAGGCCCGTTTCGATGAACAGGGCATCCAGTACATAGTCGCAGAGTGGGAGCCGGCTCACAGCATGTTCGTGGCCGACCCCAACGGTCTCAGACTGGAAATCAGCCAACTGCGCCTACTGGACCTGGGTTTCGAGTAGATTTCCGACCTCGTTCTTGTCTCGAGCCGACTTGGGTGGTCATGCCTCACAGCCCAGGCGTGATGCGTGCTCGGATCGCGCCTCGATCATTCACGTGCACGCGCCGGCGTGAGGGGTTCGGCCGGGGTGCCCGGTTCCCGGCGGTTCGTTCTGCGGTGTGATCGCTGTCGGCCAGGTCTGTGCGCCGCGTGTCGCCGCGGGCGGCGTCGGCATCCACCAACCGAGCGTGCTACTGGTCGTCTCCTTCCGAGGTGTCGGGCGGCGGGGCCGGTGGTCAGCCGGGATCGGGTAGGGCCTGGATGCGGTCCCACGCAGCGACGGCCCGGTGGGCGGCAGCCCACTCCCGGTCGAACTCGAGCTCCCGACGCCGGGCGTGTTCGGTCAGCTTGGCTGGGACGTCCAACAGTTCGCTGCGGACGGTGGCAGGTTCGCCCCTGGCGAACCTGCCGTCCAAGGCGAGGAGTTGCAGTCAGGAGAGCAGGCCCATGGCCACGGCGGGCAGGGTGCACCAGGCCTGGTCGAGGACGAACTTGAAGGAGGGCAGCCGGGTGAGGGTCAAAGATTTCGATCTTCGGATGCGGTCGCGGAGGTTGCTGTACTTCGCTGCTGCACCGCAACCAGTGCAGCAGCGCTGGGCGACCCCAGGGCATCAGGGACTCCACGAAACCAAAAGCAGCTCACACCGAGGTGCAGGCCAGGGAACGGGCGTCGGGCCTTGCAGAGGCCGTAGCCGAGCGGGGCGGGCCGCGCGCGGATCCACTGCTCGAACTGATCGCGGTCCACGCGCGCTGCCTCGCCGTACTGCCGGCGGGTCTGATGCTGGCTGCACAGCCGGGTGGCGGCTTCCCAATGTTGGCATACCTGTCTCTACCAGCGGCTTTGCCCTCGTCCAACGCCGAAGGCCCCAATCCGGTAGAGACCGCTACGTCATAGCCCGTCACCACTCGTTGCTGTCAACTGTTCACTGCTGATGGAGAAACCGTGAGAAATCTTCCTGCTTTGCTTCTCGTGCACGGCGCCTGGCATAGCCCGTGGTGCTGGCAGCCTTTGATCGAACATCTGCCGGGCGTCGATGTACGGACCGTCGCGCTGCCCAGCAGCGGAGCCGATCCGGCGGACTTGGGGGATCTCTACGACGACGCGGCCGCCGTGGCGAAGACACTGGCCTCGATCGGCGGGCCCACCGTGGTTGTCGGACACTCCTACGGCGGCAGCCCCATTACCGAGGCCGCCGCGCAAGTCGACAACGTGATTCGGCTTGTCTACGTCACTGCCCTGATGCTCGACGTCGGCGACTCCGTCCTGTCTGCGGCCGACGGCGTCTACCCGCCCTACTGGGACGTGCGGGAGCGACCTGACGAACACCCTGACAAGGGCTTCTTCGGAGTGTCCCAGCCCTTGGAGATCCTCTACGGTGACGTGGACCCCGAACTCGCGCGGCTGTCGGCCGCCAAGCTCGGCCGCCAGTCGCTGGCCTCAGCCACCCAGCCTCTCACTAAGGCGGCCTGGCGTACGGTGCCGAGTACCTACGTCGTGTGCGAAGCCGACGCGGCGATTCCGGTGCCTCTCCAGGAGGCCATGGCTCAGCGCGCCCAGCGTACGCGGCGGTTGGACTCCGCGCATTCACCGTTCCTCTCCAACCCGGCCGAGTTGGCCCGCATCCTGCGGGAAGAACTCGGCGGGTAGAACGGCGGCGCGGTCGGCTTCCCGGTGGGACCGTTTGACATCCTTCTTGAGCGCAGGTCCGGGCGTTTACGCCCGGGTTAGCTCATCTCAAACCCGGAGCCGCGTAGCGGCGGAGCACGCTTCGTTTCTTGTGGGACGGCTGATTGTCAGTCGTGTGCCTTGGTCTTCAACTGGTCTGTCAACACGGGCAGTCGGTCAGCTTATGGTGTCGGTTGCGCCATGTACGGTTGCCGGGACTGTGGGGGCAGGCGTTGATGAGGGGGTGTGGCAGCTCGGGGACTCGTACTTCTACGAGTCCCCGTAACCGGCTGGAGCCCGCCCAGCGGTCACTGCACGCCTACCACCAGGAGGTCCTGGGATGCCCTGGCGCGCGGGCGGGCAGGGAAGAACGGCGTAGCGCCCAGAACCGGGCCGCCCGCGCACCGAGCAGTCCCGCGGCGGGTGTAGCTGACGACAGTCGACAGCGCTGTCATCTCAAACGACACCAGCGCCTGCAAGGGTGCTGGTAGGGCACTCGCCCGCGTCGCCTGAAGCGCACAAGACAGAAGCTCCGGCCTTCAGGCCGGGGAGGTTCACATCCTCACCTCCCTGGGAGGGGATTTCTGGCTCAGGCTGCCTCCGGGAGCAGCGCTCCCGGAGGTCTTACGCCCTCGGCACCAGCCGGGTTGAGACCAGCCCGGACCAGCATCACGCGCGCGGAGTTCTTGTCCCTCGGAGAGACAAGTCCGCACACGGTACAGGTGTAGGTACGTTCCGAAAGAGGAAGCGCGTGCTTGGTTCTTGCTCCGCACGATGCGCAATCCATGGTGGTGTGCGCAGGATGCACGAGACGAACGTCCCGCCTGTGCTTACGACCCATCTCGATCAGGGCTGCCTTGGTGGAGCCGATGGCAGCATCGGCTGCCTTGCGGGCCATGCTGGTCTTCGCGAGGAACTTCGACTGGAAGTCCTCGACGGCGATCGCGTCGTAGTCGCGGGCAACTCGTTTGGCCCACTTGCGAGTAGTGTCCCGCCGCTGCCGCGCCACCTTCTTGTCGAGCTTCGCGGCCTGCCGCTGGGCATCGCGGTAGCCCTTGGATGCCGCCTGTCCCTTGGCGGGGCGGCGGCGTGCCGTCATCCGCTGGTAGCGGGCGAGTTTCTGCGCGGTGGACTTCCCGTGCTGGGCATGGGGGAGGGCCGTGGGCGTGCGATGTGGTGGTGGCGGTCTCCTTCACGCCCGAGTCCACGACTATCACCGCGACGGTGGCGGGAAGCTGCAGGCCTTCGGTGCAGACGACGAACGACGCGTGCCAAGTGGCCGATGCTGTCGCGGTACACAAGGTTCTCAGCAACGGAGCGGTCAAATGACCTAGCCACCAAACGTGCGACGCCGATTGCCTAGGTAACCCGACCGTCGGACGGTTGGGGCCGGCGGGGCGGTGCAGCGCCCCCTGGCGGTCCACCTTCGACAGACGTCGTCGCCGACCTGCCGCAGTCGGGTGCCGGGGACGGCCGAGCACCCCGGCGAACAGGCCACACAACTGGTCGCTGCCGACGCCCGCCTCCACCCCGGTCGACGGGAAACCAGCGGCACCGCGGTCTCGACCGGGCTTTCCGCTTGACCTGCCGATGACCCACTGAGCGGCCGACTCATACGCCGCTCATGAAGACGTGCACCCATACCTAGTGTCCTGCGCCTGAAATTCGTTGAATATATCGGGCGAGGGAGTCGAGGATCTCTTCGGCGGTCTTGGTCCACACGAACGGTTTGGGGTCCT
>NZ_JBEYXD010000158.1:0-10040 GCF_040644975.1 Streptomyces sp. NPDC046900 | reverse complement strand
CCCGTCGCGGTCACGGGCCCGCCCCGGTCAGCGGGTTCGGCAGCAGCGTCCACAGATCGCCGGGCCGCTGCGGGGAGCGCTGCCGGCGCCGACCTCGACGTCGATGCCGAGGAACTCGCGCGCTTCGCAGCGGACGGCTCGGTGGACGCCGACGCGGAGGGTGACAAAGAGGCCGGGGTGCGGCCGGACTCTTCCGGCGCGCCGGTGCGTCCGTCCTCCAGCGCGGTGTCGCGCCTTGGCTCGTCCGGGATGAGCAGCACGCTCGTGAAGCCCGCGACGGCGACCGCGATCGCCGCGACGATCAGGGCCTGTCGGCGCCGGCCCTTCGGTCGGCGCCGCTGCCTCCCGGGGGAACTGTTGCGGGAAGGGGGGCGCGGCGGCGACAGCGGGCTGTCCGGCCCGTGTGTTGCACTTGGTGTGCGCCGTGTGCGTGGATTACTCGCCGCTACCGGTTCGTGCGGCTTCTGGAGCGGCTGGGTGTCGACCTCGTCCGGCCCGGTCGTCGGCAGTGCCGACGGTTCCAAGAGCGAGTGGGGCACCTCCAGCGTAGGGCCGCCCACCACGCTCATACCCGACGGGAGGGTCGCAGAAGGCAGGGTGGCGGGGGCCGACGGCGATCCGTGCTGTCCCAAAGCAGTGGAGCTCTGGCCCGGAGGCGGGTTGAAGGGGAGCTCTTTGGTGCCGGGCGATTTCGGCAGCTCGACGTAGATGTATGGGCGGACGCCCAGCGACTGGAAGTCCTCCGGCGCGGCCGTTTCGGACGGGCCGGCGCGGCGGGCCGTGGCGGCCACCTGCTGAGTGCACTGACAGGCGTCACTGCCCCCCGCCGCCCGTTCACCGGAACACTTCGAACACCTTTGCCCGTCCATATGTCAATCCTTCCCCCTATAGACGCCTGCGATTATGCAGAGCTCGTCGCCGATCCACACGGCAATTCCGGGAATCCCTTGCGGATGCGCGCGCCGTGGCTGCGCCGCACTATGAGCAGCCGGGAGCGACTGTTGACGGCGCGCACGCTCGGCGCGAGACATCGAATGCGCGGGGCGCACGACGCGCAGCCGCGCGAGCATCGGCCGGATGCGCTGGTACGGGCCCCCTACGGCTCCGACGTCTCCGATTCCAGCCGCGCCCGGGCCGCCTTGCCTTGCACTCCGAGCTCGTCGCTCCTGATGCCGCGCGCCCACTGGTAGTTCCGCACCGCGTCATCGACCTGGTGTTGGAGGTGCCGTTGCCCTCGCCGATGTAGAGGCTCAACCGCTGGAGGCGGACCTGGAGTTCGGTGACCTCCGGGCCGGCCTGAGCACCAGCTGCCCGATCTCCATCCGGCCCGCTGCCACATGGCCCTTCACGAACGACCGTGTGCGGGCGACCGAAGCGCTAGGAGCGTGTCTCAGTAACCGGCAACCCGTGTGTGTCTGGTGATCACTCGTGCGGGATGATCCCGGCATGCGTGATCGGGAAGAGTTGTTCGAGGTCGAGCCGGTCGAGGGTGAACAGCCGCCCCGTCGTGCGGGGGCGGTGGATAAGACGTTCCGGGCCTTCCACCCGCACCAGGTCCTGCTGCTGCCGCCGTCGCTGGATGACTGGCTGCCGAAGGATCATCTGGCCCGGTTCGTGGCCGAGCAGGTCGACGAGGTGCTCGACCTCTCACCGATCCTGGCGGACTACACCGAAAAGCGCTGCTTCCCGCCCTACGACCCGCGGCTGATGCTGCTGATCTACGGCTACACCACCGGGGTCCGTTCCTCCTGGGAGATCGAGTGCCGGCGCGTGGACGATGTCGCGTTTCGCTTCCCGGCCGCCGGCCAGGCCCCGGACTCCGGTCGATCGCCCGATTCCGTCGCCGCCACCTGGACTCCCTCGCGGATCTGTTCCTGCAGTCGCTGTATCTCGCGCAGAAGCTCGGCATGGTCCAGATGGTTCGCGGCGCCCTGGACGGCACGAAACTGGAGGCCAACGCCTCCAAGCACAAGGTGATGGACTACGGCCGCCTGGTCGACAAGGAGGAGCGGATCTAGGCCGAGATCGCCGAACTGGAGGGCAAGTCGGCCCTTTGCTGGCCGACGCTGAGGCCAGCGACACCACCAAGGACCAGGCCTTCGGCATCGACGGCAAGGAGAGCGACCTGCCCACCGAGCTGGACCGACGCGAAAAGGTCCTGGCCAGGCTGCAGGCCGCCCGCAGGCACGCCACGGGCGGCGAAACGCCGATGGGTCCCGGCCGGGGAGTGCACCCCGGCCGGGACCCTTCGAGGTTCAACGCGATTCCGTCAGCCGTTGGAACGCAGGGTCCAGACGACGGTCATCTCAACTCCTTGAGCCTGGCACCTGCGGAGACGCTCGCGTTTGCCCACTTCAGGCCCCTGAAGTGCAGAGACGTGGTGAGACGAATTGAGCGTCGTTGAGACAAAGGGAGGCATCCAGCGCTCCCTCACGGCTCTCTGAGAGGGATTCACCCCCTGAATCCTCCCTGAAGTTGCGCCGCGAGCAGACTCCCCACCTGCGCCAACTCCCTTGCAACAAGCCTTCTGCTATGCCTGTGAGACGCGCCCGGGCTCGTACTCGACTCCCCGGCGGTAAGTGGTCTCGCGCCGCATGTCCTCCATGGCGATGACGCATTCCTCGCAGGCGCGGATGTCCTGGGTGCCGCCGGCCGCGCTCCGCACCGTCCAGACGTGAGTGGTCGGCACTTCACCCTTGCCTGGGTGCCGAAAGCAGGCCCCCAACTCCCAGGCGTACAGCTTGAGGACCTGCTCGCGATCCATACCTACCTCCTGTGTAGTGGCATGTGAGGGGAGCGTGGGGGGTGCGTGGCCTTGGTTCCCGCGTCTGGTGCGCGGGATGCGCTGGGCAAACACGGTTCATCCGAAGGAGTGAACAAGCGTTCGATTCTAGGACACTACCTGCGGCCCTGCGGCATATGCCACGTCGCCGCAGGGCTTTGTAGTGCGGGCTTGCACTGTCGGTTGCAGTTGAAGCGAGGACCTTTGCCTCTTTTACGACGAGGGAGTGGCCGTCCGTCGCACGAGTTTCAAGATCAGAAAATGCCCGGTTCCCCGGGGCTGACTTTTGATCACGGTCGGCCCGGCGTAGGCCGGATGCCCCACCTGCCAGGCAACGTCGACGCCTGGCCCGCGCATGAACGCCGCGCCATCGGCGGCCTAGGTGGAACTGCGCCGTCACGCCCGCTCCCAGGTGCAGACACGGTCAGCTGCGCCAAGGCGTCCGACACACCTCCGACACAGTCTGTGTCGCTGGCGCTCTTCGATGGACATCGCCGCAGATCAGAGAGCTATGCAGAGTGATCGACGCATTCACTCCGGAGCCGCGTGCGCAGGCTCGAATCCTGCCGGGGGCACTCGCCGGTCAGCCAGCAAGAACCAGGGTCTGACCAGGGCGGATGCCGATGAGAGAGAGCGGGAATCGGTGTCACTGACTCCCGCTCGTTCTCATTGTCTCTCACTCTTCGCGCACTATCTGCGATACACGCGACGCACCACCGACACACTCACGTGTGGACGCCACGCGGCGGCGGAAGGATGCGGATATGCCCAAGCCGAAGCGCTTCACCGCGTGGTTGAAGACCCACACCGATCAAGACAACGCCATTGGTGATCTCGCCCGGGAGGTCTCGCGCGATCCCGACTGGCCCTCACCCAAGGGCCTGCCGGGCCAGCGCACCTATCTTGATGAGCGCGGCGCCATTCCGGCGGCCATAGAGACACTCGAACGTGCCTGGACTCAGTACGATCAGCACAAAGCCGCTCAAGACGAATGACGGCGGCCCGACCCCTCACGGCTAGCCGGAACGCCCCGTGTGCGTCCGTCGCCCGCCCGACGGCAGCCAGCACTCCAGTGCCATGTCGGCGATGTCCTGGAGTTCGTCGCGGCCGAGGCCGCTGGCGGCCTGGACGGCGATGCCGAACGCCACCGACATGACATATCGGGCGAGCCGTCGGGGGTCGGCGTCGCGCGGCAGATCGCCCTCATCGACGGCCCGCTGGAAACGCTCCTCAAGGCGTAGAGCCGAAGCGTTCCGCCACTCGACCAACATGTCGTGCGCGGGCCGCCCCCCTTCGCTCGACGCCAGCGCGCCCTGCACGCCCAGGCATCCCGCAGGGCCGCCGGGGCGCGTCGTGGTCCGAACCGCTCCGCGGAGAATCGCCTCGACCACGCCTCGCGCGGTCGGCTCCTCCAGGGCGCGCGTCCCGTAGTCGGCCGGGCCCTCGTCGTAGCGCTCCAGAGCTTTGCGGAACAGCTCCTTCTTGTCGCCAAAGGCTGCGTACAGGCTTGGCTTCGTGATGCCCATGGCCTTGGCCAGATAGGTGAGGCTGACCCCCTCGTATCCCCGTTCCCAGAACACCTGCATGGCGCGCTCAAGCGCCTCGTCGATATCGAATTCTCGAGGCCGACCCATGACGACGCTCCGCGAACCAGCCATGTGTGCAGAGTACTCCACCCCCGAGCGGCGATCAGCACTGAATTCTATACCGGCCGGAATGGAAGTCTTGCACTCTCAGTTCTTACCCACGACGGCAGTCACCACGGAGGTTCGTTGAAGGCGTCGTCGCAGGTCAATCACCGTCCGAGTGCACGCACGCCGCGTTCGGGGCGACAGAGAGGCCAGCATGTCCGAGAAGGAAGTACGCGAAGTCTTCGAGCGTTACGTCCAGGCGCTGAACGCCCATGAGTTCGATCGAATGGCCGAGTTCATTCAAGATGGGCTCACCGAGAACGGCCAGTCGGTCACGCGGGACGACGTCATCGCGGAGCTGAAGGGGCACGGTGACGCGGTGCCGGACTTCACCTGGCGGGGGTACAGGACGTAGCCATCGACGGTGACCGCGTCGCGGGGATCGAGTACGCCGAGTACTCGGGGCAGTTGTAGTTCTGGAACGGGAAGTCCAGCTAAGAACTCCCAACCAAATGCGGCCCGGCGTTCCCCCTCGCTTGACGGCTCAGCCCCAGCGGGATGACAACAGCGCGGTCGGTGGAGGATGGCAGGATCGGCGCGTGACGTGTGACGTGTGCGGGCATGCGATGCGACAAGTGCCAACGGCGGACCCGCGGGTGAAGGAGGCCTGGCTCTGCACCTGGTGCTACGCGTGGACCAAGCTGGGCACTCATCCAGGCCTGGTCGGAAGGTCGTGGTACCAGCCGGTGCGCATGCGCTGGGAGCGCGCTGATTTCGCAGGTCTGCCCACGGGCATCTCCCACGCATATGGGTACCTCGGCACGACCTTGTGCGGCATGCAGCAGGACGGCATCGCTCCCTCGCCATACCCGTGGTTCCCGGAAGGGGACGAGGCCTGCCCAGAATGCAGGGAGGCAGCAATCGTCATCGACGAACGCTGGCCAGTCGATGTGCGAGGTGAGAAGTACGAGCGGATTCGTCTTCCGCCTCCGCCTGGTTCGGACGGGCCGCCCTTCTAGGGCGTCCGACTTGCTGACAGGAGCCGCCTCCAGCAGATGATGCCGCAGGCCAGACTGAGGAGGGCCTTGTGGATGTCGTCGCGGATCTCCCAGCGGATGCGTAACCGGCGGAACCAGCGCAGCAGCGCGAAGCTCTGCTCGACCACCCACCGGTGGACGCCCAGCCCGGAGCCGTGGCCGGTGCCGCGGCGTGCGATGACCGGGGTGATCCAGACCACGAACATCCTCGACTCGATCGCGCACATGCCGCCGCCACGACACGAGGCTGGTGAGCCAGTCTGATCAAAGGGCTCCGAACCCGGTGGTGCTTCAGGCTTCACCAGCCCCGTAACTCACCATTAGATGGTGCTTGGAGCCTGTTCGGGCACGGTCGACCGGGCTCGGTCCTGTTTCGGGCCGCCTTTCAGGGCCCTGACGTGGGAGCCGTCTATCACCGCCCTGGACCAGTCCAAAGCCCCTGCGGCGTTCAGTTCGGCCAGAAGTGACTCGTGCAGACGCTGCCAGACTCCCGCGTCGTTCCAGTCGCGAAGGCGCCGCCAGCACGACATCCCCGAACCGAAACCCAGCCTCTGGGGCAGGAACTCCCACGGAATCCCGGTATAGAGCACGAACAGGATCCCGGACAGCACCTTGCGGTCATCCAGAAGCCTGCGGCCAGGGTGATCCGGCCGACGCGCCACGACCGGAAGTAACGGCTCGATCCGCGCCCAAAGCCCGTCCGCCACGACCCCACGGCGGCTGCTGACCCTTCCTCATGGAGCGGTCAACAACCCTCCAACCACCAACGTTCCAGGGCACTTTGTTAGGAGTTCTAAGCCTGCCCTCCGCCGGGTGCTTAGCGGGACTTTTCGTTCCGCTGCTACATCTACCCCGTGGCCCGCCCGTGCCTGGAGTTCAAGAATCCCGCGGTGAGCAGCGAGGCGCCTGCGAGCACGCCGACGATCACGTCCACTGCGTTCTTCATTCCCGGCAGGAGCTGGCCGCGGGCCGGAGTCGCCGGGGCGTTGAGGACGGCGGAGGTCACGGCCAGCACCACGACCGCGCCGGCCTGGAGGCTTGTGTTGAGCAAGCCTGAGGCCAGGCCCTGCTCATAGTCGGCGACTCCGGCGGTCGCCTGGGCGTTGAGGGACGCGAAGGCCAGGCTGAAGCCGATCCCGAACAGGAGCATGGTCGGAAGCAGGAACTCCGTGTACGGCATCGACGGAGTGGTCCGCAGGAACAGGGCGTAGCCCGCGGCGCAGCACACCAGCCCAGTGAGGATGCCTGCCTTGGTGCCGAGCCGCTCGATGACCGGGCCTAGGCGGGGAGCCACGAGGACCACAACTACGCCGGCCGGGAGGAAGGCCAGTGCCGTGCCGATCGGCGACCAGCCGAGGGCGTCTTGTACGTACAGGGTGGCGGTGAACTGGAAAGCGACGAAGCCGCCGGCCAGCGCGAAGCCGGCCAGGTTGGCGTGGACGAGCGCGGGGCTGCGCAGGATGCCCAGGCGAACCAGCGGATGGTCGTGGCGCAACTCGATCACGGTGAAGGCGGCCATCAAGGCGGCGCTGACCGCCAGCAGCCCGATGGTCGGCACGCTGGCCCAGCCCCGAGCCGGCGCTTCGACGACCGCGTAGACCAGCACGAGCAGGGAGCCGGTCGCGGTGAAGGCGCCGCCCAGGTCGAACTGGGCCAGCCGGACGCGCGCGGCCCCGGCCCTCGGGATCACCTTCCAGCCGATGGCGACGAAGACCAAGGCGACCGGTCCGGGGAGCAGGAGCGTGGCCCGCCACCCGACTTCGGTCAGCAGGCCTCCGATGGCCAGTCCGAACGAGTACCCACTGGCACTGCAGAGCGTGTAGATCCCGAACGCCCGGTTGCGGGCCGGGCCTTCGGCGAAGGTGGTGGTCAGGATGGACAGGCCGGCGGGAACCGTGAAGGCGGCCGCTATGCCCTTGACGAAGCGGAGGGCGATGATCGCGAACTGGTCGGTCAGGCCCGCACTCACGATCGAGGCCACGCCGAAGACGGTGACCGCGGCCAGGAATACATTCCGTCGGCTCACCAGGTCCGCAGTCCGGCCGCCGAGCAACAGCAGGCCGGCGAAGCCGAGGACGTAGCCGCTGACGATCCACTGCAGCGAGCTGGCCCCGAGATGCAGGGAACGGCCGATGGACGGCAGGGCAACCCCCATTATCGAGGTGTCGAGGCCGTCAAGGAAAAGAGCACCGCAGACCACGACGAGCAACAGCCAGAGGGCCGGCGTCCAGTTGAGGTCGCGTACAACGGTTGGGGCACGTGTGGCCGGGACCGCGTCAGGCGGCCGGATCTGGTAGGAGGTCATGGGCGGTCCGGGGAGCGGAGCCGTTTCCGGCCAGTTCCCCTTCCCCTTTCGAGTGAGGTGTGTGCGGGTTTCCCGCACACCGGCTAACGGTGTTCTGGCGTGTGTCAGGGTTCGTGCAGGCCGCGGCGTGGCCGGCGGGCATGGCTGCGGCCTCATCACGCGGGCCGCGGCCTGGCGGGGTGCGCTGCGCGTGGGCGGCGCACCCCGCCGGGGTTAGACCTCGCTGGCGCCGCCGTCGACGTAGACTTCCGCGCCGGTCATGAAGCTGCTGCGGTCGGAGGCGAGGAACGCCACGATGCCGGCGGTCTCCGCGGGTCGTGGAGGCGGTTCATCGGCACGGTCGCGATCACGCGCGCGCAGCAGCTGTTCGTCACCTCCGCGAAGGAGTGGTTCGGCGTCGCCCCGACCTCCGAAACGATCGAGTACGCCGAGCACTCCTTCCACAAGGTCCGTGACGGACGCTTCTACGAGATGAACTACCTGATCGACGCCCAGGCCGTACAGCGACAACTCGGAATGTGACGCCCGGAACCGACCCTCGCCCCACCCGAAGTCACCGCCCCTACGAGAGCCCGGCCGCCGGCCGGGCTCTCGTCGAGTGTCGACTGTGTCGCGACTCGGATCTCGCCCGTGTCCCCGGAGGGGTACCGCCTACAGGCGCTCGCCGCCGGTGGCGTCGATGATTTGGCCCGTGATCCACCGGGCGTCGTGGGAAGCGAGAAGGGCGACGACGTCGCCGACGTCGGCGGGTCCGCCCATGCGGCGGAGGGCGCGCGCCGCGACGCGGTCGGCGATGGCCTCGGAGTTGCCGCGCAACCAGTCGGCGTTCATGTCGGTGTCGGTGGTGCCGGGGCGGACGGCGTTGACGGTGATGCCGCGTGGGCCGAGGTGCTGGGCGAGCGGGAGCGTGAGAGCTTCGAGGGCTCCCTTGGTCATGGTGTATCCGATGATGCCGGGGCCGGGGACGCGGGTGGCGCCTGAGGAGACGTTTACCACGCGTCCGCCGTCGGCCAGGCGCGGCAGGGCGGCCTTGATGATCAGGAACGGCGCCGTGGAGTTGATCTGCTGCTGGCGGATGAAGTCCTCGGCGGCGGTCTCCTCGATGACGGCGTTCACGATGATCGCAGCGTTGTTCACCAGCACCCGCACGGGCACGTCGCGCAGCGCGCCCGCGGCCGCGTCGTAGGAAGCCCAGAAGGCGGTGCCGGTGTCGGGTTCGGCCAGGTCGGCGGCGAAGGAGAACGCCGTGCCGCCGGCCGCGGTGATCTTCTCGACGACGTCGGCCGCGGCGGCCGAGTCCTGGCGGTAGTGAACTGCGACGGTGTACCCGTCGGCGCCGAGACGGCTGGCGATGGCCGCCCCGATGCCGCGGCTGGCGCCGGTGACAACAGCGATGCCGTCGGACTTACGGGCGTTGAGCGCTTCGATGTCGCGCAGGTCGGTGTCAGACATGATGCCTTTCTGTTGCCCTGGATCGGGCGGTACTGGGTGCTGATGAAGCGGCGCTCCCGCGCTCTGGTCGCGGCGGCTGCCACGGAGGGGGGAACCTCGACTCCCCGACTTATATTCCGGGTGGAATAGAAGTTGTCAAATCGACGATGCGGGTCGTGCCGCACGCGACCCTGGGAAACCACCGACAGCAGGTGCCGACGCGCCGAGGTGGGACGGGCCGAACCCTTGAGCGCTTTACCGTCGAGGGCAAGGACGCGCAGCCGCCCGGGCGCGGGTGCCGCCGGCTGCCCCGTGGCCTTGGTGGCGGTGCCGGTGGCGGCGTGGTGCCGGTCGGCCAGGTAGGCACCCCGCAGCGCAGAAGGAGCCGCCCGGCACCGAGCCGGCCGACCACGGCCTGGGCCGGTCCCACGGCGGTCTGTCCCCGGACGGCTGTTCGCGGCAGGTGTTACCGGGCGCCCTGAGGGACGGGTGCCCGGTGACACCCATGAGACCCGAGGCGCGGGTCACGATGTGGGCTTTGCCTCCGTGGCCTGGGCCAGACCGCTGGACGCGCTCAGTGGGACCTCCTTGATGAACAGGGTGACCAGGAAGGCGATCGGGGCGGCGTACAGGAAGATGTCGCCGATGCCGTGCCCGTAGGCGCCCTCGAGCCAGGTGCGGACGGGAGCGGGCAGTATCGCGAGGTCGGGCAGTTCGCCGCTGCCGGAGGCCCGCGCGGCGGCTGCTTGTTCCTGCGGCCTGAGCTGACTCTATGAGGGCCGGGCCCCCCTTCCTGCACAGCCCGGTGGATTCTGGTTCCGGGTCCCATACGTGCTCGGAAAGGAGGCCCTCAA
>NZ_JBEYXD010000157.1:10067-10649 GCF_040644975.1 Streptomyces sp. NPDC046900 | reverse complement strand
GTTCGCATGTGCCGGACCGGACTACGGGACGAGTCGGGGCGGGGTTGCTGTTGTTGGAGGTGATCGCGGACAAGTGTGGGGTGGGGAGCTTCGGCAAGATCGTGTGATGCAAGTTCACCCTGGTGGACTGGGCGCGGGCCTCCGGTTCGCGTGCGCGCGGGTGACGCCGACACGCCTGGCGCCGGTTCGTGACTCGACACAGACCATCACAAAGCGTGTCTTTGGGTTGAATTCTGACTTGCCGTGACATTTGCACTGTAAATATTGATGTGTCCGACCAGGCGGGCGCATCAGGCACCTGCCGTGAAAGGAGCACGGAATGCGGGTTTCCCGTCTTGCCGCCGCGCTGGGCGTCGCGGCCGCCGTCCTGCTGGGCGGCGCCACTGGCGCCAGCGCCGCAACCTATGCGCCCTCGGTGGTATCTCATGCCACTCACGACCGTGGTCACGACCATGATGACTACGGGCGCGGCGACCGTGACGGCCGCTGGGGCCACCACGACCGTGACGACCGGGGCAACTACGGCTGGGGCCACGGCCGCTGGGGCCACCACGACCGTGACGACCGGAGCAACCACGGCTG
>NZ_JBEYXD010000157.1:0-9970 GCF_040644975.1 Streptomyces sp. NPDC046900 | reverse complement strand
CTGGGGCCACCACGACCGTGACGACCGGGGCAACCACGGCTGGGGCCACCACGACCGTGACGACCGGGGCAACCACGGCTGGGGCCACCACGACCGTGACGACCGGGGCAACCACGGCTGGGGCCACCACGACCGTAACGACCGCTGACCGCCCTTGGGGTGCCCTTCCGCTGTTGGGGGAGGGCGCCCCTTCCATGTGCCCCGTATGCCTTCTACTGCATGACTGACAAGATCTTCCGCGGATGGACGCGATCCGCGATCCGCTCGATTCCGACCGCAGCGATCTGGATTCGTATATCGGTGTCGTGCACGCGTTCAACGCCCGTTGGGTGCTGGACATCGACTGCGGGGCGGTGTGCGACACCCGCTTTAGGAGTTCGATCCGGTGGGCACAACTGGCCCTCTGTGCACGGGAGGTAGGGTCAACACGGTTCGCGCTGAGCTGCTGCTGTCCGCCGACGTTGATGTCTGCGTTCATGGCCAGCCGGTCGCCGGAGCGGCTACGGGCTTCGGTCCCGTGTGAACGGCCGTGAACGGCGCTGAATGAGACGGAAACTGAGACGGCGCGGGCTCGTTGACACTGGTCGTCTACTGGAGCTCCTGGCCGACTGAGGTGGCCCAGTCTCGGAACAGACGCAGTACTTCCCCGAGGTTGAGCGGACCGCAGGACGCCTGGAAGACGTCGTCAGACACCTTCGCTATCACCCAGTCGGAGTCGCTGCGCAGGAAGTCGGTGCGGGCGTAGGACCGTCCGGCCAGAGACGTCTCTTCGAGATCGATGTTGACTGTCCAACCAGGGTTGTCGAGCGTCGCGATCCGAACGCCCCACTCGTGCTCCCAGTCACCGTCGCACTGGGCTTCGTACCAGTGTTGGAGCCAGCCGAGTTCCCCGCTTGTGTCCGACATAGCTGCTGATCCTACGAGGCTGGGTCGTACTGACAGAGGCACTGCCGTTCGCGCTTGTTGGTGTCAGCCACTGGTGTCAGCCGCCACACGCGGTCTTGACAAGGGCTGTCTCATCCCATCGCTGTTTGGCTAGGACCGGAGTGCGGACGGCGTCCTTCAGGAGGATGAGCACCGTGCAGCCGTCATGCGCGAAGGCGGCCGACGCGCTGGCCGACGTACTGCAGCACCCCACCGCAGATCAGCATGAGCAGGCTGCAGGCGAAGACGACGTCGGAGGTGGTGAGGTCGCGCACCGTTCCGCCGTAACGGGCCAGCGCCATCCCCGCTCCGAATACCAGGGCTCCGGAACCCCACAGCCGCGGCCGCAGGATGTACCCCCGCTGCCATGGCACGGCCCGGCCGGTCGTGATGGCCAGGACACCCGCCACGGCATAGAGCACCACGACAGCTGCCACGGCGACCAGTGAGATGACGTGCAGCATCGAACCCCCCTTGCCCAGGTTCCCGATCGTGGCACCGCGTGCTGCGGACGGCAAGATCCACCGTCTGTCATTCCAGGCATGCCGCAGCCTTAACTGCCGGTGGTTGTCAGCGTTGGTCGTCACGGGGAACGGCGGCGCCAATCTATGCCGGGGGCGGCCGACGGTGCTGCGGTTCGGACCCATTCGGCGGACATGGCGTTGGCAGGCTGCGCGCCTCGGTGGCGAACATGGATGCATGGTGGAACACGCGACGGTCGTGCGCGGCATGACCCGGAACACGACGCACCGCGGAGGATGGGTCGAGAACGAACCCACCGGGCAGGCAGTGGTGCGATGCACCTGCGGTCTCGACAGCGGAATCGTGGCGGAAGCTCAAGCAGCGCAAATCGCCGATGATCACCGCCGCACGGCCGCGGAAGACCGCATCTGAGGCCACCCTCGCCCAGCCGCATGAAGCGGCCTGTATGACCGTTGCTGACCGATCCAGCGAGAGCTACCGATCAAAAGATGCCCGTGCCCCACACCATCCCTGGCCATCGGCCCCTGACGGCAGTCTGACGGCAACGACAACGAACGTCAGCGTACGCAGCGGTATGTCACGGGGTGTCGACGTCCGCCGTTGTCGGGCCGGGTCTTGATCCTGGCCGCACGATCAACTCGCCTGAAAAGCGGCCGCCGTCGTCACCGGCGCCGTCGCTCATCTCTGGCAGCTGCGCCGCGCCGGTGTGGCCACCGCTCCGCGCGCCTGGGCGGCCGCCGCCGCGGCTCCCCTCGGATGGCTGGGCTACATCGGCTATGTCGGGCTCAGGACACACAACCCCGTCGGCTACTTCCACGTGCAGAGTCTCTGGGGCTCACGGTTCGACTTCGGCCGCTACACCGCCCACACGTTCAAACACCTGATCGTCGGGCACGACACCCTCGTCGTCTACGTGACCGTCGCGATCGTCCTCGGCTCCATGCTGCTGTTCCTCTTCTGCGTCCTGAACGGGATGCCCTCGCCTCTGCTCGCATACTGCGCGGTCCTCATCGTGATGGCCGTCGGCGGCACCCACTTCTTCACCAGCAAGCCGAGGTTCCTGCTGCTGGCCTTTCCTCTACTGCTCCCGCTCGCCCTGCATCTGGGGCGGAGCCGCCTACGCACCATTGTCGTCCTGCTTATCGCCCTGGCCGGCGTCTCCCTCTTCTACGGCACCTACCTGCTCACCGTCTCCCATCGGGCCCTGTGATGGGAGGACCACCCGCCCGGTTCAGGAGCTTCAGGGGCGCGCCGCCACGACCTTGGTACGGATGCTCCCAGTCCTGTCCTCCACAGGAGGCTGGTTCCGGTTTTGAGCAGATCTGGTTGCCTGAGCTTCGCCGGGGCTACCCGACCAGAGCGGCCATCCTGACTGGCTCGCTCCTGTTGGTCGGGGGCGATGTCCTTTTCTGGTCGGCGATCCTCGTCTCCAGCACGCGCTGGCGATCCTGTTCGCGCTGATGGCCTACGCGCAGATGCAGGAACGCCGCGGTGCCCGCGTACAGGACCCGGAGCAGGAGCCGGTCAGGCGGGCAGGGTGACGGTGAAGCGCGCCCCGGGCGTATGTGAGGGGTCGTAGGACACATCCCCGCCGACGGCGCGGGCCAGGCGCCGCGCGAGCGGCAGCCCGAGGCCCGCGCCGTCGTGTCCGTCGTCAGTGTCCGCCCGCTGGCCGGGCTGGAACAGCTCGTCGTGAAACGTCTGCGGTACGCCGGGGCCGTCGTCGGTGACATCGATGTGTACGACGCCGGGGGCAAGGTGCGCAGAGACGGTCACCCGGGAGCGGGCGTAGCGGACGGCGTTGGCGAGCAGGGGGCTGACGATGCGTTCCAGGAGAGTGGGTGCGACGCCGGCCTCCGCCTCGGGGGCGGCCGTCTGCACCGCGACTTTCACCGGATCCGGTGGTTCGAGGTGCTGGACCATCCGACGTAGAACTGGTGCGATCGGAGTCGTGCCCGGGGCAGCGGTCGTGGGGTGCCGGGCATTCTCGCGGGCGTCGTTGAGCAAGGTGTCACAGATGGTGCGCATGGACTGGGCGGCTTCGTCGATCACTTCGTGGGTGGCGCGGGTCTCGGCGTCCGTACGGGGGCGGACACGCCACCAGTCGAGTTCCATGACGATCCGGGTGAGCGGGGTGCGCAGCTCGTGGGACAGCTCTCCCGTCAGCTGCTGCTCGTGACGCAGCACGGAGCGGATGCGGTCCAGGAGCAAGTCCAGCGAGCTGCCCAGACGCGCCAGTTCGGCGGGCTGCTCGGTCGCGCCGAAGCGTTCGTCGGAGCCCACGGCGCTCCACTGGGTGGCCTGGTCGGTCATCGTACGGACCGGGCGCAGGGCCCGGCCGACCGCGAGCCGGGTCAGCGCGTAGGTGCAGGCGAGCATGACGGCGTCCAGAATCAGGGAGCCCAGCAGCAGGGTTTCGGCCGAACTCTGATATGGACGCAGGTCAAGCGTCGTGACCACGGTGGCTGTGCCGTGGCGGCCGGGCACTGGCCGGGAGCACAGCCGAACGGACCGTTGACCGTCTGCGGGCACGGTCGTGCAGACCCGCTTGCCCTCGGAGGCGAGGCGTCCGGCGGCCCGCGTCAGCGTGCTGCCCGCCGTGGCGGACGGCGGCTGTTCGAGCAGCCGCGTCCCCGCGTAGATCCACACGTTGATGTCGAG
Source organism: Streptomyces sp. NPDC046900 (assembly GCF_040644975.1). Classification (NCBI taxonomy): domain Bacteria; kingdom Bacillati; phylum Actinomycetota; class Actinomycetes; order Kitasatosporales; family Streptomycetaceae; genus Streptomyces; species Streptomyces sp. NPDC046900. Next base: position 5,902 of record NZ_JBEYXD010000157.1, on the reverse strand, counting down.
GAGGCTGTCGTTGACGGTCTTTAGGACCCGCACCTGCGCGTGACGCGTATCCACGGTCGTGGCCACTGCCACGGCCCGGTTGCGCAGCTCGTCGTCCGCCTGGTGCTGCAGGTGCCGGTCCACCATCGTGTTGAACACCACGGTCAGGACCGTCATCAGCAGCGCGGCTGTGGTCAGCGCCACCAGCGAGAGCCGACCGCGCAGGGTACGGGGGGTGAGGCTGCGGACGACGCGCTTCATGACAGGCGGTGTCCGATTCCGCGCGCCGTGCCGATCGTCAGCGCGCTGCCGGCCTCGCGCAGCTTGCGCCGCAGCCGGGTCAGGTACTGGGCCAGCGTGTTGTCACTGACCTCGGCGTCTTCGGGCCAGCCGGCCTTGATCAGATCGCGCCAGCGCACGACGTCGCCGCCCGCAGCCACCAGCGGGGCCAGCAGCCGGAACTCCGTAGGATACAGCGCGACAGCGGTGCCGTGCACGGTGACGCCGTGGCCCACCGTGTCCAGGACCAGGTCTCCGGCCTCGGTCGCCCGGCCCGGTGCGGGACGCGTCACGAACGCGCGCAGCTGGGCGGCGAGATGGACGGGCTTGGGCAGGTAGTCGTCGCCTCCTGTCGAGAACCCGGACAGCCGGTCGGTGAGGTAGTGCCGGGCTGTCAGGAAGATCACCAGGGCTATGAAACCGTTGGCACGCATCACCTGGCATACGTCCCGGCCGTCCGCGTCGGGCAGCCCCATATCCACAATGACCGCCGCGATGTCGCCGGTGCCACCGCAGCGCGGTGGCACCGGCGGCGACGACGGGCTCGAAGCCCTCCTCGTACAACCCGCGGCGCAGTACGTCCCGCACAGGACGTGATCGTCCTCAACGACCAGAATCTTGTGACGCATGGTCCTCCGTCGGTCCTCGGGCAGGGTGGGCCGTACCCGTGACGAGCGATTCGGGCAGCCAGCAGTGTGTGGGCGACGTCGAGGCGATCCCGTGCTCCGCGAGAGCGTGATCGGCGGCGGCATCTGTGGAGTAATCGCCGCCGATCAGGTCCGTCAGCGCATATCTGTGAGGAGGGTGTTGAGTTCAGCCTCCTGCCGGGCCGGCGACATCGGCGGGTTCGGGTGGTCGATGCCGAAGGTCTTGAGGACGCGGTCCATCTGGGCGTCGATGAACGTCCAGCCGGTGTTGTCCAGCGGCTGCAACGAGGCTTGGTCGGCATCCCAGAGGTCTCGCAGCGACTGGGCAGCCGCGTGGGCGCTGGTCGCGTTCCCCGACCGTGCGTCCTTGAGCGAGGTCGATGCCAGTGCCTTGAGTGCGTCGACCTTCACGGGCGGGAATTTCTTCACGGCCTGGCCAGGGGCGAGTTGAGCGGTGGAGGTGGCGTCGGTCTCCGGCGCCGGGCCGACGTGCGGCTGGCTGTGCGCCCAGACCAGCAGGCCCCCGGTGGCGACGGCGAGGAGGCCGAAGCCCGCCAGCGCGATGCGTTCCCTGTGCGGGTTGGCGGTGATCTGCGGGGTGTGCGTGGCCTCGTAGGTCTCGGTCACGTCGGAGCGCGTCACCGTCAGGTAGATGACAGTCGCCAGGATCAGGCCAAGGAAGATCAGGCTGGTGGTGAAGGTGCCCAGCGCAAGGCCGGTCGGGTCGCCCGGGTTCTGGGCGACTTTTGGGGAGGCGAGCCAGTCGCCGATGTTGGCGCCCAGCGGGCGGGTCAGGATGTAGGCGAGCCAGAAGGACAGCACCGGGTTCGCGCCGAACTTCCGCAGCAGCGTGATCGCCCCGATGAGGCCAAGCGGCAGCAGGACCGAGACTCCCGGGCTCCAGCCGGTGAGCTCAAGGGTCCAGTCGCCGGTCGCGGTGCCGAGCGCGAAGGTGACGAGGACGGTGAGCCAGTAGAACGACTCACGCGACAGCGTCGTGACCGAGTGGATCGAGAGGGTGCGCTCGCGCAGCCACCACACGCCGAAGACCACGGCGAGCAGGACCGAGAACACTGTGGAGCTGATCCACAGCGGTACGTTGAGCTGATCGGTCAGGATGTCGGTGTACAGCGTGCCCGTGACGCTGACAACGACCACAGTCAGCCAGTACGGGAACGGGACGTACCGCTTCAGCCGCAGCTGGACGCCCAGAACCAGCACGAACACCGCAGTGAAGATCCAGGCCGTATTCACCAGACCGACGCCCAGCTTCATGTTGATCCAGTCGGCGAAACTCTCACCGACCGTAGTGCACAGGATCTTGATCACCCAGAACCAGATGGTGACCTCGGGAACCTTGTTCAGCATCAGCCGCCCGCGCCGCCGCGTGCGGGCTTCGCTTGTCGTTGTCATGCGACGAGGCTGGCTCGGCCAACCTGCACACAACCTGACTACGCAGCCGCCTGTGGCGTGGGGAAGGTCACCTCGACGCGACCGTGGCCATCCGCGATCGCACGGACCGCCACTCCCGCGGACGCGGCGAGACGCCTTACCACGGCCAGCCCCAACCCGTGCCCGTCGCCACTGGTCACGCCCGCTTCGAAGACCCGGTCAACCTCCGCCGGATCGAAGCCCGGGCCATCGTCGAGGACATCGATCACGACCCCCTGGGGCTGGATGCGCGCTGTGACCCAAACGCGCGAACTCGCATGCCGCAGGCCGTTCTCCAGCAGGGGTGACAACACAGCCACGACGAGTTCCGTTGCCACGGCGACATCGACGTTGGTTGGGATGGCGAGTTCGATGGAGCGACCAGCGATCGCCTGTCGCGCCGCCGCCCTGAGATCGCAGCGGGTACCGCCATCGATCCGCGTCCGGGCAGCACTCAGAATCGTCGTGATCGCCGTGTTCAGGCGGTCGACCTCGGTCAGAACAGACTCCGGTGCCACACGGTGACCGGAGAGTTGCGCCAACTGTGCCTCGCCTCGCAGGACCGTCAAGGGCGTCCGCAACTCGTGGGCGATCTCATCGGTGAGCCGGCGCTCGTCCGCGAGCGCGTTGTCCACGCGGTCAAGTAGGCGATCGAGAGTTCGCCCGAGCTCCCCGAATTCATCGCGAGGAACGCCAAGGTTGAATCGGCGCCCGGGCTCGTGATCGCCCCAGTCGTCGGCAAGAGCGGCCATTTCGTGAACCACCCGCAACGCACGACCCACCACGACGTATGCGACGACGCCTGCGAGCAGGATCGAGATGCCACCCAACATGAGCGACATCGCCAGGCTGCGCTGCTCCGACGTCTCGTACGGCGTCAGATTCACCCTCACGACCGCCACGACGCGGTGGCCTTCGAGCCGGATCGGCTGGGCATACAGAAGGTAACTGCCGACCGTGGTGGTTTGGGACTGCCCGGAGTCGGCAAGCGCCTCGACGCGGTCAAGGACGCTGCCCGGCACGATCCCGTCAATGAGGTGCCCATCGGCATACACCCACGAGACCGTGTCCAGGGCTTCGTTGCCGCTCTCGATCAGCACGACGTGGCCACTGCGTGTGGTTACGTTCGCCGCCATTGCCTCTGCACGCGTATGCGCCAAAGCGTTCGCGTCGGCGTCGGTCACCTGGCTCAGCAACACGTGCGAGACCACCACCAGCACTGCGACCACCGCTGTCGCGATCAGAACCGCAAGCGCGACCACCCTCCCGCGGAAGCCCGTCACTCCCATCGGTAGCCCACCCCACGGACCGTCGCCAGGTGATCGGCCACGCCCAGCGCACCGAGTTTGGTCCGTAGTCGGCGAACGTAGGAGTCAAGGGTGTTGTCGCTGACCTGCGCGCCATGCGGCCAACCGGCAGCAACGAGGACGTGGCGGCGTACAGCGTCGCCCCGCGAAGCGATAAGCCTGCCCAACAACCGAAACTCGGTCGGCGTCAGGCTCTCGCTTGTCGAACCGTAGATCACGACATGTTTCGCCGGATCAAGAACGACGCCCCTTGGTGGGGTCGTCGCGGTTGTTCTGCGTAGCAGGGCGCGGACCCTCACCAGCAACTCCGGGACGTCGAACGGTTTCGTCATGTAGTCGTCGGCTCCCGCCTCGAAGCCACCCACCTTGTGATGCATGCCATCCAGAGCGGTGAGCATCAGCACCGGGGCATCAACGCCACGTGCCCGCAGCGCCAAGCACACATCGCGGCCATCAGCGTCCGGGAGCCCTAGATCCAGGACGATCAGGTGAGGGACCGGCTCAAGGTGCCGCATCAGACTGTCCGCCGTAGAAGCGACTGCGATCGTATGGCCGTCGTGCTCGAGTGCGCGCTTGAGGACGTCGCGGACTGCTGCGTCATCTTCGCACACCATAATAAAAGCCACAGGCTGACCCTAGGTACTCCAGCGAGAGTTCTCCATTCTCCCTGGTCAGCGCCCTGGTAGTCCGCGAGATCCGTAACGGCTTCCACTCCCGGTGTGGCTGGACGATCCTCGCCCCCGGCGAGCGTTTCGCGCCCCGCCACTGACGGGGGTGGCGCTCGACGCTCGGATACGGAGCGGCAGCACCAAGATCAATCTCATCGATACTGGGTGTACGGATGGTAGGCCGGTTCCAGAAGGTGTGGCCCGAGCTGGACGTGGTGTGCTCGTCGGAGCCGGGGGGCTCGCGCAGTATGCGAAGGGGATCGGGGACGCGAAGCTGGTCATCGAATGATGGCGGGCGCGCTGCAGCGGGTGATGGAGTACCCCGAGCCGGGCTTCACCATCCCGCAGGACGTCTCGGAGGACGTGGCCGCGGCCAGCTCACTGAGGCTGGCGATGAGGGCGTCGCGCAGGTGGCTGGCCGAGTGCCCCTCGGGCAGCGGGATCAGGCGGAGATAGCGGGTGCGTCGGTCGACAAGGGTGGCGACGGCGGACTGGCTGCGGGCGCCGACGACGAGGTCGTCTTCCCAGTCGCCGAGACGCTCGCGCAGCTCGATGATCGGAGGCCTGCAGTCGATGAGGAGGGCGGGTGCGACAAATCTGGGCATGCGCTGCTCTGGGCGGCGACGCTTATTTCTGAGCGGTCGGCCGGTATGGAGTTTCCTGGTCAAGGTCTTGCTCAGGCCACCCTTGGCGCCTTGGTAGAGGGCACGGTAGATGGTCTCATGGCAAAGGTGTCGCTCGGGGTGGTCGGGCCAGCGGGTCCGCAGGTGGGAGGCGATCTGTTCCGGGCTCCACTCCAGATCGAGCTTTGACTGCACCTCGGCTTTCAGCTCGGGATCCGTGGCCAGCTTGGCGCGTCTGGGACGTCCGGCTCGTTCGCGGCAGCGGTGACGAGCGAGGTCGGCATCGTAGATGCCGTAGTCGTGCGGGCGGCTGTTGCGCCGCAACTCCCGGCTGACCGTCGATGGTGCCCGTCCGAGCAGGCCGGCTATCTCCCGGATCATCAGGCCGCGCTGCGCAGCGCGGCGATCCTCCGGCGTTCCAGCAGCGACAGGTACCGGCCTGACCGGGATGCCTCTGCAAGGTAGTCGGGTTGCAGGCCGCCGTTCTCCGCCCGCCACCGGTAGCCCGTTTTCCGTCCGATTCCAAGTCGCCTGCAGGCCTCGACGCTGCCCACCCCGGCCGCCAGAAGGCGCCAGTACTCGGCCTCGAGCTCCAGCCTGCGCTTGCGTCCCCGCCTCGCCGTCAACGCACCCCTGATGATCAAGGAATGTTGCGACAAGAGTTAGAACCCAAGCGTCGGAAGTGGGTCACAATTCAGGCGCCGCCGACAGATAGTTCGGGACGAAGAGGTCGTGAGCTAAAGGCTGTCGTGCTCGATTAGCGAGCCAGCTGCCCAGCACCCGCACCCAGCCAGCAAATCCTTCACCTGTCGGGCGCCCCTCAACCATCGCCCTGTCGGGTGGATCCACAGGGTCACACGGGATCGAGCGCCCCCGGTGGGGATCTATGGACTCGCGGGCAAGGTCTGCGGTCCGTCACTAGGGAGTCGGCGGATCGGTGCCTTGCGAAGGTAAGGATGGGAGCTTCA
>NZ_JBEYXD010000156.1:0-10865 GCF_040644975.1 Streptomyces sp. NPDC046900 | reverse complement strand
GCCCTGCTCAAGACCACCTTCAAGGCCCTGCGGCGGGTCAGCCTCGATCCCAGCCGCATCACCCAGATCGCCGCCGCAGCCCTCGTCCTGCTCCAACTTGAATACGACCGCACCATCTGAACGATTACACACAGGCATGATCGCTTACCGGGAAAGGTTCATTCTGTGGCGGGTTGGCGGCCGGGCAGGGTGGGGCGGTCGCCGGCGAGGGTGAGCATGACGAGGGCGATGATGGCGTAGGCGGTGTGGAAGCCGAAGCCACGTCGGATGTCAGTCCCCTCGAACTGTGGAGATCTTCTAAGCGGCCAGCTCCAGGACGGAGTTGGCCCGGTGGTCGTGTTCGTAGTCGATCGGACTGCGGTAGCCGCACACGCTGTGTAGCCGATGGGTGTTGCAGAACCCGGTGATCCACGTGGCGATCTTCACTCGGGCCTCGGTGCGGGTGGCGAAGGTGTGCCGGTGGACGTACTCGACCTTGAGCACGCTGTTGAACGCCTCGCTGACGGCATTGTCGAAACACGAGCCGACCCGGCCCATGGACTGGGTCACGCCCAGGCGGCGGCAGGCCCGCTTGAACCGGCGAGAGACATATTCCGAACCCCTGTCGCTGTGAACGATCACACCCTTGACGTCGCCGCCTCGGGTGGCGACGGCCATGTGCAGGGAGGCCACGACGAGTTCGGCATCATGGCGGGCGCTCATCACGTAGCCGAGCAGGCGGCGCGAGAACAGATCGATCACGGTGGCCAGGTAGAGCTTCCCCTCGCTCGTGACGATCTCCGTCATGTCGCCCGACCAGACCTGATCGGGTGCCTCGGCGGTGAAGTCACGGCGCACGAAGTCCGGGGCCGCGACCCGCCTGCCGGGACGGGTGAGCCCACGCCTGCGGCGTATCTTCCGTCCGGCCAGGCCGAGTTCGGCCATGGGCTTGGCGACAGTGTTCACAGATACCCTGTGGGGCTCGGAAAGTCATCGCTGCTGCTCAGGCCGCGTAACGGTACTCGTTGATGACGCCGCCGAGGACGCGGGTGCGCAGGAGTCTGCGTGTATCGAAGTCGTGTACGTTGGCGGGCTGTTGGACCGAGTCGGGTGGCAGCTGACGGCGGGCCCGATGGGGCCGATGCGCGTTGTAGTGCTTCTTGTAGGTGGCCAAGACCTGTCGGGCGTGGGCCTCGCCCATGATGAGGACGTGATCGAGGGCCTCACGCCGGATGCTACTGGTGATCCTCTCGCAGTGGGCATTCATCCGCGGCGCTCGCGGGGCGCTCTTGAGGATTTCCATCTCTTCGGCTGCGAGTATCGCGTCGAAGGCCTCGCCGTACTTGTCATCGCGGTCGTGCATCAGGAACCGCAGTGGCTCCACGCGCGTGCCCAGGTCGGCGGCGAGATTTCGTGCCTGTTGGACGGCCCAGGCCTGGGTCGGGTGGGCGGTGACGCCGGTGATATGCAACCGGTGGGTGCCGTGCTCGGGGAACGCCGGCGCGTACAGCCTGCTGCCCAGCGCGGTGTCGATGTGCAGGAAGTCGCAGGCGATGATCCCTTGGGCTTGGGTGGTGAGGAACTCGCGCCAGGTGGGGCCGGAGCGGCGCGGGGTCGGGTCGACGCCCGCGGCGTGGAGGATTTCCCAGACCGTGGAGGCGGCGATGGGGTGGCCGAGCCGGGCCGGCTCGCCCTGGATCCTCCTGTGCCCCCACCTGGGGTTCTCCCGCGCCAGACGAAGGATGAGCTTCCTGATCGCCTCCCTGGTTGGCGGTCGTCCGGTTCGCGAGCGCCGCCTGCTGTAGTCCCACTTGGCGGCGATGAACCGGCGGTGCCAGGTCAGGAGCGTGCCGGGGGTGACCGGGAAGACCGTGCGCCAAAGCCGCCGGGGTATCAGCGCGGACAGCGCCGCGAACCAGAACCGGTCCGCGGGCTCGTAGCGGACCGGGCCTTTCAACTGCCGACGCAGCACCGCGTTCTCGTGCCGCAGCACGAGCAGCTCGGCGTCCTTGGAGGTGTCGCGGCGCAGCAGCACCGCCGGTACGGACAGCAGCTTCCGGGTCACCTTGTACACCAGCGAAACGATCAGGCAGAGATGATGCCAGCCGACGCCGCATTGCCGCCCTCGCCTGCAGCGATGACTTTCCGACCCCACAGGGTGTTGATCGCGTCGGCCAACTCCGGGTCGGTGAAGACCTCCTCTGTGTGTACGGGCTCGCCCACCGGCACCGCGATCGCCGTGGTGCGGGTGGGCCTGAGGTCCGAAACGTCCTCGAGGGGCGGTGGCAGGCGCGGCAGTACGCCTCCAGCGGGTCGACACGGGTGGCGGCCGCGGTAGTGGACGAGCTGCGGAAGTCGGCTTGCTTCGCCACTCGGCCTCTGGCTTGAGCTCGGCGGCGACGAGCCCACGTGCCCTTTGGTGTCGGGCTTGGTCGGCGGGGCGGTGGTCGGCGGTGGTGCATCTAGCGGCGTGTCCAGGCGGTTCTCGAAGCGTCAAGGTCAAGTTGGTCACTTTACTAGCGCTGTCGCCACGCGCGTCCTCCCGTACCCCCCTTCCAATGTCCGGATGCCATATGGATGGAGCGACCGCGCTATCCGTTAGGTGCGGCCTGTGGGAATGCAGCAGCCCCGTGCGGGCGGGCGGGGGCTGCGGTCAGGGGGAGCTCGTCACTGGGGTTGCGGGAGATTCCAGGCGGGCCCGTCAGGTGTCCGGTACCAGGCGATCTGACGGCTGGGCGTGATGTTGACGTGGAACTCCTGCCGCTGTGGTTCACCGGTGAAGGTCTCGGCGAGGCCTTCAACGACGTCCCACAGGCGGCGCGGTCCGACCTGGCGAACCGTGCCGGACACGTGAGCCGTCGCGGTTGCCCCGTCCTGCGTCCAGATGCCGATGGCCGTCAACTCGCCCTCTTCATCACGCCACGAGCACGTGGTGTGCCCGGGCAGTGCCAGTGAGAGGGGGAACCGCAGCCGTCCCAGGACGTCACTCGGCGCTGCCGTGGTCTTGGTGGGCGCGGCTTCCCGGGCCGCGTCGAATGCAGGCGGCGCGGACGAGGTGCGGTGGGGCATGAAGTGGGCCGGGGTCGGGAGGAACCATCCCGTGCCATGGCCCGGGGCTGTCACCGTGACCCGCAGGATGCCGTAGCCGACCGGGGCCACGATGACCGCGCCGGGCGCGGCCTGCTTGAGGAACGCGTTCGGGATCTCGTGAAGCGCGGCAGTGGCGATGAACCGCTGGTAGGGGGCGCGGTCTGGCCAGCCGCCGGCGCCGTCACCGGTGCCGATGAACGGGTGCAGGCTCGCATCCGCCAGGTGGTGCGCTGCTGCGCCGGTGAGCTCCGGATCGACGTCGATGCTGGTGACGTTCTGCTCGCCGAGCCGGTGGGAGAGCAGGGCCGCGTTGTAGCCGGTGCCGGTGCCGAGCTCGAACACGGTGTCACCGTCCCTGGCGTCGAGTGCATCGAGCATCGCAAGCATGACGGAGGGCTCGCTGGATGAGCTGGTCGGGATGCCCCGCTCATCAATCTGGGTCGTCAGCGCGTGGTCGGAGTAGACGGCCTCCAGGTATCCGAGATCGCCCGGCCCGACGCGCTCCCACGCGCCGGCGGCGCCCTGGGTGTAGAAGCTGGGCACGAACACGTGGCGGGGGACGGACGCGAACGCATCCCTCCACGCGCTGGTGTGTGCCGGGTCAAGGGCGGCGGCGAACTCCTCCCGCAACGCGGCCGCGGTGTCGTTGTCCAGCCAGGTCATTCGCAGGCTCCTCGCAGGTAGTCGGCGTGTGCGGCGGCGATCGGCAGCCCGGTGCGGTTCTCCACCCAGGCCCACGTTCCCGCGGGGTTGTTCTCGAAGAACACCCACTCTCCGGTCGGAGTTACGGCGAAGTCGAAGCTGCCGAATACGATGCCGTAATAGGCCAGGAAGCGCCGCACGGCTGTGGCGACGTCCTCGGGCACGTCGACTGTGCCGTAGGTGATGTGCTCGTAGTCGGTGCGCCAGTCGGTGCGCGCTTTCTTCGAGGACGTGTGCAGGGTGCCGCCGAACACCTTGTCTGCGACGGCGACGAGCCGCACTTCGTAGGCCTTCTCGATGGCCTCTTGGAAGTAGTGGGCCGTGGTGCGGATGCTGTGGTCGAACGCCGCGGGATCGACGTAGTGGGTGGCCACCATGAGTTGCCGACCCTCGTCTACCGGCAGGCGTCCGCCAAGGACCGGCTTGCAGATCAGCGGCCCGCTGACCAGCTTGGCGAAGTCGCGGGCGGCATCGGGGTCGTTCGTGATCAGGCTGCGGGGCACGCGGAGCCCGCAGCGTGTGGCGACGACGAGCTGCTGCGGCTTGTGTGCGGCGACTCGATCGTGGTGCGGGTTGTTGATCCACCGTGCGCCGGACAGAGCCGCAAACACGTTGAGCAGCGCAGCCTCGGCCTGGTTAGATGCCGCTCCGTCGTCGGCCGAACGGAGGATGAGGGTTCATCCGGCTGTGAGGCGCGGCGATCTCGCCAGGGATACCAGCAGGGAGCTTGGTCGTCAGCCCGCCCCGGGAGCATCCCAGCCGGTGATCGTCGGGCTCGGTGAAGACACCACGTGGCGGCTCGACCTGCAGATCCCCCTTTGCGGTCACCCGCCACATGCTGGTGGGCGCGGGCGACCCGAGCGCACCGTCGAGACCTTGACCTGGCACGACTTCGTTAACCGCTATCAGGGAACTTCTGCCTGACCACGGTTACAGCCAGCGAGTGGCGCCCCAGCCTTGTGGGACAGCCGTCAGCGGCTGACTGCCGCCCCGGATCTACGTGCCGTCGACCGCAGCGATGCGGACGGGAAGGGGCGAACTTGCCCGCAGCGAGCTCAGTTGGCCGTGGGCCGAGCAGCTTCCGAGAGGCCTCCCCACGTTGCCGCACGGGGTGAGCACTGCCACTGTGCCCTCGGTCCTCCCGCTGGCGCATCTGTGCCATGACCAATGGCGACACCTCTCCGGTATGGCTGGCCGGAAAGTTAACACCGCATCATCTGCCGGTACTGCACCCGCAAACACGGCGGTGAATTCACATTGCCCTTCATATCTTCTCGTAGAGGACGGCTGACGGCACTCGGCATCACAGCGGCCATGCTGTCCCTTTCGACCACGACATCCGCAGACGCGCAGCCAGTTGGGCAGGTGGAGAGCACGGCGCCGGCCGGTGCATCCGGCCCGGCGGCAGCGGCGCCGCAGCCCGGCCCACGTACCGTCACCTTGATCACCGGTGACAAGGTCGTGGTCACTCCCGCCGGAGGCGCCGGCACCGTGACGGTGAGCGGTCCGCACGGTGAGCCCATCGCCGCGCACACCGACACGGTCGGCAAGGACCTGTATGTGTACCCCGAGTCGGCCGCGCCGTATGTCTCCGCCGGGCTCCTCGACAAGGAGCTCTTCAACGTCACCCAGCTGGTGGCCGACGGTTACGACGACGCCCGGGTGAACCGGCTGCCGCTCATTGCCACTTACACCCGCACTGCTACCGCCCGCGCACAGGCCGCACCACGCGGCGCGGCCCGGGTCCGCACCCTTTCCAGCATCAACGGCGCGGCCCTCAGCGAGGACCACGGCAAGGCAGCCGAGTTCTGGTCGGCGATCACCTCAAAGGTGAGCGCATCCGCGATGGCCCGCAGCAGCCCCCTCCTCGCCTCGCCCGCACCCAGGCCCACCCTGGCCGGCGGTATCTCCAAGATCTGGCTGGACGGCAAGGCCAAGGCGACCCTCGCCGACTCGACCGCGCAGATCGGTGCACCCGAGGTGTGGTCGGGCGGCAACACCGGCCAGGGCGTGGACGTCGCCGTGCTGGACACCGGCGTCGACGACGGGCACCCCGACCTGGTCGGCCAGGTCGCAGAGGCGACCAGCTTCGTACCCGACCAGGACCCCGGCGGCGGTGGCGGCCCCCAGGGGCAGGCGACCGCCGACACGGACGCCGTGGACCGCCACGGACACGGCACCCATGTGGCCTCCACCATCGCCGGTACCGGCGCGGCCTCCGGTGGCAAGGAGAAGGGTGTCGCCCCCGGCGTCCGGCTGCACGTGGGCAAGGTCCTCAACGACTCCGGCCAGGGGCAGGAATCCTGGATCCTGGCCGGTATGGAGTGGGCCGCCCGGGACGCGCACGCCAAGGTCATCAGCATGAGCCTGGGCGGTAGCCCGTCCGACGGGTCCGACCCGCTCAGTCAGGCCGTCAACCAGCTCAGTGCCGAGACTGGAGCGCTGTTCACCATCGCCGCCGGAAACTCGGGCCCGAACTCGCAGACGGTCGCTGCGCCCGGCGCCGCGGACGCGGCGCTGACCGTCGGCGCCGTGGACCGCAACGACCAGCTGGCCGACTTCTCAAGCCGCGGCCCCCGCTGGTCGGACAGCGCGCTCAAGCCGGAGATCACCGCCCCTGGCGTCGACATTCTCGCCGCCCGCTCGCGGTACGCCGGCGGCACCGGCGACTACGTGACGATGAGCGGCACCTCGATGGCCACCCCGCATGTCGCCGGAGCCGCCGCGCTGCTGGCCGCAGAGCACCCGGACTGGTCCGGCCAGCAGATCAAGGACGCCCTGGTCAGCACCTCCAAGCCGACCCCGGACTACACCGCCTTCCAGGCCGGTGCCGGCCGCGTGGACGTCGCGGCCGCCACCAAGGCCACCCTGTTCGCCACCGGTACGGTCTCCCTGGGCCGACACCCCTGGCCCGCCGAGCCCGGCGCGACGGCCGACAAGACGGTGACGTACACCAATACCGGTGACGCCCCGGTGACGCTGGACCTCGCGGTCTCGGTCCCGAAGGCCCCCGCCGGCCTGTTCACCCTGTCCCAGGACAAGATCACCGTCCCGGCGCACGGCACCGGTACGGTCACCGTGACCGCCAACGTCGACCAGGCCGCCCGGGGGAAGAACTACGACGCACGTATCGACGCCTCGGCGGCGGGCGTGCGCCTCGCCCACACCGCCGTCGGCTTCACCACCGCCAACCAGACCTTCAAGGTCACCATCGTGCCCAAGGACCGGTCGGGCGCGATCTACACAGGCCCCGCGGATCTCATGGGGGCGTCCGACGAGGACTCCGACCCCCTTGTGAACAACTGGGATCTCCCCCTCGGCCTCTTCACCGGCACGTCGCCCGGCGTGATGACCCTCGAACTGCCGGCCGGCACCTGGTCGCTGGGCGAGTGGATGCAGGTCGAGGGCGTTCATGGTCCACAGTCCCGCGGACGCGCCCTGGTCATGGCGCCGGAGTTCGACCTGGACCACGACACCACCATCGTGCTCGACGCCCGCAAGGCCCGCCAGATGAAGCTGCTGACCCCGCGGGAGTCCACGAGCACCGCGCTTCGGGTCGACTACACCCGGACCTTCCCCGGTGTGAGCAACCAGGTCGTGTCCTTCCTCGCGCCGCGCACGGAGGACAGCCTCTGGGCGACGCCGACCCCAAAGGTGACCAAGGGAACCTTCGACGTCCGTACGCGGTGGCGCAACGAGCAGCCCGCGCTGAAGATCTCTTTGGGCGGCAAGTCGTTCGACGACCTGCTGGTGCGGCGCGGGACCAAGCCCTTGTCCAAGGGTTCGCACCGGCTGGAGCCCGTGTACGTGGGGCAGGGCGCCGCGGCGGACTACGAAGGACGGGACGTCCGCGGCAAGGCCGTCGTCGTCGACCGCAACGACACGGTGGGGCTGCCCGACCAGGCGGCCACCGCAGCGGCAGCGGGCGCCCAGCTGCTCCTCGTCGTCAACGACGGCCCCGGCCTCGTGGAGCCGCTGGCCTTCGACAGCATCGCGCCGGTGAACATCGCGACGCTGGACCAGGAGGAAGGCCAGCGCCTGATCTCCCAGGCCACCAAGGCCGGCACCGCACTGGACGTGTACTCCAACCCGACCACCGAGTACCTGTACGACGTGGTCCGGAAGTACCACAACGAGATCCCGGCGGATCTCTCCTACCGTCCGGACACCAGCGACCTCGCCCGGGTCGACATGTCCTTCCGCAACTACCGCCCCGCCGCGGCAACGGACTTCCGCTACGACGTGTGGCCGGAGTCCGACTGGTGGGCCATCGGGTGGCCGGAGATTCCGGGGCAGGCCCAGGGCGATCGCACCGACTACGTGTCCCCCGATGTGCAGTACCGGGAGAGCGCGATGGTCACCGGTGAGACCCGGGTCATCGCCGCGGACAAGCACTACAGCGCGGGCAGCCGCACGGCGGAGAACTGGTTCTCCCCGATCCAGCGGCCACGCATCTCGTACGACAGCATGATGCTGTCCCGCCAGGACGACGCCCTCTTCGCGTTCGTCGCCGGCTGGGGCGACGCGGGCGCCGACCGCGTGGGATACGCCGCCGACCCGGACCTCCGGGCGAGCACGTCGATCTACCAGGGCGACACGTTGCTCGCCCAGTCGCACGAGTACTACGCCTCCGCGACCGGGCTGAAGCCCGAGCGGCTTCCGTACCGGATCGTCTCGGAGTTCGGCCGGGGCGCCTGGCCGAGCCCCTACTCCACCAACACTCGTACGGTCTGGGACTTCACGTCCGCGGCCGGCGGGCAGTACCAGAACCTCCCTCTGCCGCTGGTCCAGCTCGACTACGACGTCAACACGGACTTCTCGGGCAAGGCGCGCCGCGACGCAGCGTTCACCGTCAAGCCGGCCATGCCCGGTCAGTGGCCGACCGCCTACGCGCAGCTGCCTCCGGCCGCCTTCCACGACGTGACCCTGCAGCTGTCCTACGACGACGGCGCCACCTGGCACCAGGCGCACCTGGCCCGGACGCCCGACGGCCGTGGCTGGCGGACCGAGCTGAACGCCCCGAAGGACGCCCGCTTCGTCACCCTGCGGGCAAGCGCTCGTGACTCCGACGGCAACGCCGTGGAGCAGACCATCACCCGGGCCTTCGGCCTGAAGTGACGCCAGCGCACCACCGTTGAGAGCGGAACGCAGCCGCCGGGGGCGGGGCCAAGACACGGTCCCGCCCCCGGTCGGCGTACCGGGCACCCTGCGGTGCGTCATGCCCGGAGGAGTGGGATTTCACGTCCGCTGCTGGTCAGCGGTACCAGATTCTGCGGATCAACCAGCGGACGCGCCCGCAGTCGACATCCCGCGTCGAGGCCAGAATCGACACCATCGGCAACGGCGCTCACAGCGGGCGCCGAGAACGACCAGCCTGAGACGCACCCCGAAGTCGTCGCCGACCGTGCCCACTACGTCTGGCACCACGTCAACGACACATGCCAGGCACGCGAGGTAGGCACCGACCTGCTGAGCTTGCGGACCCGGTTCCGAGTGCGCGGCCCTCGGCGACCTGAGGCCGTTCAGGAGGCAGCTGGATCGATTTCCGGCAGGGGAAGTTCGTCTTGCCACGAGGCGGTGGGCCATTCCCACCCCGGCAGTTCCTCCAGCGCCTTCACTCGGTGGTGTGGGATTTTGCCCAGTCGATGGTCTCGCCACATGTGGGCGACTTTCTCGCCAAGCGCGAAGCCGCTTTCGACCTGGGGGCGCGGAACACGCAGGTGGCCCTCTCGTGCCGAGTATGCGATCGCTGCGGCGAGGAACATGTCCCAGCGGGCTGCGCGCCAGTCCCATGCCCATCCTGGGTGGGCGCTGAGCAACTGCTGCTGCACTTGGGGGAGCTTGCCGGATCGGTAAAGGCGTCGTTGCTCCCTTACCCACCGGCCGAGGCGGCACAGGCCTTCCATGTGCTCTGACCCGAATCCGCATGTAGTAGCCGACGGCCGGTCAGATAGTGGTTTTGTCGGTCGTCGGTGCCGCTGCAGAGTGTGCGGGCAGGGTTGAGGCCCGGCTGTCGTCCCGGGTGGACGGCGTTCCACGGCGGTTGGTGAGGCTGGGCCCGGTCAGGCGGTCGGTCAGGCGTCCAGGACGACGGCGGCCCGTATCCGAGCCAGCGTGGTGGCGATCAACTCGCGTGCGGCAGGGGCGAACCGGAGCCGGTGGCGCCGGGCGGTGGTCACCAAACGAGCGGCGCGGGCGATGAGCAGGCGGCGCACGGTGGCGATGCGACGGCGGGCCGTGCCGATGGGGGCGAGCATCTGCAGCCAGGCGGAGAGGTTGTAGGCCAGCAGCGCGCCCCACATCCACATGCTGTTGACGGCGTGGGATCCCGACGGCAGGTGGCTCAGGCCCGCGCCGTGGGCGGTGTCGCGGAACAGCTCCTCGACCTTGGTGCGGCGGCGCAACTCCCACTCCGCCTGTGCGATCTCCTCGTCCAGGTCCAGGTCCTCGTTGGTGGCGAAGAAGGAATAGGCGTACGCGGTGTCCTCGATCCCGTCCAGGACCAGGGCGAGCTGGTCCTTGCCCACGGTCCGCGAGCGACGCGAGCGCGGGTTGGCCGACAGTTGCTCAGCGTCGTAGAGCACCCGCCGGGCGACCACCCGGGTGCCGTCCGGCCAGTCGGCCGGGGCGTAGTTGAGCAGGGCGACCTGCGCGCCCGGGTAGTCGACGGCGTCGATCCAGTCGTCCTCATGCACGGCGGCCACCGCCCGCCACAGGGCCTTGCCGCGCGGAACCCCGAGCCGGAACAGCCCGCCACCGGCCACGATCCTCTCGGCGACCCTGCCCGCGTAGTAACCCGAATCGCCCTGGAAAAGGATCCGGCCCGTCGCGCCGGCGGCGCGGACCGCCTCCACCGCCCGATCGATCTGGTCGGGGGCATGGGTGCGGCCGTCGGAGCGGCCGTCGAGGAGGTCCGCAGCCAGCACCACCCCAGCCTGGGCCCAGTGCGCGGCGTGCACCCGCCCGGCGATCTCGCCCTTGTAGGAGCGGATCACCTGTTCCTGGCCGGAAAATCACGGCATCGTAGGGCATGCGGGGACCTGCACCGTGCCGAGTATGATTGACGGGTCGTCCGGTCAGGCAGGCGCAGGAGT
>NZ_JBEYXD010000155.1:0-11081 GCF_040644975.1 Streptomyces sp. NPDC046900 | reverse complement strand
CGGGCTGCGCCCTCCTGGTCCTGGGGCTGGGGGCGGCGACGCTACGGCGCAGGACGGCCTGACGCGGCCGCGCGTGTGCCCCGCCGCACGCAACGCGCCACGCCCTCCGCATCGCCCGAACTCACCCGCACGGCTCGCAGCGTGAGCGTCCCAGGTGGTCCAGCCCCACGATGGGAGCATGCCGAACCCTCATCGGATCCGCGCCATCTCCATGGCCGCCACCACCGTCCTCGTCTCCTCGCTGCTGACGGGCTGCGCCAACGCCACCACGAGTGTGGCGCTGTCCAGCCCGGCGCTGAACTGGTCGAACCAGAAGCTGGACTGGAAGGACTGTCCGGCACCGTCCGAGTCGGAGGGCGGCGGTAGCGCCCCCGCGCCCCTGCCCAACGGCGGCCGGTGGCAGTGCGCCACCCTGAAAGTGCCCCTGAACTGGAACAACCCCAACAGCGGAAGCATCGACCTCGCGTTGATCCGGGTGACGGCCAGCGGCCCGGGCAAGCGCATCGGATCACTCATCTTCAACTTCGGCGGCCCCGGAGGTTCCGGGGTGGCCGCGCTGCCCGCCTTCGCACAGGACTACGCGGCCCTGCGCACCCGCTTCGACCTGGTCAGCTTCGACCCCCGCGGAGTCGGCCGCAGCGCGGGCGTGCTGTGCGAGAACGACCCGCAACTGGACACGTTCTTCCAGCAGGACGCGACACCCGACACCGCGGCCGAGCAGAAGTCGTACCTGGACAGCATCAAGAAGTTCAACGCGGCCTGCGAGGCTCACTCCGGGAAGGTGCTGCCGTATGTGCGCACCACCGACGCGGCCCGCGACATCGACCTGATGCGCCAAGTGCTCGGGGACGCGAAGCTGCACTACTTCGGCATCTCCTACGGCACCGAACTGGGCGCCGTCTACGCGCACCTGTTCCCCCATAAGGTCGGGCGGGCTGTGCTCGACGCGGTCGTCGACCCGACGGAGAATCCGGAGCAGAGCTCGCTGGGTCAGGCCAAGGGCTTCCAGCTCGCGCTCGACAACTTCGTCCGGGACTGCACCTCGCGGAGCACGGGGTGCCCGATCGGCAAGACGCCGCAGGACGTCCAGAATCGGATCCTCAAACTGCTGAAAGGCCTCGACAGCAATCCCCTCCCCGGCGTCGGCTCCCGCAAGCTGACCCAGACGGCCGCCCTCAACGGCATCGCCGAGGCCCTGTACTCCAAGGATTTCTGGCCGTACCTCACCCAAGGCCTGCAGCAGGCGTACGCCGGCGACGGCAAGGTGCTGATGCTGCTGTCGGACGCGCTGAACGGGCGGGACGACAGCGGCCATTACAGCAACCTCATCCCCGCGAACATCGCCATCAACTGCGCGGACGCGAGACAGCGGTACAGCATCGCCGACGTGAAGGCGAAGCTGCCCCTGTTCCGGGCCGCGTCCCCGGTGTTCGGGGAGTTTCTGGCCTGGGGCATGCTCAGCTGCACCAACTGGCCGGTGCACGGCGCCGCCGACCACCCGGACGTGAGCGCACCCGGTGCACCGCCGATGCTGGTGATCGGCAACACGGGTGACCCGGCCACTCCGTACGAGGGCGCGTACAGGATGGCGCAGGCACTGGGCAAGGCAGTCGGAGTCGTGCTGACGTACAAGGGCCAGGGACACGGCTCCTACGACAGCGGAAACAAGTGCGTACAGAACGCCGTGAACGCCTACCTGCTCGACGGAAAGGTTCCTGCAGCCGGCACGGTCTGCACCTAGCAGGACCGGCCCCGCGTCCCGACGAGCAGATCGACCAGCCCCTCTTGCAGAGCAAAGGCGCAGGTCAGACAGTTATCCACAAGCGGGCATGGGCTCCGCCCGACCCGCCTACTATGGCCTGACTGCTCCCCGCGGCTCCGTGCGGGGAGCTCGTCAGGGGGGTGCACATGCCACGTTTCGCACAATGGACCGCCGCGGTCGCAGCCGCGCTACTGCTGACCGGTTGCGGCAGCGGCGCGACCGGCTCCGGTTCCGGCGCGGACGATGCGAAGGGCGGATCCCGTCCGTCCGCGGCGGCCTCACGTCCCACGGCCTCCTCTGAGCTGCCCTCCTCGCTCACCTCCCAGAAGCTCGAGTGGGGCCGCTGCAAAGCCGCACCCGCGCCCGGCGGCGACTGGCAGTGCGCGACGCTCGAGGTGCCGCTGGACTGGGCGAAGCCGGGAGGCGAGACGATCGGTCTGGCGCTGATCCGTTCCAAGGCGACCGGAGGCAAGCGCATCGGTTCCCTCGTGTTCAACTTCGGCGGCCCCGGAGGCTCCGGCATCTCGATGATGCCGTCGTACGGGAGCATGGTCGCCAGACTCCATGAGCGCTACGACCTGGTGAGCTGGGACCCGCGCGGGGTCGGTGCCAGCGAGGGCATACGCTGCCGCGGCGACAAGTCGATCCAGGCCGCCGAAAGCATCGACGTGACCCCGGACGACGCCGCCGAGGAGAAGGCCTACTTCGATGACGCCGCCGCCTTCGGCGAGGGGTGCGCCAAGGCCGCCGGGAAGCTGCTCTCGCACGTCTCGACGACCGACACGGCACGCGACATGGACCTGATGCGACAGGTCCTCGGCGACCGGAAGTTGCACTACTTCGGAATCTCCTACGGCACCGAACTGGGCGGGGTGTACGCCCATCTGTTCCCGAAGAACGTCGGGCGAGTGGTGCTGGACGCCGTCGTGGACCCGACCGCCGACAGCGTGGGCCACGCGAAGAACCAGACCCGTGGCTTCCAGCGCGCTCTGGACGACTACCTGAAGTCGACGGGTCAGGACCCCAAGCAGGGTTCCCGGAAGATCGCGGACCTGCTGAAGCGGATCGACGCCAAACCGCTGCCGACGTCGTCCGGCCGCAAACTCAACCAGTCCCTGGCCCTTACCGGCATCGTGCTGCCGCTCTACAGCAAGGAGAGCTGGCCCGCGCTCACCACCGCGCTCCAGTCGGCCCGGGCCGGGGACGGTTCCGCACTGCTGAGCCTCGCCGACAACTACAACGAACGGGACGCCTCCGGGCACTACGGCACGACGACGCACTCGCAGCGAGTCATATCGTGCCTCGACGACAGACGTCGGCCGACGCCGCAGGAGACGAAGGAACTGCTGCCGGAGTTCGAGAAGATCTCGCCCGTGTTCGGTGACTTCCTGGGCTGGGACACCGCCGGCTGGTGCCACGACTGGCCGGTGGCCGGGCAGTTCGATCATCCGGAGGTCAGTGCCCCGGGAGCGGCACCGGTACTGCTGGTGGGCAACACCGGGGACCCGGCAACGCCCTACGAGGGCGCCCGGAAGATGGCCGACGGCCTGGGCGAGGGCGTCGGCGTCGAGCTCACCTGGAAGGGCGAGGGACACGGCGCCTACGGGAGCGGCAGCAGCTGCGTGGACTCCACGGTGAACGCGTACCTGCTGAACGGAACGGTCCCGAAGGACGGCAAGGTCTGCTCCTGACGACGGGGGGCTCCGGGCACCCGCGAGGACCCGCAGCCCTCGCCAACAGACGAGGAACCTGCCGAGCACCGGCGTTTGCCCGGTACCTGCAGGCACTGGAGTCAGTCGCCGAGGCCAGGTGCATCAGACCACCGTGAAAGCCGCTGTGCCCAGGGAGTTCCCGCTGGCAGCGGCTGAATATCCAGAACGGTCGGGACCTGACGGGAAATCGGGGTGAGCAAGGGTGGATGGTGCCGACCTTCGCTCAGGGCAACGGCCCCTGGGCCGGACCTAGGAGCTGCGCTAGCCGACCGAGGCCGCACGGCTGGGTCAGTCCAAGACGCAATACCTCTGGGGACCTCAGCTCTGCACGTGCGGCCAGCCAAACCGAAGTCGCGCGCGAGCTGGACCCCCGGGGCTAGCAGTCGAGTTGCTCCTCAATCACCCCGTTGAGCCACCGCTCCACGAACTCGGCGATGGAAGAGGCTGCCCACCTGCGGCTGTCGGTCTCATGATCCCAGAGGAAGACCTGCTCAAATTGCCCTGGTACAAGCACTACCCCGAACAAGTCGCCATTGCCCGGGATGTCCGAGAAGAAGAGCAGTTGATCGAAGGCCATGTACAGCTCAGAGAAAGAGCTCCGGAGTTCCAGGTTCCGCTGGACGATCGTTTCAAGCGGCGACACCAGGTGATAGCCGTACTCGCCAACGACGCCGTTGCTCTCTCGCAGCACTGAGACCAAGTCGTTCGGAAGCGGGTGCCCAAGAGCTTCCGCAGCCTCACTCAAAGCGTCCACCGTGACCGGAACGCTGAACGCGACCTCGACTCCACCAGCGTGCCGTGTGATCAACTCTTTCCACATTGGGCGATGATCGTACCGACTACTCGGGTGAGGCAACCATGAGCTAACCGTGGCGCGTGCCAGCGACGAGTCCCATGCAGCGGCGACTCACGGAGAACACGCTTCACTCGGTAGAACGGGCCGTCCCACATGGCACCCCAAGAAGTCGCCGCCCGTCAATGGTCGGCTGACGGCCCTGGACGGTCAGTCCCGGGGCCGTCTCTGGGCCGTGCGAGGCCGCCCCAGGCCGGCCGACAACGACAGAAGCCCACGGCATCTGAACTGGTCAGAGCCGTGGGCTTCTTCAGTCCCGCTGGTCAGCGAGACCGATGATCAGTAGACCGGCTTGTGCGGTTCGATCTGGTTGACCCAGCCGATCACGCCGCCGCCCACGTGGACCGCGTCCGCGAAGCCCGCCGACTTCAGGACAGCGAGGACCTCCGCGCTGCGGACACCCGTCTTGCAGTGCAGGACGATCTTCTTGTCCTGCGGGAGACCCTCCAGGGCGGAGCCCATGAGGAACTCGTTCTTCGGGATCAGCCGGGCGCCCGGGATGGAGACGATCTCGTACTCGTTCGGCTCACGGACGTCGATGATCTCGATGTTCTCGCCGTCGTCGATCCACGCCTTGAGCTGCTTGGGAGTGATCGTCGAGTCGGCGGCCGCGGCCTGGGCCTCCTCGGAGACGACGCCGCAGAAGGCCTCGTAGTCGATGAGCTCGGTGACGGTCGGGTTCTCGCCGCAGACCGCGCAGTTGGGGTCCTTGCGGACCTTGACCTGGCGGTACTGCATCTCCAGGGCGTCGTAGATCATCAGTCGGCCGACCAGCGGCTCGCCCGTGCCGGTGAGGACCTTGATCGCCTCGGTGACCTGGATGGAGCCGATGGACGCGCACAGCACACCGAGGACGCCGCCCTCGGCGCAGGACGGGACCATGCCCGGCGGCGGGGGCTCCGGGTAGAGGCAGCGGTAGCAGGGGCCGTGCTCGGACCAGAAGACGGAGGCCTGGCCGTCGAAGCGGTAGATGGAACCCCACACGTACGGCTTGTTCAGCAGCACGCAGGCGTCATTGACCAGGTAGCGGGTCGCGAAGTTGTCCGTGCCGTCGACGATCAGGTCGTACTGGCTGAAGATGTCCATCACGTTGTCGGCCTCGAGCCGCTCCTCGTGAAGGATCACGTTCACGTAGGGGTTGATGCCCTGGACCGAGTCACGCGCGGACTCGGCCTTCGAGCGGCCGATGTCGGCCTGGCTGTGGATGATCTGCCGCTGCAGGTTCGACTCGTCGACCTCGTCGAACTCCACGATCCCCAGCGTTCCCACGCCGGCCGCGGCCAGGTACATCAGCGCGGGCGAGCCCAGACCGCCCGCGCCCACACAGAGCACCTTCGCGTTCTTCAGCCGCTTCTGCCCGTCCATCCCGACATCAGGGATGATCAGGTGGCGGGAGTACCTGCGGACCTCGTCTACGGTGAGCTCGGCAGCCGGCTCAACCAGGGGTGGCAGCGACACGGGGACTCCGTTGGTCGGTCAATCACTACGGTTGTTCTCCCCGTAACACTGCCACGCCCTCCTTCATTCCGAGACACCCGTTCCGAGGCGCGAGACGATTTCGTCCCAGTAGCCGGGCATCGCCTCCCAGGGCACGGTGCGGCCGCCCCGGTCCGAGCGGTCGGTGAACCAGATCGTCTCGGCTCCCTGCCAGCGCGCGATCCGCAGCGCCTCCTCCAGGTGGCTGCGGGGTACACCGTGCACGAAGTGGCAGAAACGCTCTGGCGGGTAGTCGGCGGTCCACTCGGCCACCTGCGACCACCGGTAGTCGCTCCAGGAGCCGGAGAACGTGACCAGCTGGTCGGCGTTCTCGGCGTACCCGGGATACGGGTGGGTGCCGTGCCCGAGAACGATGTGCCCCGGGGCGAGCAGCGCGCGGAGCGCGATGACCGTGCGGCGGACCTCGGGGAGGGCGAAACGTTCGGTCGGGCAGCGGTCCAGGAAGAAGCCGTCGACCCGGTACCAGTCGAGATAGCGGTGCGCGTCGGAGAGCAGTTCGTCGAAGGTGCGGGCGCCGTAGGTGGCATCGAGGTGACCGAGTACACGGACACCGGCGTTGCGCAGCCGTCCCGCGGCCTCCAGGCAGTGCGGGTCCGGGCATGTTCCGGGACCGCCGCTCACATTGAGGACGGCCCAGTGCACCGGGGTGCCCGGGCGGGTGAGCTCGCCCCATTCCAGAGGGGCGACGAGGGGGTGCGCATAGCCGGGGATCCCGAGGCCGACACCCAGCCCGGTGCTCGTGGAGCCCGCGGTGGTGCTGATCAGATGCGGCATGCCGCCTCCATCCAGATGTCGGCCAGGGACTCCTCGAGGTTGATGCGGGGCCGCCAGCCGAGCCGGTCGCGGGCGGTGCGGACATCGGCCTGCTGCCAGCTGCCACAGCCGTCCGGGTAGGGGTAGGCGACCGGGACGACGTGCTCCGGGTCATGCCGCGGATGGCCGATGGCGGGCCGTCCCGGGACGGGAGGCCCGTCGAGTTCGTGCAGGTTGCCGCCGTAGCCGGCCACCCGGGCCAGGACGGCGGCCGCGTCGCGGAGGCGCACGGCCCGGCCGGAACCGATGTTGATCACACCCTGGGCGGCGGAGAGGGACGCGGCGTGGACCGCGCGTGCGACGTCGCGGACGTCCACGAAGTCGCGCTGGACACCGAGACCGCCCAGCTTGAGCTCGCCGTCGCCGGACTGCATGGCGCGGCGCAGGGCCTCGGCGAGCCGGCCCAGCGGCGATCCGGCGGGGGTACCGGGGCCGGCGGGCGAGAAGACGCGGAGCACGACCGCGTCGAGCCCCGAACCGAGGACCAGTTCCGTGGCGGCGAGCTTGCTGACGCCGTACGGGCCACCGGGACGCGGTACGGCGTCCTCGGCCGTGGAGGATCCGGGCTGGCTGGGGCCGTACTCGGCGCCGCAGCCGATCTGCACCAGGCGGGCCCCGCAGCCGCTGCGGCGCAGGGCCTCGCAGACGGTGGCGACGGCCACGGTGTTGTGCCGGGTGAGATCGCGGGCACCGCCGCGGATGGCTCCGGCGCAGTTGATGACGACCCCGGGGTGCACGGCGTCCAGGAACCGGGTCAGTGCGCCGGGGCTGCCCGAGGCGAGGTCGAACCGTACATCGGCGTCGTCGCCGCGGCCGAGCGCGGTGAGCTGCACGGCCGGGTCGGCGAGCAGGCGGTCGGCGACGAACCGGCCGAGGTATCCGTTGGC
Organism: Streptomyces sp. NPDC046900; assembly: GCF_040644975.1. Lineage (NCBI taxonomy): Bacteria > Bacillati > Actinomycetota > Actinomycetes > Kitasatosporales > Streptomycetaceae > Streptomyces > Streptomyces sp. NPDC046900. The sequence goes on along the minus strand of NZ_JBEYXD010000155.1, from coordinate 3,557 downwards.
TCCGATCAGCAGGACCCTCATCGGGCGGCTCCCGGGGCGGACTCTCCGGTTCGGGAGGTGATCATCTGTCTTTCTCCTTCGGGGGTGATGCCGTGGGATGAGAGGGGCCCGCGGTGTCGGCCCCGCGGGAGAAGGGGGCCCGGGTGCGAGGCCCCGGGCGGCGGTCCTGGTTCATGGCGTCGGAGGTGGGGTGCCGTGAACCGGGAGCTCAGGGTGAACCGGGCGGCCGTACATGGGCCGAGGCCCGGGTCAGGGTGCGGATCGCGTGGATCAACAGGGCCAGGGCCGCGGGAGCGCAGACCAGGGCGGGGACGGCGTCCGCGCCCCAGGCGTCGGCCAGGTGCCGGACCGGTGCGTCCAGGACCGAGCAGCCCGGGAGCCTGGCGGCGAAGACCGTGGCCAGGGCCGCGGCCTCGACGACCGCCGCGGTGCCGAGGACGAAGGCCGGGCCGCGGACGAAGCCGCGCGCGATCAGCAGCCGGGCGAGCAGGAGGAGGCCGCCCAGCGCGCCGGCTCCGGCGTACGCGGCGGGTTCACCGAGCAACGCTCCGCACAGTGCGAGCAGAGCGCCGAGGGCACACAGGAAGAGACCGAAGACGCCGAGAAGCAGCGGGGTCACCGAGGACGCGAACTCCGCGAGACCGCGGCTCGCGCGGAGTCGTCGGCCGGCGCGTACGGCGAAGAGGCGAGCGCACCAGGCGGCGGGGCCGCAGGCCAGGATCAGGGCGAGAACCGGGCCGGTGGCCGGGGGCCAGGTGCCGTGCGGGCCGCCGTCCAGTGCCGCGCCCAGCAGACCGTCGCCGAGGAGGGCGTAGAGGACGAGCCAGTACGTCGCCGCGCGTGCGCCGCCGGAGGTGGCGTGCGCGGGGGCGTGCAAGGGGCCGCGAGCGAGTGCCGCCCGCAGACCGAACACGACGGCGAGCGCGCCCCCGGCCGCGACGGCGAGGCGGACACCGCCTTCCGTGAACCGCAACCCGATGACCGTGGCCGTGCACAGCGCGCCCGGGAGCAGGGCGAGGACGGCCCACGCCCGGTGTTCCCGGGGCGCTTCGCCGGGGCCGGTGCGTGGCGGTGGCCGGTCGCCGCCACGTGGCACGCGCGCGTACATCTCCTCGGCGAGCGAGAACACGTCCCGGTGGCGGTAGCGGGCGGCCGCGCGGTCGGTCAGCCCGTGCGCCTCCAGACCGGCCGCGATCTCCAGCGGGTCGACGGCGCGCTCGCACAGGTCGCGGTGCCGGTGCATGAGTGCCTTGACCGGGTCGGCGCCGGCACGGCGGCCGGCGGGCCTGCCGGCCCGGAGGGCGCTCCCGGCGGGTGCCGGGCTGGTGGTGTCGCGGGTCCCGGGCGCACGCTCCGGCGCGCGGGACTCCGTGTCCGCCCCGGCCGGGGATCCGCCGTCCGAGTCCCACGGGGCCGACGAAGCGAGGGTCCGGGCCGCCGAAGTGGTGTTCTGAGCCACCGAAGTGGGGCTCTTCGTGGCGGACTCCGTCCGGCCGTCGGCCCGGCTGTGGTGTCCGCCGTCCGCAACCGCCTCGTCCGCGCTCCCGGACGTCTCCGCCTCCCCCTCCTCGCCCGTGGCTCCCTCCCACGCCCCGTCCAGCCATTCCTCCGACCGTCCGTCCCAGGAGCCGGGGCTGCCGGGTGTGCCGGGTCGGTCCAGTTCCCCCACGTCGCTCATCGCGCCCCCTCCGCTGCCGGAACGGGTTCCTGGAGGTGCCCGGTGGTGCTTCCGGGTGCGGTCGCGTCGCCCGGCTCCCACGCCCAGCGCGGTCCGGAACCCGGCCGCCGCACCTCGGTCCAGCGGCCCGGCAGACAGGACTCCGCCGGCGCTCCGAAGGGCAGCGGTTCACCGGCGTCGTCCACGACCACCCGCCGAACCGGCGCATGGGAGACGACATCCAGGTAAATGCAGTGAAACGCTGCTACGTTCTGCTCGACCGTGAACAGCTCCAGGGCGCGTGCGCGGGCGGCCGCGCCGAGGCGCTCACGGCGCTCGGGGTCGCGCAGCAGCGCCAGGCACGCCTCCGCGAGTGCCCGCGGGTTGCGCGGCGGGACGACAAGACCCGTACCGCCGATGACCTCGACGACCGCGCCCACGTCCGTGGACACCGTCGCACGGCCGCAGAACATGGCCTCCACCAGGCCGATCGGAAAGCCCTCGACGACGCTCGACAGGACGACGACCGCCCCGCCCGCATAGGCCTCCGCCAGGTCCGGCACCTCCGGGCCGCCGATCTCCTCGAAGGACACCGGGTTGTCGCCCACGGAGTGCACGCCCTCGGCCTCGTCGGGGAACAACTGCGCGGCGAGCGCCCTGCAGTGGCCGAGATGGACGGTGCCCTCGGCGTCCGCCGGGGCCCCCACGATCCGCAGCCGGGCCCGCGGCTCCTCTTTACGGATCTCCGCGAAGGCGTGCAACAGGGAGATCAGGTCCTTGGCGGGTTCGATGCGGCCCACCCAGACCAGCGTGCCGGGGTCCGCGCGGTCGGCCGACTCGCCCACCTCCGTGAAACGGGACGCCTCCATACCCGGGTAGACCGTGCGCAGCCTGGACCGGTCGGCACCGCACCGCTCCTGCCAGCGACGGGAGTGGGTGTTGCCGGGGGTGATGCAGGCCGCCTTCCGGTACACCTCCGCGGCCAGCCGCCGGTGGAAGCGGGCGAGCAGCGCGCGCACGGTCGGCGACGCCTCCGGCGCCCTCAAGTAGTGCTGCCGAAGCTGTACGCCGTATTCGGTGACCAGCAGCGGAACGCCCGTGAAGTGCCCGGCGAGCAGTCCGGTGAGGGCCGCCGCGCCGCCCGTGGTGGCGTGGCAGAGGTCCGCCGCGCCGAGCCCGTCGTCCTCGTACCAGTCGAGCGAGAGGGGGCGCAGGGCGCGTTCGATCCGCGTGGCGACCTCGAGCAGGTCGGGGAGGCGCACCGTCCGCGCGGCGCGCAGGGCGTGCGGTGCACGGCAGGCCTGTTCCAGGACGCGCAGGGCGGTCTCGGAACGCAGGGCGGCGGTCAGCCCGCCCTCGTCACGGGCGAGTTCGGCGAGCGTGTACAGGGCACTGCCGAAACGGTCCGCCTCATGGCCGAACGGCTCCGCCGCGTTCTGCGGTGTGCCCGGCTCGGGTGCCGTGCAGAGTGCGGCGGCCAACTCCCCGTACGCCTCGGCGAACCGCCGCCGGGCCCGGCGCCCGTGAGCGGGCGCGACATCCTCCGTGGTCCACAGCGACGCCGTCCGCACCCCGACGACCTGCGGCGGCAGCGAGAGCCGGCCGTCGGTCTCCTGCCGCTTTGTGCGGCTGAGTGCGTAGAGGTCGAACTCATGCTGCCCGAGCCCGCGCACGAGCCGGTCGCACCAGAGCCTGGCGTCACCGCTCACATACGGGTAGCCACCCTCCGTAACCAGTCCGATCCGCACGAGTGCACCCCCGATCTCCCCTATTCGAGCCGTCGTTGGCCCCGGCAGCTCGCAGCGGGACGAACGTATGCGGATATGCCGGTGGGGGGGGGGGGGGGGGTGTGGGTGGCGAGAGCGCAAGAGGTGGAGAAGATATAAAAAGAGAGGGGCGG
>NZ_JBEYXD010000154.1:0-11111 GCF_040644975.1 Streptomyces sp. NPDC046900 | reverse complement strand
TCCACGTCAGGGCAGACAGAAGCACCTCCGGCGCACGCCACGGGATTTACCACGCCCCCGGCGCGCACCGAAGGTGCGCTGGATCGCTGACCTGCTATTTTATCCTTGATCATTCTTTCGCTTGGTCCCCTCAAGTACAAGTGTCGACTTGAAATGAATCGGGCTGTCCGGCAGGCTGTGTGCATGACCGACGCACCCCGAGCACGCGCCCCGCTCGCCGAGCTGAGCGAGGTGCAGCGGCGCCGACTCGACCAGGCACAAGATGCCATTGAGAAGGCCCTCAAGAGGGTCGAGGTCCGGCGCGAGGAGTTTGCCGACTTGGCCGCGCAGGTCGCTATCGGCCTGGGACGGGGCGGGGCGTCCGCCGTTGCCCGGCATTTCGGCTGGACCCCGCAGCACGCGTCCGCGCTCGTCGCCGCCTACAGGGCAAAGCAGGCCGCCGAGGAGGGGAACGTCGCATGAGTGCAGCCGCCGACTACGAGATGGGCGTTGACCCCGAGCGGGCCCTGAAGTACGCCGTTCAGCACATGCGTGGGGGCGACCGCGTCGAGATCATCGAAGGAGCCATCGAGCCCGTGTCACCTACCTGGGACCACGAGGCGGCAGCCGAGGCGATCCGCGACCAGATCAAGCCGCGGGTGCGGGAGCTGGACTGCGTCACCGGCTCGGGAAATCTGGACCTTCCTGGTTCGGCGAACTGGTACGTGCCCGACATCGCCGTGGTGCCACTCGACATCGCCAAGGGTGGCGGCGCCTTGCTGCCCGATCAGACGCTTCTCGTGGTCGAGGTGACGTCGGAGTCCAACGCGGACACGGACCGGGTCGTGAAGCGCCGTCGGTACGCCGAATACGGGGCGCCGCTCTATCTCCTGGTCGACCGGATGGAGCGCAGCGTCACCCTGTTCTCGGAGCCCGGCCGCCTCGGCTACACGAAAGCGGACGGACCGCACCCCTTCGGCACGAGGCTGCACCTGCTTGCTCCGTTCGGGATCGATTTGGACACGAGCAGCCTGTAGCCGCAATATCCGTACACCCCGGCGCGTCAGCCGGATCCCGCTGAGAGGCAGGCGCGCCGCGTCCACGCCAGTCAGGCTGCCGAGGGCGGGCGCCAGCCCTCTGTCCCTCAGAGGACTGCTCATCACGACTCCGAAGGGCCTCATCGATTTCCGCCGTGCCATGAGTTCGATCCCACCTTGGCATCCGACTAACCGGACCGCTGGCCGACGGCTCCCCCCGGCGCGCAGGTGCCTTTCATACAGGGGCTGGCGTACTGTGCGCACTCGGAGAGCTGATGAATTGACTGAGGGGCGGCCGTGCGGGGGCGGCGTTGGCGGCATGGGGACTCCCCCGGTGGGGCCATAGTGGCCTTGACGGTGTCCGTGGCCGTGCTGCTCACGGCGGCCGCTGCAACGCTCTGGGTCAGCGTGCCGAACTTGGCACTCGCGGCGCAGTGGGACGGGACCTCAGGGGTGATGTCCATTCGCTCGTGCAGCGAAGTGGGACCACCCAAAGAGCGACATCAACGATGTGCGGGGTCCTTTCGCTCCGATGACGGCAAAACGGTGGACCCGGATGCAGCGATCTCCGAGCCTCTGGCTCCAGGGACAGTGCTGGCGGTCCAGCGTGCACCGGACGGCACCTACGCCAGTGTGGGGATCGCGGCCTTCTTGGGCTGGCTCGCCGTGACCTTGCTCGGTGCTGCGCTGGGCGGCGCCGCGGTGCTGATCGGCATTGCGCCGACCCTCCGCGTACGCATACGCCCAGGCTGGGTGACGATCTTGGTGTTTCTGAGTGCAGCCCTACTCTCTGCGTTGACCGGCGCGATCGCAGGATCCCTGGCCGGATAGGGTCACTGCCTGCTTGTGCCGGGAGTTTCAATGACCCCGTCAAGCGCCGCTGCCTGGGCCTGGAGCACCAGTTGGGAAGATCGCGTATGCGAGTGGGTTCTGACCTGGTGAGGCGCTGGCCTGTGCGTTCTCCGGACGTTCGCCGACGTTCCCAGCGGCCCCCAGCAGTCGCCACCTGATCGGGCACAGATGGGGCACGGGCACACGTGTAAGGGCCGTTGGCTGGCGAAGTCAGTGGTCGGCTCGATACTTGCCGACGCTGTGCGGACCGCGAAGACGAGGGCGTTCGGGCTCCTGGACGGCACCCTGCTGGCAGGCATCGGCTCGTGAGCTGCGGAACGAAGTTCCCCGCCCATCCAATCGCCGGGTAGGCCGAGGCCGACCCCTGGGCCCCCGCGCTGCCCCCGCATCATCGCGACGACGTTGGGTCATGCTTCCAGCTTGCGATCAAGAAGCGGACGTCTTCGATTGGAACCAGGCCTCCTATGGATATACACGCCTGACCATGGAGAGCGTCGGACCCTGCGCCCAAGAGCGTTAATAAGGGGGTGCCATGAGAACGAACATGATCCGCAACGACCGCATGGCCATCACCTACGACGTGATCAACGGCTGGACCGTTATCGAGGTCGATGGCGAGGTCGACGCCCACACCGCTCCTCTGATCTGCGAAGCAATGATCAAGCTGCTCGACGAAGGACACCGTCACTTCGTCCTCGACCTGTCCATCGTTCCCTTCCTCGACTCGATGGGGCTGCGCATGGTCGTGGCGGTGACCAAGAGCATCCGCGACCGTGAAGGCTCACTGCGGATCACGTGTACCTCCAGCCGAATAATCAGGGTCTTCGAGTTCACCGGCCTGGGAGACGCCTACGAGTTCTACAGCTCACCCGAGGAGGCAACACGACGCGGCCCGCTGGCCGGCGGCCCCGGCCGCCCACGAGGCCGGACTAGCAGCCCCGCCCCCGCCACGCCGTCGGCAAACACCCCTAGGCGGGTGTGAGGGGCTGGATGCAGGTGCAGGCACGGGCCCCTGCGCGACCATGTGAGTTCCTACGACGCATCCGGACCGGAGCACCGTGCGTGATGGCCACCGGCGTCCGGCTGTGTACGGCCTCGGTGCCGTCAACCGCGGCCGTCACTGCTGTGGGTTCGAGGTCTGGCGTTTGATTGCGATGATGGCGGCGTCGTCGCCGAGCGGTCCGCCGACGTGGGTGAGGAGATCGGTGCGGATGTGCTGGAGGAGTTCTGCGGGATGGTGGTGGGTTTGGGTGGTGAGCCGTTCGGTGAGTGGGTAGAAGACTCCGGTGGTGTTGCGGGCTTCGATGACGCCGTCGGTGTACAGCAGGAGGGTGTCGTCCGCACGCAGGCCATGAGTGTCGAGGTGGTAGGTGGTTCTCGTGAGCGCGGCTAGGCCCAGCGGGGGTGCGGGTTGGCTGGCCTCCAGCGCCATGACTTCGTTCGGGCGAAGGCGTAGGGGTGGGGGATGTCCGCAGGTGACGCTTCGCACGACGGGCTCGTCGTCGGGGATTTCGAGGATTGCGGCGGTGACGAAACACTCCCCGTCCCGCTCGGATTCGACGGCCTCGCTCATGTTGTAGCGGACACTTCTGTCCAGTTCGGCCGCAAGTTCTGGCAGGGTATCCGGACTACGGGCATACTCACGAAACGCACCGACCAGCCGGGCGGCGTCGCCAACCGCGGTCAGTCCCTTGCCGCGCACGTCTCCGATGATCAATCGTGTCCCGGTGAGTGTGCGCACGGCGGCGTACAGATCCCCGCCGACCTGCGCTTCGTCTTCGGCGGCCAGGTACACCGTGGCCGTGTGTAGCGGGCCGAGGTGGCGGGGCAGGGGAGGCAGCACAGCGAGTTGGGCGGCCTCGGAGACTGTTCGCACCTGGATCAGTTCTCGCTGACGCCGCTCCCTGACATGTCCGCAGGTGGTACTGCATATTGCGGTCACGATCAGGGCTGTCATCTGCGGTACGGGCAGCGCCATGTGGTGTATCGCGCAGAGGGCCACCGTGCTGGCCGCGGCCGTGATCCCGACCAGCGCCGTGACCCGGGCGCAGATGTACCAGGCCGTTATGACCGGCACCATGATCAGCAGGTCGCACAGGTGGAGGGACGCGGGCTGCGAAGGACAAATGAGCGTGATCGCCAGAATGGCGAGAAAGGGCAGCACCGCCAGTGCGGAACGCCGCTTTCGCTCGTCACGCGGAAGAGTGCGCAACCAACAGTTCACGATTCCTTGCCACACTCGCCGTAGCCTCTGGGCGTGGCGTGGAATGCCAAGCAGACGATCTAGCAACGCTTTCGCCATGAAACCTCCGTGTCGGCGAAACTCGGCTGGAATTTCGCTGCGCCCTCCTTCGCCCTATGACCGGCGACGGCCTGGCCGATCGCCTTACGGCTGGTGCCGCGGCGCAGCGACAGGGTGCCGGCCGTTCCCCGTTCGCGGCCCGTGCGGCAGTGGCTGTTCGGTCCATATGACCTTGCCGGCCTTCGTGTGTCGCGTCCCCCAGCGGTCGGCGAGTTGGGCGACGAGGAACAGACCGCGTCCGCCCTCGTCGGTGGTGGCCGCGTAGCGCAGGTGTGGGGAGGTGGTGCTGCGGTCGGAGACCTCGCAGATCAGAGAGCGGTCACAAAGTAGCCGCAGGTGGGTCGGTCCGGTGGTGTGGCGGATGGCGTTGGTAACCAGCTCGCTCAGGATCAGCTCCGTAGTGCAGGCCATCTCATCAAGGCCCCAGCGCGACAGCCGGCGTGTGACGGCGGCGCGCAGGCCTGCCACCGCCGCCGGGTCGGAGGGTATGTCCCAGTCGGCGACCTGATCGGACCGCATGACGCGGGTGCGGGCGACCAGCAGCGCGATGTCGTCGCTGGGACGGTCCGCAAGCATCGCATCGAGCACGCTCGCGCAAGTCCCCTCTGGCCCCATATGGCCGTCGGCGGCTCGGCTCAAGGCGTCGCGCAACCTCGCGAGGCCGGTGTCGATGTCCTGGTCGCGGCGCACGATCAGTCCGTCGGTGTAGAGCACGAGTTGGCTGTCTTCGGGTATTTCCCAGTCGGCGGCCTCGTAGGGCAGGCTGCCCAGTCCCAGTGGCGGGCCGACAGGCACGTCGGGGAAGTCCACCTGGCCGTCGGGGCGTACGACGGCGGGCGGCGGATGCCCGGCCCGGGACACGGCGCAATGCCGGGAGACCGGATCGTAGATCACGTACAGGCACGTCGCACCCGTAAAGGAGCCCTCGCACCCTGCTACGACCCCGTCCGAGCAGCTCGCGATCAGATGGTCGAGACGTCCCAGGAGTTCGTCGGGCGCCAGGTCGAGTGAGGAGAAGTTGTGGACCGCGGTGCGCAGCCGCCCCATCGCGGCGGAGGCGCGCGGGCCGTGGCCGACGACATCGCCCACCACCAGGGCAACGCGAGCGCCTGGCAAGGGGATGACGTCGAACCAGTCGCCGCCGACCCACGATTGCGCGGGCAGATAGCGGTAGGCGACCTCAAGGGCGTTCTGGGCCGGCAGGCCCTGGGGAAGCAGGCTGCGCTGCAAGGTGATGGCCATGGTGTGTTCGCGGCTGTAGCTGTGGGCGCGGTCGATACACACCGCCGCGTGCGCGCCCAGCTCTTCCGCGAGCGAGAGGTCGTCCACCTCGAAGGGGGCAGGCTGCCGCGAGCGCCAGAAGGTGGCCACGCCGAAGACCGTCCCGCGTACACGCAACGGGACGGTGATGAGCGAGTGGACGCCATAGCCGATGATCCGTCGGGCGCGCACCGGATCCTGCGCCCGCCATCCCGGAACGTCGTCCAACCGCGCCGCGAGCACCGCCGGTCCGCCGCCCAGGCCCGCGGCCTGCGGCGTGTCCGGGTGGAAGGCGAACTGCAAACCCGCCGGGTAGCAGGGAAAGTCATCCCGGATGCCGCTGACGGCGACCCGACGCACCCTCCCATCGCCCTCGGGCGACGACTCCTCCCCGTCTGGCATGGGCTCGGTCAAATCAACGGTCACGAAGTCGGCGAAGGCGGGGACCGCGGCTTGCGCCAGCTCTTCGGCGGTCTGCGTCACATCGAGCGTGGTGCCAAGGCGCGCGCCCGCGTCGTGCAACAGCTTCAGGCGCCGCCGGCACGCATCGTTAGCCCCACCGGACAACGTGCGCAGAGGCACTTCCTCACGCCGGCGCATGGGGCGCCGACCGCCCAACCGTGCCCGCGATCGAACCTTTGTCAGGTACGCACCCACAGAGGCGCTGAGAATCATGGCGCGCATGATCACAAGTCCTTCTCAACGTTGATTTCACATGCGGGACGTCGGCGCCGACGTCCCGACGTGCTCTACGTCGACCGCGGCTACGACCATGACATCTACCGCAAGCCGGGCATCCGTCCCGTCATCGCACGGCGCGGCACAGACCACGGCAGCGGCCTGGGCAAGACCCGCTGGGTCGTGGAAGCCGCCTTCGCCCTCCTGCACTGGTTCCGACGCCTGCCCATTCGCTGGGAAGTCCGTGCCGACATCCACCAGGCCTTCCTCACCCTCGGCTGCACGATCATCTGCTGGCGACGCCTCAAAACCTCATTTTGATTTGAGTCCTAAAGCAACGGCATTGTCATGCGTTCGACAGGGGGGAACAGTCATGCCGGGCCCGGAGGCCGGCGGCCCTCTTGCAGGACCGTGGAAAACATAACGGGGAAGGACCGGTTGCTGTCCCCCGAATCCTCACGGACGAACGCGGATGATCGTCTTTCCATTGATCCGCTCGTCGAGTTGAAGGCAGCGACGGCATCGTCGAGGGTTGCGACTTGACCAATGTTCGTCCGCAGCCGTCCGTCACGCACCCGCCGGGCGATCTCACCTAGCTGCGCGCGATCGGATACGACAACGAGTCGACCGCCAGGCCGTCGATCGACCGTGCCTCGGGTGGCCCGGCGACGCCCACCAGCATTCCTCCAGCTCGAACCAAACCCGCGGACCGCTTTCCGATGTCGCCGCCGAAGATATCGAACACCAGATCGACTCTGTCGATGTCTTCCGTTCCCGCAGCCTGATCCGTCACACACAATCGCCTTCATCCGGCACCTCCCTGCATCCAGTCCTCGCCTGCACCCATTTTGGGTTTCCCACTATTGGCGGCGTCAGACCTCGGTGCCTTACCGCGCGGATCGGTAGAAATTTCGGCGCAAGGGCATCCCTGTCGAGTGGCGTTTTGAAGCGGCTTAGTATTCCAGCAGCACTTTGACGTTTCCCTGTTCAGGGGCGGTTTGGGTGAGTGTAGTGGGCTGATTGGCGGCGCGTATCCTCTTTCCCGGGCCGCCCCTCGATCGTGTGCAGCCGCCGCTGATAGTGGCAGCGGTCTGGGCAGCTTCCCGGCGTGATCGACGAGCGTGCAGTTGAAATCTGGAACAACGAACTCGAGGAACTGTTCTTACGTACCGGTCACCGTTTCGGGCGGGTCGAGCCGCGACGCAGGATGCGTGACTACATCCGTGGACTGCTGGGCCCGGTCGGCCGCAAGAACGACTGGCAGCTGGCCGAATACGCCGGACACGAGGCACGCAAGTGGAGGCCGGCGAGATAGCTGTCTGGGGCCTTGCCGTATCGGGTGGCGATGCCTCGGCAGGCCTTGAGTTTGTTGATCAGACGCTCGACGCCGTCCGCCTCTGGAGCTGTCGACGGTCAGGCAATCCCCCACGATCTACATGATCAGCGTCACGTAATTCCCCATCCCTGCGATCGCGGTTCCCCATGGGGACGGTGAATCCGTCGGTGTGCACTCGGCAGGCCATGACCGGCCTCTACGATGATCGGATGCGCCAGCTCGCCGCAGAGCCGTACTGGAACACCAACGTTGCCCGGCACCCGGGCATCCTCCGGTCTGTTCCTGTGGGGTGCGGCGATGCTCTGGACGTTGGCTGCGGGGACGGGCTGCTGGTACGGAAGCTTGCCGGGCGAGCGAAGCACGTCACCGGGATCGACAAGTCGCCAGACATGATCGCCTGCGCACGTGAGTTGGCTGCCGGGAACCCGCAACTCACCTTCGTCGAGGGCGACTTCGTCACCGCGGAACTTCCCGGTGCGGGGTACGACTTCGTTTGCTCGGTGACCACGATCCACCACATGGACTTCGAGGCGGCCCTCGTCCGCATGCGCGAGCTGCTGCGGCCTGGCGGCACGCTGGTGGTGGTCGGTCTGGCCCGCGAGGCGAGCGTGGCGGAGTGGGCGGCGTTGATCGCGGCTGCCCCGATCGTGCGGATCACGAAGGTGCTGCGTCGCGCGCGTGGCCCGCAGGGCATGCCGGTGGCCGACCCGCAGATGAGCTATGGGCAGGTGCGGACTGCCGCCCGGAGACTGCTACCCGGTGTGCGCTACCGCCGGCATGTGCTGCGCCGGTACTCGCTGACCTGGGAGAAGCCCGCCCACTGATCCGGCATGGATGGCGGTTTTCCCCATCGTGGGCAGTTTGAGCGTCATATGATGGCGGTTCCTCCTTATTCTCCATGGGGAGCGCGGAGTCCGGGATCGAAGGACCTTTCGTCGCGGAGCTGTCCGTGTTCCTCGCCCCGTGGTCCGGCAGGCCGATGGGCCGCCCGGATAGCAAGGAGAACGCTCGTCGTGGTCGACATCACCGAGATCTACGTCCACTGGTACGCGGGCCGCTCGAAGAGCGCGCTGGCCGCGTCGCTGGGGGTGGACCACAAGACGGTCAGGAAGTACCTGGCGCCGGCGGAGGCGTCCGGGATCGCCGGCGAGGCGTTGCCCTCGCGGTCGTTCAGGCACCGTCGGAGACGGACTTGTTCACGATGACTCAACCGGCCGACGCGACGGGCTCCATCCTCACGATGGGAAACTTGCGGGACGTCTTGGTCTCGTAGTGCGCGCTGTCCGTCCAGTAGGCGGACCAGATCCCGTACAGACGCTCCCACTCGGGCGACGGATGCAACACGACGGTGGGCGTCGCCTTCATGACGCGGTCCCCCACCTCGATGGTCACCTCGGACATGGCGGCGACGTTGGCCACCCACGCCGGATCGTTCTGCGCGCCACGCGCCGAGCCGCAGACGAGATAGCCGTCACCGTCGGCGGCGTATATGAGGGGGTTCACCCGTTCCCGGCCCGTACGGCGGCCGACCGTGTGCAGGAGCAGAAGCTGCGCGCCCTCGAAGCGGCCCCCCACCGCCCCGTTCCCGCACCGGAACTCGTCGATGACCCGCTCGTTCACGCCCTGCACATCGGCCATGCCCGCCTCACTCCGCACGAAGATCCACTCCTGTCCTCAGCTAACCAGCAAGCCACCTGGATGCACCCAGCCTCGTCCGGCAGACCGTCGAGGATCTCCACCTCGCCCCGGACCAACCCGTAGCCCTTCGCGTGCGCGTCGCGTACCGCCTGACCGGTGCCTTCGGCCGTCACCGAATCGGTGATGTACCGCTCCATCCGCGGATCACGGTCTGTACGTTTGCATCGAAGTCAGGTTCGACGATCTCCACATCCGGGCCGTACGGGATGAACTGCGGCGACAACGCTCCACCGTTTCTTCGTCTCGGCCAACTCCCCACGGGGCGTGCGATGGTCGGTTGATGGGGCGCTAGCGCCCGTCTTTGCTCGTGTAGGCACGCCCATCCAGCAAGGCCGTATGCACGGCAGGGCCTGCCACCGCAGGCTGCGCGGAGGCTGGCGGCTTGCCCTGCGACCACCGTAGGCATGTCCGCGGCCGAGGCGCGCGCTGAACGCGGTTCGCCCGCTCTCTGTACCGGCGCCTCACCCGTTCCGACGCTGACCTCGCGCTTCAGAGCCGACGCCCCCCGACGATGGGACGGAAGGGATGCGCATGGCGCGCCGCGCTCAGCACGACCACAGAGACCGGAAGCCGGGCACACCGGCTCGGCACGATTCCCAGCCAACGGAGTCGCTTTGGGACACGCTGTCGGTGATGTGCTGGGCTTGGCGGCCGGTGTCGCTGGCAGCCCGCTCCCCATCGTGGCGATCATCCTCATCCCGGCCACGCCCACGCCGCACCATGCCCGGGATGCCGAACGGCTCCAACCCGGACTGAGGGCGGTCGACGGCCGGCTCAGCGCGCGTCGACCCGCTTGCGCCGAAGCGGATTGGAACGGCTCGAGGCGACGGTCCCCTGTGCCGCGGCGCGGGCCGGACCGTCGGGGAGATTGAAAGAGAAGACCGCCGTCAGCGCGGCGATCGCGGCCAGGGCGAGATAGGCGTGCTGGTAGGCGAAGACGGGCGGTTCCACCGCGGCACCCGCCGGGGTGCTCAGACCAGGGCCGTGGTCACCACGGCGGGAGCGAGGGCTCCGCCGGTCTGGCGGACGACGGTGTTCAGGATGGAGGCCTGGGCCAGGTCCGTCCGGGCGAGGGCTGCGGATGGCCCGCCGACCGCCGCGTCCGGACGAAACACGGGAGGTGTACCGCGTCGGCTCTTGTCCCGCTCGGAGCCGTTTCCGGTGTCCTGCCCGTCTTGTCCGTCCGGGCTGCCCCCTTTGACCTGGCCTTTTCCTCCTCGGCGGCGGCTTTCCCCAGAGCGGTGAGCACGTCCTCGCTCAGGTGCATCCCGGCGGCGTCGCGGTGAGCGCGTGCGGTGGTGGAGTCGACGCCGACCAGGGACAGGTCCACCTCGCCCCGCTTCGCCGACTCCGCGATCAGCCCCTCCAGCGGGGCCTCGAACACGCCAGCGTCACGCCACTGACGGAAGCGGTTGGAGACGGTCGACCAGGCGCCGAACTCCTGCGGCATCTCCCGCCACTGCCCGCCGGTCTTGAACCGCCAGAATCACACCCTCGAACTGCTGCCGCAAGCGCTCGGGATAAGGTCCGTACTCGCCGATCGGCAGGTACGCCTGATGAACTCCCACTCCTCGCCTGCCAGTTGCACTCGCGTCACGCAAGACGACCTACCCGATCAGGCCTCCGCACGAAGACAAATCCAAAGATTGACCGCGACTCGATACGCGCCCCAGCAGAACGCGGACTCGGGGCAGTCGTCCCACAGTTGGGTCTCGGCGGTAATGCCGTGCGGTACGAGCACAGCGCGTTCCTTCGGGTCGCCGAGATGTGAGGCCCCACCGTCGAGGTTGCCGGTCGCCCGGGGAGCAGTCTCTGCCGGTGACGGTCCGCAGCTCATGGTCGGGCCGACCAGATGGTCAGGCCGACCACGCCCGTCCACCCCGGTGTGCAGCGGTTGCCAGGCCGACTGCGCAGCCCCGGTCGGGCGGTGCGCAGGAACCTCTGCCTGTTGCGCCGGCCGACTGCGCAC
>NZ_JBEYXD010000153.1:0-11640 GCF_040644975.1 Streptomyces sp. NPDC046900 | reverse complement strand
AAGGCGCCGACGGTCCGCAAATGGCTGGAGACGCATCCCCGTTTCCACATGCACTTCACGCCCACCTACTCGTCCTGGCTCAATCAAGTCGAGCGATGGTTCGGGCTCCTGACGGACAAACAGATACGGCGCGGAGTCCACAAGAACCTCCAAGCCCTGGAACGGGACATCCGCGCCTGGATCGCCAGGTGGAACGAGGACCCCAAGCCCTTCGTCTGGACAAAGGACGCCGACGAGATCCTGCAGCGCCTCGCCGCATATCTTGATCGAATTCCCGGCGCAGGACACTAGGGCCCCGAGCTAAAGGTTCGGGGCCCTACGCATGTGCTCGCACGGTTGATCGACGGCGTGTTGATCAACTTTTGCGTCACGCGACGGCCCACCTCGAACGGCCCGAGGACATTACGGGCGAACCGCCGAGCAGGTCAGCCGCCGAACCCACCGACGAATCGAGGCTAACTACCCGGGCCTGGGGGAACTTCAACGCCGGCCTCATCCCGCCCCACCACAACGGCCGCACCGAAGGCGTCAACACCAGCACCAAGAAGATCACGCGCCAGATGCACGGCGGAGCAGGATTCGACCTCCCCCGCCACCGCGTCCTCCTCCAATGACCAGGACGCAGGATCACCGCCGACTACGGAACAGAGCCCGGTGAACGGCGTGACTTCCGAGCCGGATCGGCGACATCGCCCGAGCCGCCCTCGTCCTAATGGGACTTGCCGGGTCGGAGAGACTCGGTGCCGTAGCCGTCAGCAGGTGAGCACTACCCTCGCCGGAGCCCTTGGAGTTCTGGGTTGAGACCGTGCCCCCGCTGGTCGGCCGGGAGGCCAGACCGCTCATTAGGCGACCATCGTTCCTGCAGCCCTCACCGGTAGGGTTGTGACCTCTCGGTCTCGGTGGGTGCATGGCCAAGACTGCGAGCCGCTCGACGGCCACCATGAGTGACGCCAGCCCCGCCGGGCCGAGGCCGTCTGATCGGCTTCAGGGACACGCCCCGCAGAGGGCCGATTAATGAGCTCCCGGCAGACGACCTCACCACCGAGCAGGTGCTCCCGGAACGGCAGTGGAGTACGTACCTCGTGTTCATCGGATGGGACTGGGCGACCGAGACCCATGACGTGACGGTCATGGATGACACCGGCAAGCGCATCGATCGGTGGGAACTCGCCCACTCCGAAGAAGGGTTCGCCAAGACCCTAGCCCGCCTGCGCAAGCACGGCGCACCCGCCGATCTCCCCGTCGCCATCGAGACCACCCGCGGCCTGGCCGTCGACCGGCTGCTGGCCGCCGGCCACCCCATCGTGCCGGTCCACCCCAATGCCTTCCACGCCATGCGAGCACGCTGGGGCGCCTCCAAGGCCAAGACCGACGCGGGCGACAGCATGAAACTCGCCGACTACTTGCGCACCGACGGACACATGCTGCCCCGGCTGGAGCCCACCGAGCAGGCCACTCTCGGCTTGCAGGCTCTCACCCGGCAACGCGCTGATCATGTCGAGGCCAGGGTCGCTGCCGTCAACCAGCTCGTCGCACTGCTGGATGAGCACTGGCCCGGCGGCAAGGTCCTCTTTGCCGACCTGGACAGCGACATCGCCATGGCCTTCCTGGAGAAGTACCCCACCCCGGCCTCAGCCGCCAAACTCACCGCTGGGCGGCTCGAAGCCTGGTGCAAGCGCCACCACTACTCCGGCAGGAAGTCCGGCAGTGTCCTGATCGAGCGTCTGCGCGTCGCCCCGAAGGCAGCGTCCCGCCTCGCCGACGCCGTCGCCGGACAGCTCGTCCGTGCCCAGGTCCAGTTGGTGCAGGGCATACGGGCCACCATCCGAACTCTGGACAGGGCCGTCGCCGAAGCCACCGAGAGCCATCCCTACGCGCCGCTGTTCGCCACCATGCCGCGGATCGGCAAGGTGAACCTCGGCCAGATCATCGGCGAGATCGGCCCGATCCTGGAACGCGCCCAGACCTGCGAACAGTTCATCGCCGAGGCTGGTGTCGTCCCCGTCACCCGCGCCTCGGGCAAGTCCCACACGGTCGCCTTCCGCTTCGCGACCAACCGCAGAGCCCGCGTCGCCCTGACCACCTTCGCCGACAACAGCCGCCACGGCAGCGACTGGGCCGCGAAGATCTACAACGATGCCCGAGCCCGCAAGAAGCGGCACCCCCACGCCATCCGTATCCTCGCGCGCTCCTGGCTCCGCGTGATATGGGCCTGCTGGCGCGACGGCACCTGCTACGACCCCGCCATCCACCAGGCCAACAACAAGATCAAAATGCCCGCCGAGGAACCGATGCCGGCATAGAGGTTGACTCAGGGAACTCATGGGGTGGCGTGCCCGCCCGATGGGCGTGAGCACTGAATCCATTAGGCCGCGCGCCGCGCCTTCCGCAGGCTGCAAGGAGCGAAGTACCTGACCTGGAGGACGAGTTGCTGCTGATCGGTGATGACTGGGCCGAAGACCACCATGACGTCGAGGTCCAGGACGAGGCAGGCCGGAAGCTGGCCGCCACGAGGCTGCCCGGGGGGGGTGGAGGGCATCGCGAAGCTGCACGAGCTCCTCGCGAAGCACGGCGGCGGGGACCTGGATGCCGCCGAGGTCGTGGTCGGGATCGAGACCGACCGCGGTTCGTGGGTGCAGTCCCTGATCGCCTCCGGCTACCAGGTCTATGCGATCAATCCCCGGCAGGTCGCCCGGTTCAAGGAGCGGTACGCCTCCTCCGGCGCCAAGAGTGACAAGGGCGACGCGCATGCGCTGGCCGACATGGTCCGCATCGACCGGGCCCAGCTCCGCCCGGTGGCTGGGGACAGCGAGCAGGCTCAGGCCGTCAAGGTCGTCGCCCGCGCTCACCAGACCCTGATCTGGGAACGCACCCGCACCTTCCAACGGCTGCGCAGCACGCTGCGCGAGTACTTCCCCGCCGCTCTTGACGCCTACGCGGACCTGACGCTGACCAGCACGGATGCGCTGGAACTGCTGATCAAGGCGCCTACCCCGGCGGCCGGGGCGAAGCTGACCCGCACCCAGATCACCGCCGTCCTGGCCCGCGCCCGTCGGCGGAACCGGGACGCGAAAGCGGCCACGATCCAGGCCGCGCTGCGCGAACGGCAGCTCGGCCTGCCCGAGCCGGTCACCGCCGCCTACGCGGCCACCGCCACCGCCCACGCCCGTGTGATCATCGCGCTGAACGAGCAGATAGCCGCGATGGAGGAGCAGGTGAAGGCGCATTTTCAAGCGCACCCGGACGCTGAGATCTACCTCTCGATGCCCGGCATCGGACAGATCACCGGCGCCCGGGTGCTCGCCGAGTTCGGAGACGACCCCACCCGCTACGCCTCCGCGAAGGCCCGCAAGAACTACGCAGGCACCAGCCCGATCACCCGGGCCTCCGGCAAGAGCCACACCGTCCAGGCCCGCTACGTCCGCAACAACCGGCTCGCCGACGCCCTGCAGACCCAGGCGTTCTCCGCGCTGCGGGCCTCACCTGGCGCCCGCCGCTACTACGACAAGCAACGAGCCCGCGAGGCCGACTACAACCCCGCCCTGCGCCAGCTCGGCAACCGCCTCGTCGGCATCCTCCACGGCTGCCTCAAAACCCGAACCCTCTACGACGAAGCGACCGCCTGGTCGCACCACGCCCAACCCCAAGCCGGTTGACATCAAACGACATGGGGTGTCTCAACCGAATCTGGAAATGATCAAGGCTGAGAGAACGTCAGTGCCCGTACAGTCTCCCCCCGGCGGAGCGGGCTACTTCACCTTTCGGCGCATGCGCTAGTTCAGCGGCGGAGGGCTTCCTGCGGCTCGATCCGGGCCGCCCTAACCGAGGGATAGAGGCCGGCGAACAGGCCGACGCCGGCGCCGATAAGGGGGGCCGGGACCACGGTGGCCGGGTCGAGGATCGCCGTCCAGTTCTTGCTGACTGCGACGGCCAGGACGGTAGCCACGGCGATGGCGGTGCCGACCAGTCCACCCATGAGCCCGAGTGCGGTGGACTCGGCCAGGAACTGGGCGGCGACATGCCTGGCACGTGCGCCCAACGCTCGGCGCAGACCGATCTCGGGGGTCCGTTCCAATACGGCGACGAAGGTGGTGTTGGCGATGCCCACCATGCCGATGATCAGGCAGATCCCCGCCAGTACGAGGAACAAGCCGGTCAGGTCGACCTCGACGTTGTCGCGCAGTTCGTGGGGGTCGGGCGGCGGGACGGCCGAGAAGTCGTGGGGGTGCTGGGGTCTGAGGGCCGTGGGTGCCTGTGCGGCGATCAGCGAGGCGGCGCCCAGTCGGGTGCGGATGATCATTTTGGCCGGGTCGTTGGCGGGCGGGGGACCGTACACGCGTTCCGCGGTCCGTCGCGGAATGGTGATGCCGGTAAGCAGCTCCGGTGCCTGGCTGACGTTGTCGAGGATGCCGATCACGGTGTATGCCACGTCGTCGACGAACACCGCGGGGCGGGTGTCGAGCTGCGTGATGCCCAGTCGCTCGGCGAGTGTGGCTCCCAGGACGCACACCCGCTCACCGCGGGCATCGTGAAAGGCGTTGAACAGCGCGCCTCGCACGGTCGGGTCGATCGAGCGGAGCAGGCCGGGCGAGGCGGCGTAGAGCATCCCGGATCCGCCCGCGTCCTCATTCGTGCCCGCTCGTACTCCGGGGCGGGCGGAGATCACGCGCTGGCTACTGGCCGTGATCGGCCACCAGATTCCGGCGGATGTCACCCCGTTGAGCTGCTCGATCCGCGCATCGGCGTCGGCGGGAAACCGCTCCGGGTGGTCGAAGGGCACGGCGTCGCTGTCTGACTCCGCCGGGACCACGGTGACGGTGGTGGCCGTCAGGGTGGTGAACCGGCGTCCGATCTGGCCGGACGCCGTCGAGGTGAGTCCTAGGATGGCGACGAACGCGCCGACGCCGAGCACTGTTCCGATCATGGTGAGCAGCGACCTGCCCGGACGCTGGGATAGACCCGCCAGTGTCTCGGACGCCAGGTCCCGCAGACTGAACTGGGACGGTTGCACACCGGACCCGAAACGCCATCCACGACGGCTCCGGCTCCTCATACGATGTCCGCAGGCTGGTGGGGGTGCAGCATGCCGTCGCGGATCACGACCGTGCACTCGGCTCTCGCCGCGACCTGAGGGTCGTGAGTGATGACGATGATGGTCTGTCCGGAGGTGTGGACCTCGGTGAGGACGTCGAGCACGGCATTGGCAGTGGCCGAGTCCAGGTTCCCCGTGGGCTCGTCGCACAACAGAAGGCTCGGCTCGTTCACCATCGCGCGGGCGATGGCCACGCGTTGGCGCTCGCCCCCGGACAGGGTGGATGGTCGGGCGTGCAGCCGGTGGGTGAGCCCGACCAGTTCGAGCAGGCGATGGCTGCGTGCGGCCCGTTTGCTGCGCGGTGACCGGTTGTAGAGCTGAGCGAGCATGACGTTCTCCAGGGCGGAACGGTGCGGCAGGAGGTGAAAGCTCTGGAAGACGAATCCGATCCGTTGGCCTCGCAGCGCCGACCGCTCGCTCTCTCCGGCGGCGGCCACGTCGACGCCATCCAGTTCGTAGACTCCGTCGGTAGGCCGGTCCAACAGGCCCAGAACGTTCATCAGCGTGGACTTCCCCGCTCCGGAGGGCCCCATGACGGCGAGGTACTGGCCCCGTTCGACGGTCAGGTCGACCCCGCCGAGTGCCCTGACGGGAGGCGAGCCGGGGAAGACACGCGTGATGCCGCGCAGCGCGATGGCCGCCGTCACCGTAGCCCCACGACCACGTGGTCACCCCTCTTCAAAGTCTGGCCGGCGGCCGGTGCGACCGCGACGAGTCCGTCCGCGGAGACGCCGGGAGTCACCACCACGTGGCGGTCACGCCCGTCGGGCCCGGCCACGGTGACGGACGCGGCACCGTTGGCGGTCGTGGTGATCGCGCCTTCCGGCACGGCGAGCACTCTGCCGTGGGTGAGATTCGCGGACGCAGTGATGCGCACGTCCTCGTCGGCCAGATCGGCGTCCCAATTCCCCGAGGTGGGGGTGATGTCGACCGGGATGTACGGGGTGCCGCCGTCGGTCGGTGCCCGGCCGCTCCCTTCGATATCCGGGGTGACGAGTCGGCCGATCGTGTCGACTGTGCCCATGCGGGTCTTCCCGGTGTTCTCGTCGAGAACCACGACTTTCTGACCGACGGTGATCGCCCCCTTCATGCCGGGGTCCAGGCGGCCTTGCAGGCGCAGGCCCTGTGTCGACAGGGTGATCAGCGGGCTTCCGGCCGTCTCCCCGACCCTGCCTGTCTGCTGGGTGATGGTCGCCGGCAGGGCCGCGACATACATCACCTCGGAGGCGGGCATCACAACGATCCTGTGCGAGCCGGCGGTCCTCGCTCCGGCGCCACTCCCGTCCCGGGCGCCTTCCATCGCGCTTCCTGGCTCGGTCGGTACAAGGTAGCCGCTCGCCGCGTAGAGCCTCCTGACCGCGGACGCGGTACCGGCGCCGAACGTGCCGAGGGCGTCGGAGCCGCGGCCGAAGCCCGCTTTCGCGAGTCCCTTCTGGAGCTGTCCCACATCCGGTCCGGTGTCGCCCTCCGCGAGATCGCGCAGCGCGGGGACCTTGCCGGGCAGCACGAAGAGCGGGCGGTATCCGATCTCCGCCACCACGGCGCCTGCCCGGACCCGTTGCCCGACCTTCGCCCTGACCGCCGTGACGATGGGGGATACGGAGTGGGTGCCTGCGAAGCCGTCGGGGGCGAGGGCCGACTTGGCGGTGAAGCTGACAGTTCCCCGCGCCGTGAGCGTGCCACGGAAGATGGTGTTTCGCGCCAGCTGCTCGAAGACCACGCCTGCCGTGAGGACCGTGGGCAAGGGCGGCCTCGCCTCGGCCGCGGCCTCGGCAGGTGAGCGCACCCACGTGGAGGCCCCAAGGCCTCCCGCGGAGAGTGCCGCGGCAAGGACGGCTCCCCAGAGCAGCGTCCGCTGGCGCCCGTTCATCCGGGTCTTCGCCGCCTGCTCAGCCACTTCGCACCCACAGTTCGTCGATCTTCTTCGCGTCCCGGTCGGTGCGCTCCTTCAGCTGCGTCAGGGTCTCGGCGTTCTTTTCGATGTCGTTTCTCTCGTACTCCGCTTCGACGGCGAAACTGACGCCGAGCAGGTTGGTGGAGTAAACGCACTCGACCTCGGCGACCGCCGTGCCCGTCTCCTCCGTGGTGACGTCCGCCTCGATCGCCTCCCGCGAGCGCTGACCGGACTGCGTCCACCGCTGGTCCTTGGCCGCGTCCTGCGGCGTCGCGTAGTGGTAACCCCGCTGGGCCATGCAGGACGACCAGCTCTTGAACACGTCAAGTACACGGGGATCCGACTGTGACTTCAGGAAATCCTTGGCCTTGAGGCCCGACGCGACGTCGACGAGGTCGCTCTCCTTGTGTCCCACGGAGATGCCCGCCTGTTTCTCCTTCGCGGCCACCTGATCGTCGCACTTTTCCAATGCGTGCTGCAACGGCACCGAAAGCGAGTTGAGCGAGATCGGCTTGGCGGATCCACCGGTGAAAGGTGGCAGGTGGAAGCCATATACGCGGGCTGTGGTCATGTCGCTGAGCGCGTACCGCCGAGTGTCGTAGAACTGCCAGAGCTTCACGTAGTCCGACGCCGCGCGCCCCCCGGTGGTGGTCATCGGAGGGGGCGTGAAACCCATGGCCTTCACGCATCGATCGCGCAACCTGAACCGTAGGACCTCCAACTTGGCCTGGTGCCCGTAGTCCTGGAGGTACGCCTCAAGTGGTAGGTGGAGCTCGGCCATGCTCGTCGGGTTGGGGGTCGGCATCGGCGCGTTGTCCGGCGTGTCAGCGCCGCTGGGGGCCGAGCACGCGGCCGCTGCGGAGACGAGGAGCAGTGTCAGGGCGGCGCGGGGAGCGAGTGAGGAAAACACCAGTGGTCTCCCTAAGGGTCGAGCCCGGTCAAGATCCGGGTGGGCTGGCCGAACAGCCGCAGCTGCCCGGCCAGCCCTGGGGTTAGGAGCAGTTGGCGTCGGCGTCGAAGGACGCCTCGTTGTTGCGCAGCCCCGTGGTCAGGTTGCCGCCCCGGCCGGCGGACACCCAGTTCCAGTCCCCGCCAGCGTGGACGTACACCCACGTCGTGGATCCGCAGTTGAGGGTGTGGTTCCCGATCGACGCCGCGTCGTTGCGGACGGGGACGTTCGCGGTGAAGCCGTAGCCGCTCAGGTCGGAGAAGTAGCCGATCGCATCGAAGATGTAACCGCCCCCGTTCTGGCTGTAGTAGAGGCAGCCGTCCCCGTAGCTGGAGGCTGTGTAGTCGCAGTGGTCGGCCCAGCCGTTGAGATGCGTGCCCGAGTACGCCGATGCCGGCCCGGCGGCCAGGGCGAGCGCCGCGGTGATCCCGATCGTGGCGGCCGCGGTGCTCACGGCCGCCCTCCTCATCTTCCTGTCCATGGAGTCCCTTTCGTTGAGTTACGGCGGTTGGGTCACGACTCGGGCGCGCCGCCTCTCCTTGAAGCCCGTTCCGCCGTCCGGAACGGCCCCCTTCGCACCCCCTCGTGGCTGGGGCGGGGGCCGGCCGGGCTGACGCCACCGGGGCGTCGGCCAGCGGGGGTGCGGACAACACCCGGCTCGCATCACCGAGGCTGCCCGGCTGCGGTGACCGGCGGCCAGACGCGGCGGGCAGATGCCGAGACGACGGGACGCCGCATCCGTGACCTGCGCCGATGCGTGGTGGGACGGGACGCCACGGGACATTGGCCGGAACGGGCCGGTCGGAGATCGCAGAAACGGGGGGCACGACGGGCGTCTTCTCAGTAGCGTTCGGCCTGCACTGTGTTCGAGGAAGGATGGGGGCCATGCTGCGGTGGAAGGTGCTCCCGGAGGAGTTGGATCCCCGGGTGCGTGAACTAGTCGTCCAGCTGCGCAGGCTCAAGGACACAAGCGAGCTGAGCCTCGCCCAGACGGCCGCCAAGACTGGGTACAGCACCTCCTCGTGGGAGCGGTATTTCAACGGCCAGACCCTGCCGCCGCGCGCAGCCGTCGAGGCGCTCGCCCGCGCCTGCAACGCGAATCTGGCCCGCTTGCTGGCGCTTCACGAGGTCGCGACGGACGCCCGGGGCAGAACCGCGGAACTCACGGCGGGTACGGACGCACCATCCGGGACACGCGCCGAACCCGTCGCCCCACCAGCGCCGCCAACAGAGCCTCGAACTCTTCAGCGTCGCCGCAGTATGTACGTGGCCGCGTGTGTCCTGGCCGTGACGGCCGCGGTGGTACTGCTGACCATACGGCCGTGGCAGGACAACGCCGCCTCCGTACCGACCTACACGTGCCGTATTTCCCGTACTGACGGCCTCTGGTACGCGGGAATCAGCCGTGCACGGACCGCCATTGTCCAGGAGGGCATGGTGGGACCTGAAGTCGCCGAGACCCAGTGCCTGTTGCTGCGCGCCGGCTACGACCCAGGAGGAATCGACGGGGTCTACGGCGACCTAACCCAACGGGCCGTCAGGAGGTTGCAGACAAAGGACCATCTCGCAGTCGACGGCGTGGTCGGGCCTCACACCTGGGGTGCACTGAGGGGATGACGGGAACAGCCGAGGACGCGAAGCGCCCGAAAGGAACCGGCGTGCTCCCGCTGGAGACGGCACGCCTGGTCCAGAGCCTGCGCGACCTGCGGACCCGCACTGGCCTCAGCTTGGTCGGCCTGGCCGCCAAGACCGCGTACAGCAAGTCCTCGTGGGAACGGTATCTCAACGGCCGGACCTTGCCCCCGCGTCGGGCCGTGCTCGCTTTGTGCGCTCTCGCAGGCGAACCGCCCGACCGGTGCTTGGCCCTGTGGGAACTCGCGGGCTGTGCCGACGACAAGCCCGCCGTGGCCCCGAATGCCCCCGCAGCCCAGGAACAACCACCTGTCGTGCACCCGCGCCGGCACCTGCTGGGGCGCGCCGGAATCGCTCTCGGGTGCGTCGCCGCCTCGGGCAGCCTAGCCATCGCCCTGTGTCCGGGGACCTCCCCGCACGCCGTTCCCCGATGCCACGGCAGGTCCTGCGACGGTAAGAGCCCCGCCAGCACCCTGTGCGATCTGGGCCTGACCACGCTCGCCACGGTCCACACGGCGGACGGGGCACAATTGGACATCCGCTACAGCGCGCGATGCCAGACCGTATGGGCACGCGTCACCCAGTCACGCCCGGGAGACCGGATCGACATCACCGTTTCCGGCGGTCGGCCCCGCTCTGCCCAAGTGGTCGACGTGTTTGACGCGCAGGGCTACGTCTACACACCCATGGCCGCCGTCGACGCCCGGCAGGACGTGCGTGCCTGCCTCACCCCCGCGACCGGCGGCGCCCGCCAGTGCGTCACGAAGTACGTTCCGCGCTGAGGGGCTGCGCCCCCTTTAGCCCTGGATATTCAGCAGACTTGGGTGACCTGACGCCTCGGTAGCAGAAAGGTGCCGCTGACCTGCAAGGATGTGAGTGTTTACGTCATATCCGCTGCAGAAGTGGAGGCACCTTCTGGTGGTTGAGCGTACAGGGTGGGACCGTCGGCTGTCGGTGGTGGCTGACGGGAAGAGGCTGATTGGGCATGCCGGTGCGGTGTTGCTGCGCCGGTGCGCGGACCGGACCGGGCTGACGGGGGCGTTGGCGAAGGTGCTGCCGTCCAGTGCGGTGGCCGGCTGGCGGGACCGCGCGGGGCTGCTGGTCCACCTGGCGGTCGCGATCGTGCTCGGGGCGGCGAACCTGTCGGAGTCCGAGCAGCTCCAGCTTCACCACCGACCGCTGTTTGGGCCCGCGGCCTCGGACTCGACCGCCCGCCGCATGCTGGCCGCGCTTGATGATGCCACCCTGGCGGGAATCGCAAGGGTGCGCCGACAGGTGTGGAGTCTGCTGCATCTGTGGCCGGGCGGCTTTCCCTGGCTGACGGTGGCGGGCAAACGGCTTACCGGCTGGATCGTCATCGACCTCGACGCCACGATCATCACCTCCGCCTCGAAGAAGGCCGGGGCAGCGGTCACCTTCAAAAAGACGTTCGGGTTTCATCCGCTGGCCGCGGGGTGCGCGAACACCACCGAGTCGCTGGCGATGCTGCTACGGCCGGGGAATGCCGGAGCGAACACGGGGGCCGACCACGTCCGTGTGCTCACCGACGCCCTCGCCCAGATTCCCGGCTCCTCGGCAGCGAAGATCCTCATCCGGGTGGACGGGGCCACACAGGCCCGCACGACGATTCGAGCTAATACTGCAACCGCATCTGGGGGTTGTACCCTCGGCGTTTGTAATGGGGGCGGCATGCTCGGGCTTGGCTGCGTCGTCGGAATCGTGACCAGTGCAGATGGTGATCGTTGCCTCTGTGGCGGGGCGTGACGACGACGTGGCCGATCAGCCGGCGGATCTCCGGGACGCTCAGGGTATGAGGTCACGTTCGTCGTCCGGGATGCCCCTTTTACGGCTTCTGCGGCGCGGATGGCAGTCAAGTAGGCCAACGCCGCCAAGGCCAAGGTGATGTGCCGATACCAGGCCCTGTAGAGCCGGACCTGACAGTGGTCCAGACAGCACTCGCCCTTGGCGACCTGGAACGACTCCTCAATTCGCTAGCCAGAATGCACACATGAAGGTATATCAGGCTGGAGATGTGCCAATAATCGCACGTGAGGGGCTTCTGCGGCTGGTCGA
>NZ_JBEYXD010000152.1:0-11909 GCF_040644975.1 Streptomyces sp. NPDC046900 | reverse complement strand
CGATGTGCCTCTCGCGCCCGGCTGGGAGATCCCAGGGCGCCGCGCCGGTGGCTGCCGTGGTCAGGCGGCCAACTGCCGCAGCATGTCGGCCGAGTCGTGCAGCGACGTCATCTGTACGAACCGGCCGTCGCTGACCCTGTAGATAGCGTATTCGACGATCTCGAAGGAGGCGCCGGAGGGAGGAACGCCGAGCCACTCCTTCACCGGGGTGCCGGTGTTGGTCGCGCGCACGGCGATCCGGTCCCGGTCGAACAGCAGCTCCTTGACCTCCCAGTGGAGGTCCGGAACGGCGTCGATTTCGTGCGTCAGGACCGCGATGACGTCATCGCGGGTGCCCGGGTCGCCGTTCAGCACGACGTCGTCGGCGATGAACTCGTCCAAGCCGCCGAGCTCGTGGGCGTTGAGCGCCGCCACGTAGCGCAGGTACCACTCCTTGAGGGCCGGGTCGGTCATCAGCTTCTCCTTTTGGGTCGTCGGTCCCACGAGGGGGCCGATGGAAAGCGGCGGGGACTGGTGCCCCGCTCGACTCACCACTGACATTAGGAACGGCGATGATGGCGGCCCAGAGTCCTCTCGAGCCGGGGGACTGGGAGGGCCAGGCTCGTCGCGCCGTGTGGACCTGGCCTCGATTCATGAGAGGTCGTTTTCTCCCCGTGTTCTATGCGCCGGAACTGGGCGTCAGGGCCAGGCCGTTGCGGACGGTGTCAAAGTCGCATCGGAGGTTGCGGGCGAAGGACGCCAGTGGGGCCAGTGTCCTGCTCGGCGTAGGCGATCCACTCCTCGAGTCGGTCGCCGCCGGCCGCCGCCGGTCACCCCTCAGTGGGCAGAGTCAGTCTTGGCAGGGCGCAGCCGACCAGTGGCCCGATGCCTGCAGCGAAGACCACGGTGGCCAGGCCCACGTTGCCGCCCAGCAGCCAGCCGACGATGAGCACCGTCACCTCGATTCCCGCCCGGGCGGCGATGAGTGGCACCCCGCGTCGCGTCAGCCCTGTCATCAGCCCGTCGCGCGGTCCGGGCCCGCACCCGACCCCGACATACAGTGCCGTGGCGACGGCGACGCCGACCACGGACATCGCCAGGAACAGCACGCGCACGCCCCAAGAGTCCGGTGTGGGGATCCAGGCGATTCCCAGATCCAGAAACCGGCCCACCAGCAACGCGTTCGCGGCCGTGCCACGCCGGGGCGCTGGCGCAGTGGGCCCCACAGGGCCAGGAGTGCCAGTGAAATGATGATGGTGGTCTGGCCCAGGGAGAACCCGGTGACCCGCGAGAGACCCTGGGTGAACACCGTCCACGGATCGGCGCCGAAGTCGGCTTTCACCAGCATGGCGAGGCTCATCCCGTACAGGGCCAGGCCCAATACGAGCCGCATCGATCGCTGCCCTGGGCGGTCCTCAAGACTGGTCATGGCGCCGGGGGGGGGCAGCCGTGAGGAGTGCCGCTGCGGCGTGCGCGGCAGCTGCCATGGCTTCGCTTGCCTGGCCGGGTCCGTGTACGAGGACCCGTGCGGAGACTCCGTCGATCAGCAGCAGCAGTTGCGAGGCGAGTTCGCCCGGTGCGTCGCACTTGGCTTCCTCGCACAGGCCATGCAGCACGTCCAGCAACACTGCTTCTCGGCCCGTACGGCAGCGGTCACTGCATCGTCCGCGGCGGATTCGGCGGCCGCGTTGAGGAAGGCGCAGCCGCGGTGACTGGAGTGCTCGTACCAGGATTTGAAGGCTCCCCCGCCTGAAGGCGGGGGGATTCCCGTCCAGCCTTGCGGCCGGACGCCCCTTGCGGGGCGCCTTCGGGCGTGTGGGGGGATTCCAGGCTCAGGCAGCCTTCCGGGCCAGCGGCCCGGAAGGTCTTACGCCCTCAGCACCTGCCGGGCACCAACCCGCCCGGACCAGCATCACGAACGCGGAATTCTTGTCCCGAGGGCGCACGGCTCCGCATCGCGTGCAGGTATACGTTCGTACCGAGAGAGGCAGCGCGTGCTTGGTTCTCGCTCCGCAGTCTGCGCACTCCATCGTGGTGTGCGCGGGATGCACCAGGCGCACATCCCGCCCATGCTTGCGGCCCATCTCGATCAGGGCGCGCTTGGTTGCCGAGATCGCGGCGTCGGCCGCCTTCTTGGCCATGGTGGTCTTCGCGAGGAACCTCGGGCGGAAGTCTTCCACCGCGATCCGGTCATGGTCGCAGACCACGGACTTGGCCCACTTGCGGCCGGTGTCCTGACGCTGCCCGGCGACCTTGGCGTACGCCTTCGCGCGCAGCTTCTTCGCCTCGCGGTAGCCCTTCGAGGCGGCCTGCCCCTTGGCCGGTCGGCGTCGGGCCATCATCCGGTCATAGCGCGAGAGCTTCGCCTAGGCCTTCTTCCCGTGCTGGGCGTGGGGAAGGTCGTAATCGTCGCTCGTGGTGGTCGCACTCTCCTTGACGCCCCAGTCGATCCCGATCATGCGGCCGGTCTTCGGCAGGTGCTCAGTGGTGGTGACGGTCACGAAGGACGCACACCAACGGCCGACACTGTCGCGGTACACGCGCACCGAGGACGGCGCCTTGGGCAGCCGGCGCGACCACACCACCGTCAGCACGATCCCACCCGCCAGGTGCAGGCGCCCGTCCTTGAGACAAAACCCACGCCGGGTGTAGTTCAACGACAAGTCGGCCTCCCGCTTCTTCTTCCAGCGGGGCATCCCCGCACGCTGCCGCATCGGCAGCCGGGCCTTGATGTCCCCCAGCGCCTTCGCCCGCGATGTCGCGAAGTCGCGTATGACCTGCTGCTGCGGCACACTCGCGCCCTGCGCGAGCCACGGCGTCACCCGACGCGCCTGGGTCAGCATCTTGTCGAGCCGCGCTGGACCACACGTCAGCTTGTCCTCGGAACGCACCTTGTTGTGCAGGTACACGGCCTTGGACTTGGCCACGCACTCGTTCCAGATCCAACGGCACCGGTCCCACTCCGCTTCGAGCGCAGCCCGCGCGCCGGCGGACACGCGAAGACGATACGTGTACCGGGCATGCCCGGCACCCCCATCCGTCGTCGCGTCCGTCGCCATGAACCCGAATCTATCCGGGAGGACTGACAGTTGAGAGCTCTTGATCAAAGCGGGCCTGCTCACCCCCTCCCGTGCTGGACGGCCAATCACCCTGGCAGCGATTGCCCATTCCCCGCCCTGCTCCGCAGGAGAACGATTCCTCCCCGGCCTGAAGGCCGAGGCATCCTCGGAGAAACCCAGTGAACGAACCGACGGCGGCCGGTTCGAGCTGGACATGAGCAGACGCCTCGACCTGGACCTGACGGCCCGGGACGCCGTGCCCGGGACGCGCGCCACCAGGGCAGACCGGCGGCGGCCCTGGGGTGAGGAGCTGGGCTCCGATCGCCTACGAACAGCATCTGGTCACCAGTACCCTCGCCGCATAACGACACGAATAGGTGTCCACTTCACGGGGCAAGGCCCGACCCGAACTTCATGGTTCCGCGCCTTACTGCGTCCATGGCGGATACCTCAGGTGATCAGACCGGCGCTGGTCAGCCAGATGTGTTCGCAGGTCGCCGACGCCTCTTGGAGCTTCTCGCGGGATTCCTGTGAAGCGTGGTAGAAGGTCCGCTCGATCATCCAGCACAGGGCGCGTGCCATCGCTGTGGCCTGTTCTGGTTCGGTGCCGGCCTGGGTGCCGGCGCGTTCCAGGACGGCGGTGATGGCTGTGATGAACAGGTCAGCCGTGTGGTTCCACAGTTCGCCGATCTCCGGCACGGTCACCGACAGGTCGATCGCTGTGCGCATGACCAGGCCGTGTTCGTTCCACAGCTCGACCGTGCGCTGCATGGCTGCTGCGATGGCCTGGCGTGGCTCGTCGGTCTGCGCGGTGGCCCGGGACCGCTCCCACACGTGCTCGACGGTCCGGGCCACGAGCGCCGTGACCACTTCTTGCTTGGAGCCGAAGTAGAAGTAGAGAGCGCCACGTGTGATGCCGGCGCCCTGCGCGATGTCGCCAACGGTCATGGCGTCATAGCCCTGTTGCGCTAGCAGAGCTTCGCAGGTGTCGAGGATGGCCCGCTCCCGGACATCACCCTTGCGTTCGGTGGTGCGTCGGCTCCGCGCGGGGTGGTGGCCGGGCATCAGAGCTGAGCGCCCTCGGCGAAGTCGGTGGTACGGGAGAGCGCGTCCCATGCGCGGATGTCCTCGTCCACGGCCGTGCGGGCGGCGGTGACCAGTCGCAGCGCGTCCGAGCCCAGGACGAGGTGGGCCGGCGGCTGCTCGACCGAGGTGATGTGCACGAGGGCGTCGCCGGCCTTGGCCGGATTGCCCAGCTGGTTCCCGCTGGCCTTCTGCCGCGCTTCGCGGATGGGGGTGAACAACTCGTCGTAGTCGTCGACGGTCCGCGCGGCACGTGTCATGGACCGTCCGGCCCAGTCGGTGCGGAAGGACCCGGGCTCGATCGCCGTCACGTGGATTCCGAACTGCGCGACTTCCTTGCCCAGTGCCTCGAGGATGCCTTCCAGGGCGAACTTGCTGCCGCAGTAGGCGGACATGCCGGGCACGGCCATGAGCCCGCCCATGGAGGTGACGGCCATCAGGTGTCCGCGGCGGCGCCGGCGCATGTGGGGCAGCGCCGCCTGCAGGGTGGCCACTGCACCGAACACGTTGACTTCGAACTGCCGTCGCACATCGGCCAGCGGGGTTTCCTCGAAGGTGCCCTCCAGGCCGTAGCCCGCGTTGGCGACAACGACATCCAGGGGGCCGACGCTCTGCTCCACCTCCGTGATGACACTCGAGACGGCGGCGTCGTCGGTCACATCCAGGATGCGGCCGTGCGCGTCCCCGGGCTTGAGCCCTTCGAAGGCCCGCAGGTCCTCCTCGGACCGGACCGTGCCGACGACGGTGTGCCCGGCGGTCAGGGCGGCTTGGGCGAAGGCACGTCCAAGGCCCGTGCTGACGCCGGTGATGAGCCACTTCTGCTGCTGCACTGCTCCTCCAGAGAGGTCTCGCGAGGAGCCGGGCCGCTCCTTCAGCAAAAGTCTACATGGTGTCGATTTTTATCGTTACCACGTCGATTCTGGTAGTGCACGGGATGGAGTCCTGAAGGTCATCCGCGTGCCGCGCATCGCCCGGATCGGCGCCGTGAAGGCCCAGCAGCCAGGCCGTCGACCAGAACCGCACCCCGATCACCAGGGGCACCCAGCGAGGCCTGAGAGAAGATGCGGGGCTTGACCACCGGCAAGCTGCCACTCGCCTGTCGTCGAACGAATGACGACAGGCACGGCGGGCACCCAATGGACCCGGGTATTGGGCGACTCGGAACGACACGAGGGTGATGTGGAAGCCGGGCGTGAAGGCCATCTGCTGCCGGGCGGGCAACAGTTGGGACGGATCGCCGCACTCCGCGCCGGGTGCTCGCCGCTCGGGCATTCGAGGCCGACACCGACCCACTCGCCCTGCTGACGGGCCGACTGGCCCCAGCCGTCATCCGTCGTCTCGGCACGGGGCGGTTGGGCATCGGGCTGCGTCAGTGCTGCGCGGCCTCCCCTTCGGCGGGCCGGGGGACGGTGTCGCCGATGACGCCGGCGAGGCGCTCGAGCTGCGCGGCGAGTTCGCGGCGTTCCTGAGGGGTGAAGTGCGACAGCGCCTTGGACTGGCGCGCCCGCAGTTCCGCCCGCATCGACGCGAGCCGGTCGGCGCCGTCCTCGGTGAGGCGGATGAGGACCTGACGCTCGTCGTGCGGGGAGCGCTGCCGCGTGACCACGCCCACCGCTTCGAGCTGCTTGAGCATGCGGGTGGCGGTGGGGACGCTGACCTCGGCGGTGACGGCGAGCCTGCCGACCGGCAGGCCCTCGCTCCGAGCGTCCGCGGCGAGGGGCTCCAGCAGGGTGAGCTGCGCCATGGAGAGCCCTGCCCCGGAGCGGCCCATGGTGGCCGCCCGAGAGCGGCGCATGGCATAGAACAGCCGGTCGGCGGCCTGGGCCAGCTCCGGCACACCCGCCTCGTCTCCGGCTGAGTCCTGGAGGTCGTTCTCTTCGTGCTTGCTCGACTCTCGCATGGCTGTTAGCTTACTAAGAGACTTCGTTAGCAAGCTAAACTTTAGGAGGCTTGGAGTCGTGGATTTCCCCGCACGCATCGATGTCCACCAGCACATCGTCCCGCCGGTCTGGGCCGACACTCTGGCCGCGCGCGGCCTGAACTCCGGCGGCTGGGCCATCCCCGCCTGGAGCCCGCAGAGCGCGATCGCGATGATGGACCAGCAGGGCATCGCCACCGGCGTCATGTCCGTCACCTCGCCCGGCGTCCACCTCGGCGACGACGCGGCCGCCCGCGATCTGGCCCGCGCCGTCAATGAGCACGGCGCCGAGGTCGTCAAGGACAATCCGGACCGGTTCGGTCACTTCGCCAGCATCCCCCTGCCCGACGTCGACGCTGCCGTCGCCGAGGCCGTCCATGCCCTCGACGTCCTCGGGGCCGACGGCGTGGTCCTGATGTCCAACGCCCACGGCAAGTACCTCGGCGACCCGGACTTCGAGCCCCTGTGGGCCGAGCTGGACCGCCGCGCCGCGAACGTCTTCGTCCACCCCGCGCAGCCGCCGATGACACTGCTGCCCGGCACCCCCGCCCCGCTCGCGGACTACGTCTTCGACACCACCCGCACCGCCCTGAACATGGTGCTGAACGGCGTCATGGACCGGTACCGCGACGTGCGGGTGATCCTCTCCCACGGCGGCGGCTTCCTGCCGTATGCCGCCTACCGCTTCTCCGGCCTGACCTCCACCGTCGTGGACCGGGACCGCAAGGCGGACGACATTCTGCGCGACCTGAAGCGGTTCTACTTCGACACCGCCCTGTCCGCGAGCCCCTCCGCCCTGCCGGCCCTGCTCGCCTTCGCCGAACCCGGCCACGTCCTCTACGGCAGCGACTGGCCCTTCGCCCCGCAGGAGGCCGGCACCTACTACAACCACTTCCTGGAGACCTACCCCGACTTCACCACGGGCCAGGCCGAAGCCATCGACCGCGGCAACACCGAGGCACTCTTCCCCCGCCTCGCCCGCTAATCGCCCCGTCCTCGCGCACGCTCCACATCAGCGCAGTGCCACGATGCCCCGCACCGACGGTGCGGGGCATCGTGGCGGCGCACGGGCCGGAGCGACGTTCGGTGCACCCGCCCGTGTCAGGACAGGCGCGTGAAGTCCTCTGTCGCGAGCGTGAGGCCGGGCCGGCGGGCCATGCGACCGGCGAGGCGCAGGCCCTCGAACGCCTGCGGGATCGAGCCTTCGTGGATCAGGTGGAAGTCGACGTAGAGCAGATCGGTGCCCCCGGCGCCCCGGTGCACCGCGTGGACATCCCAGATCTTGTCCAGCAGAGTGGCCATCGCTACGCCGTTTCCCCGCTCGCGCGGCCCGGCGCCCGCCCGGCCGCGGCACCGTCGTAGCCGAGGCGGCGCGACAGGGCGTGGGCGGCGTCGGCCACCATCGGACCGAACCTCTCGGCCACCGCCCCGTCGAGCAGGAACGAGGGGCTGCCGACCACGATGGCTGCCACGACCGTGCCGCTCGCGTCGAAGGCGGGCGCAGCCAGCGAGTTGAGGCCGGCCTCGCGCTCCTCCTCGGTCAGCAGCCAACCGTTCGACCGCACGAACTCGAGCTGCTGGTCCAGCGCGATCCGCGACTCGCCCGGTGCCTGGTCAGCTGTGTCGACAAGGACCGTCCCGGGTCGGGAAGGCGGTCGAGACCTGCACGTGATCGGTCATCCGGATCGCTCCTTCCGCGGCTATGCCGGGCACGACCACCTCCTTCGGCGCCGCCGGTGGCGGATCAAGACCACGTAAAGCCCTGGCCTGGTTCCTGGGCGCTGGTGGTCGTGCTGGTCAGCGGGGTGCGGGTTCGAGGGCGATGATCTGCTTCGGTGCGGGGACGCCCAGCTTGGCCAGAAGGTCGGTCTGGGGCTTGGTGAGGGTGGTGACTTGCCGGAACAGGCCGGTGGGGCCGGTGAAGGTGCCGAGGTGGACTCGGTCGAGCTCGCGGCGGACGGCGGCCAGGTCGCGCCGGCAGTGTCTCGATGATGCGGATCAGGAGGAGGGCACCGGCCGTGATCGCAGTGCGGCATGTGATGCGCGCTCTGGCGTTGTGTCCTTTTGGGTAAACGGTGCGCGGCAGGGCCGGTCGACGTCTCCAGCCGCACTTCCGCCCGCGCATCGGCCCGATGAGACGCAGAAGCGCTTGCTTTGACTGACTTTCAGGTGCTTGCGCAGTGTGTTGCTGGACGGTGCCATGACGTCCCTGGAGTCTTCCCCTCACCAGATAGGCGACGGTCTCTCATGGCTGCCACCGGGTTCAGGCGCTGTCACCACGTTCAGCCGGCAGGATTCGGAGTACAGAGCGGCATCGCAGCCAAGTCACTGGTGGCTTCGCACACGGCCGCCTGGCTCCTCCGGGAGCTGCCGTCGCGCAGTCGGTCATGGAACGAACGCGGTTCCTGTTCGCCTACCGCCGGCCAGAGCCGGCCGATGGGGCGTGGTGACGCCGGCGTGCGCTCATTCTCTACGGCAGGTGCGGGGCGATGTGGTCGGCGATCGTCTGGAGGATGCGCGTGTTGTAGTCGACGCCGAGTTGGTTCGGGATGGTCAGGAGGAGGGTGTCCGCGGCGGCGACGGCCGCGTCGGCGGCGAGTTCCTTCGCGATGACGTCTGGCGGGCCGATGTAGCTGCGGCCGAACCGGGATATCGCTCCGTTGAGGATTCCGACCTGGTCGCGGTTGTTCGCTGTGCGGCCGTCCCCGAAGTACAGGCGGTCCTCGTCACTGGTGATGGGCAGAACACTGCGGCTGACGGACACGCGCGGGGTGTGTTTGTGGCCCGCCGAGTGCCATGTCTCGCGGTAGATGTCGATCTGCTCGCGCTGGAGTTCGTCGAAGGGCGTTCCGGTGTCCTCGGACAGCAGTGTGCTGCTCATGAGGTTCATGCCCTGCTCGGCAGTCCAGACGGCGCTTGCCCGCGTCGAGGAGCCCCACCAGATGCGTTCGGCGAGGCCCGGCGAGTGGGGTTCAACTGGAAGTCCGATGGAAGGCCCTGCGGCCGGGTCGGTCGATGCGACGGGGTGTCCGGCGATGGCGAGGCGGAACTGGGTGGTGTAATTGCGCGCCATGTCGGCGTCGCTCGTCCCCTCTGCGGGGACGTGCCCGAATGCCTCGTATCCGCGGAGCGCCACCTCCTGTGATCCGCGGCTGAGTCCCAGTTGCAGTCGTCCGCCGCTGATGAGGTCGGCCGCCGCGGCTTGCTCGGCCATGGCGTAAGGGCTCTCGTAGCGCATGTCGATGACGGCCGTGCCGATCTCGATCCGGTGTGTGCGTGCGGCGATGGCGGCGAGCAAGGGAAAGGGGGTGGACGCTTGGCGGGCGAAATGGTGTACGCGCACGCCCGCCATGCCGATCCCGATCTCCTCGGCGGCGATCGCCAGCTCGATGGTCTGAGTCAACGCGTCGCGGGCGGTGCGGGTGTGTGAGCCCGGTACGGGCTGGTAGTGGCCGAAGGAAAGGGAACCGAGAGTCTTCATCGTGGTGTCCCGTGGTTGTTTTGGTCGGGGTTGCAGAGGACCGGCGCCCTCGCCGTGTGTTTGGTGGGTGGACAGTGAGGGCGCCGGGTCGCTTAAGCGCCGGCCGTCTGTGCGTGCCGGCGTGCGTTGAGGCCGAGGGCGGCGATTGCGCTGGCGAGGGCGAGCGCGGTGGCGGTCCACCAGGAGATGGCGTAGCCGTGGTGCGGGTCGGAGTTGGGCAGAGCGAGGAAGATGACGAGAAGGCTCACACCGAGGACCGAGCCGATCTGGCTGCCCATGTTGACCACGGCGCTGCCGGTGGCTGCTTGGTGCGGGGGAAGGTCGCGGGTCGCGGAGGAGAACATGGTGGGCAGCGCCAGACCCATTCCGAAGCCTCCGATGAGCCAGCCGGGGAGGATACCGGAGGCGTAATGGATGGCGTGCCCGCCGGTGGAGACGGTGATCAGGGCGATGCCGGCACCCGAGAGCAGGGCGCCGACTGCGGCGATGGTTCCGACGGGCAGCCGGTGGGCAAGTCGCGCGGCCAGCAGGGAGGCAACGAACACCATGCCCGGTCCGGGTGCCACCGCGAACCCCGTCTTGACCACCGACCAGTCGCCCTGCTGCTCCAGCCACTGGATGACGCCCAGCAGTTGGAGTGTGAACGAGGCGTAGAACAGGACGACTGCCGCATTCGCCGAGGAGAACACCACGTTCCGGAAGATGCTGAGTTCCACAATCGGCACGTGCGCGCGGGACGAGCGGACGACGAACGCCATGAGCGACACGGCGGCCAGGATCAGGCTGCCGAGCGTGGACGCCGCACCCCAGCCCCAATCCGGGGCCTTCACCAGCCCGACGGCGAGGGCTCCGACGGCGAGGATGATCAGCAATCCGCCGAGCAGGTCAGGGATGCGGGTGGCAAGGTCGTGGCGGACGTTGGGGATCAGGGGGATCGCCATGGCGATGGCGGCCACGCAGAGGGGGATGTTGATGAGGAAGATCCACTGCCAGGCCGCGTTCGCCAGCAGACCTCCGGCCGCGGGGCCGGCCGCGGCGGCGAGCGACCCGCTGGCCGCCCAGATCTGAACGTACTTGTGCACCTTCGCAGGCGGGGCCGTCGCAAGGACCAAGCCAAGGCTGGCGGGGGTGAGCACCGCCGCCCCGGCGGCCTGGATGACGCGGAACACAACGAGGAGCCATAGATTCCCCGACAGCGCCGCACCCAGGCTGGCGGCGGCGAACAAGCCGAGGCCGAGGATGAAGGCGCCCTTGCGCCCGTAGCGGTCTGCCAGTCGGCCCGCGGGGACCAGCAACGCAGCGAAGACGATGGCGTATGCGTTCAGGATCCAGCTCAGGTCCGACAGGTCGCGTGTGCCGATCCCACGCCCGATCGGGTCGAGGGCGACGTTGACGATCAGCAGGTCGAGCGAGGCAAGGAAGGTCGCCGTCGCCAGCAGCGCCAGGACGAGCCCAGGCCTGCCAACGCTCGGTCCCGGTGCACCAGAGGGGGCCGCGGAGGTTGTGTCCTGCCCTGGAGGGGAATGGACGAGGGTCTGGTCGGGCGGAAGGCCGTCAGGCATGGCTCCTCTTTTCACGCGGTCTGTGGTGGGTGCTCGAAAGGCGTGGCGTCGACCACACCGAGCATAAGTAAACGGGAACGTTTACCTCGGGAGCGTAGCACGCCTCAGTCGGCTAAGTGGGCGCGCGCGTATACTTACGGCATGATTCAGGAGCCGGAGGTCCGTCGCCGGGGCAGGGCGGCACGCGAGCGCATCCTTACGGCGGCGGCGACGCTGTTCGAGAGACAGGGGATCAACCCCACTGGCATGGAGCAGGTCGCGGCGGCAGCGCCCGTGTCCAAGCGAACCCTGTACAGCCATTTCCCGACCAAGGACGACCTCGTCGTGGGCTACCTCAGGCACCTCGAAGAAGCCGGGCTGACTCTCGAAAGCATCCTCGAACGCCAGGACCTCTCACCGCGGGACCGACTGCTCGCACTGTTCTCCGCCCCCGTCGAGGTGAGCGGCCCGATCCGGGGCTGTCCCTTCATCGACGCCGCCGCCGAGTTCCCTGACCCCAGCAGCCCTGTCCATGGGTACGCGAGCGAACGGAAGGCGCGTCTCGCGCAGCGCCTCGCCGAACTGGCACGAGAAGCCGGGGCCGTCAACGCCGACATCCTTGGCGAACAACTCGCCATCCTTTCCGACGGCGCCTCGAGCCGGGCGATGGTCCTCAACGACGCCCGGTGCACGAGCTACGCCAGAATCGCGGCCGAAGCACTGCTCGACGCGGCCACCACCGTGTCGGCACCCGCCTAGTGTCCCGCGCCTGAAATTCATTTTCTATGTTGTAGATTGGTGGGGTGGCGAAGTCAGGGCGGCCGAAGTCCGAGTTGGTGTTGAGCGAC
>NZ_JBEYXD010000151.1:0-12048 GCF_040644975.1 Streptomyces sp. NPDC046900 | reverse complement strand
CGAACTGGTGCCCGTCCGCACAGCCGCCTGCTGAATCACCCACCAGCCAACTCCCCAGGCCAACACGCCCCGTGATCAATCGCGGGGCAGCCCGTTAGTTCTGTGCCCCCGGCAGGATTCGAACCTGCGACACGACACCCGCTTTAGGAGTTCATCCTCAGCTGCATGCGGACTGCCGCGTTGCTACTACAAGGGCTCAAGGCACTGCACCCCTGCCTCCCACTGTTAATATCGTCCCTATTCGCCCATATTTGGGCACCTCAATTCGCCCGGGTCTCGCCAATACGGAGAGGTTCGTGGAGCTAGTGTCTTACAGGCTCCAGGGAGTGCAGCGAGAGGCCACTCGTTGGCTCGCTCGTCCATGGGGCGTGCGACTGTCACGTCCCGCGCTCACTGCGGTGCCCTTCCTGTTCATTTTTGCGATCACACTCATTGATCTTCCGTTTCCCGGTTCCCTTCATTTGGGCGACTTGCTGATCGTGGTCCCTGTGATCACCGCCTGGTATGCCAGCCCACGACTCACCGCGATGGTCTGCGCCGCGGCCGTGGCTGCCCTGGTGGCCATCTACGCAGTGCGCCAGTCGGCATCCCCGCCACAAATGGCCGCCCTGATCGTGACGTCGGTGTTCACCGCTATCGCTCGATACCTCTCGAAGCGACAACAGCGAGAGATGGTCAAGGTACGACGAGAGATGGTCCAGGTACGAACAGTCTCCGAGGCCGCGCAACTCGCCGTACTGCCTCCCCTCCCCCGCGAGGCAGGCCCGCTGCGCCTTGCTTCGGTGTACCTGGCCGCCGAGGACGAAGCGCACGTCGGCGGAGACTTGTATGCCGCCGTGCGGACGCCCACGGGAATACGGCTGATCATCGGCGACGTGCGCGGCAAGGGCCTGCCCGCGGTCGGCGCCGCCGCCCGGCTCGTCGGCACGTTTCGCGGTGCCGCCCGGCAGCAGGACACCCTGCCAGACCTCGCGGCCTCCCTGGACAGCAGCGTTCGCAGCGACGCGAGCGAAGTAGCTGGACCCGAGCGCGCCGGAGAGTCGTTCGTCACCGCAACGATCCTGGAGATCCCCGATAGGGAGCCTGTGGTGCGCAGCGTCACCTGTGGACACCCCCCACCGCTCCTCCTCCGCGCGGACCACGTCGTGACGCTGGAAGCCAGCCAACCCGCGCCCCCGCTGGGGCTGGCCCCACTGCTGAGCACCACCTACTGCACCGACACCTTCAGCTTCTGCGCCGGCGATACTCTCCTGCTCTACACCGACGGGGTCATCGAGGCCCGGAACGCCATCGGCGCCTTCTACCCACTCGTCGAACGGCTGACTACCCGAACCGACAGTCACTCCACGAGGCTCCTCGACCACATCCGCGACGATCTTCTCACCTACGTCGGCGGTCGGCTCGGCGACGATGCAGCCATGATCGTCGTCGAACGCAAGCCCTTCGAAACGGGTGCTGGGGCCCATTCAGAGCCAGACGGCAGCGCCCAGCAGTCGGGCACCCATCACTGCAGGTCAGCGGATCCCGCTGCGTGATCGATGCGTGCGAGGACGGGGTGGCACAGGCCCTCCGGGGTGGGATCGTCACGGTCGGACATCGATATCCCCTCGTGCCGTGATGGCTCTGTCAGGTGCTGGAGGTGAGTTCATGGCCGTGCCATCCGGCGTCCGGCGATCTCGCGGTAGGTCGCGGTCGGGCAGGTACTCGGTCAGGTCTCCGGTGTTTCCCGGTGTGCACCGTCCTGGGTGAGGTGGATTCGCGCCAGGGCCTCGGCGATTTCGACGGTTTCCTCGTCGTCGGGGCCGTAGACCATGCACATGTCGTCGTGAAGCGGTTCGAGCATCCGCCGGGCATCGGCGAGTCGTCCCTCGGACAGTTCCAGGAATCCGATGGCGCGCCGCAGTTCACACGACGTCGTCTGACGTTGTGTACGCGCGAAGACGCTCGACCGCGGCATACAGCGCGTCACGCAATGGCGCTACGTCGCGGGCGATCTGCGCGAGCAGGCTGCCACCCTGGTAGGCGGCGATCAGCATGTGTGCGAGTCGCGCCGGATCCGCCGACGCGTCGAGTCGTCCGTCATATTGCATCCGCTCGAGTCCCGCTCGGAAGATGTCCCGCCATTCGGTGAAGACACGGGTGAGGTCGTCGCGGACATCTAGATCGGTCTTGACGATCTCGCTCGCGAGGGATCCGAGGCTACAGCCGTTCTCGAACGGGCGACCGGAGACGACGAAGAAGTCCGCCCACTCCTGGTACGCCTCGATCGTGTCGAAGCCGGCGAACCGTTCGCTTCGGTGGAAGCCGAGCACGCTCTCGGCCTGCCAGTCGATGACGGCGCGCACCAGGCTCTCCTTGTTCGCGAAGTAGTGGCTCAGCTGCGAGCCGCTGACCCCCGCTGCTCTTCGCACCAGCTCGTTGTTCGTCGCGTGGACCCCCCGCGTGTAGATCAAGTCCGCGGCGTGCTCGAGGATGCGACCTCGCGTCGCCGGCCCCTTGCCCGTGCGCCCGCGAAGATCACGCGATCCATCGTTCATCTGCATGTCACCACCCTATCCCGCAGATTGGGCTCAGCGGCCCAACATGAACACGGATTGGGCTTGACAGCCCATTCCGCGTCGCGTTCACTGTGAGTGGGCCAAACAGCCCAGACTGATACCGACCGGAGGACCACCACCATGTCCCGTCTCAGCACGCCCGAGCCCACCGACATCGACGCCAAGACGCGGGGCACACTGGACGCCATCGCCAAGCAGTTCGGCTTCGCTCCGGGCATGTTCACCATGCTGGCCGCCAACCCGACCGTCCTCGAGATCGTGATGGGCCTGCAGGGCGGCATCGCGAAGCTCCTCGACGCGAAGACCCGTCACACGATCGCGCTGGCCACGTCCCACTCCAACGACTGCGACTACTGCTCGGCCGTGCACGGATACACCTCCGCGAAGTTCGGAGGCATGTCCACCGAGGAGATCGAGCTGGCCCGCGCCGGCGGTTCCACCGATCCCAAGCGTGCCGCCGTCGCCCGCTTCTCCCAGCAGGTGATCGAGACCCGCGGTCAGGTGGGCGACGAGGACATCGCCGCGGTCCGCGAGGCCGGGTACACGGACCCCGAGATCCAGGCGATCGTCACCGTCGTGGTCGTCACGCTGCTCACGAACTACCTCAACAACGTCAACGACACCGTCGTCGACATCCCCGGTGCGGGCGCGTAACCAGCGACGTCGCGACCGCGTCGACCGGCACGGAGGTCGCCCCAATGACAGCGACGCTCACCACGTACTGACGTGACTCCAACGCCCAGAAACCACCTCCCGACCCGATCTCTTCGAACACGAAACGAAAACCAGGCATGGATCTCAACAACCTGATCACCAAGCACCTCACCCGCTACTTCGACCCGAACAAGAAGATCCCCGAGGAGACCTTCCAGCTCCTGCTGCGCTACCTGCGCACCTCGCCGACGACGATCAACATCCAGCCGATCCACTTCTTTGTGCTGGAGTCGCAGGCCGGCAAGGACAAGCTTGCGGACGCTCTCGTCGGCCGCTTCGAGGACAACCAGGAGAAGGTGCGCAACGCCTCGCACGCGATCGTGTTCACGACCCGCAAGACGATTCCCGACGAGCACTTGCAGGAGATCTTCGCGAAGGAGCGCGCGGACGGTCGCTTCGCGGACCCGGAGATCCAGAAGGGATGGGAGGCTGGAGCGTCCAACTTCGTGGAGATCCAGTCGGAGAACTATGGCGGCGACGTGCTCCACTGGCTGGAGAAGAACACGTACCTCGTGGTCGGCGCGACCATGATGGCTGCCGCTTCTCTCGGAGTCGACGCCACCCCGTTCGAAGGGTTCGACCGCGCGGCGATCGACGAAGCGTTCGGCCTCACCGACACCGACTTCACCACGACGCTGATCATGGCGCTCGGGTACCCGGACGAGACGCGCGTCTCTCGCCAGCCGGTCTCGCGCTTCGACGCCGAGAAGATCTTCACCCGCATGTGACGAACTGAGCGGGCGCGCGATCGGCACGCCTGCTCAGTTCCGGGGGACTCGACTGTCCGGCGCCCGCACCTCTGCTCGACGGAGGCCGGACAGTCGACCTCTACCGACCTCGATGAGGCCAAGATGCACGCAGACAGGACAGTTCAGAACCGCGCGGCCGCGCGCGCCAATGAGCGGATCCCACCACCCGAGAGGACACGAATGACCGCCATCTACTCCCACCATCCCGGAACCATGCCGTGGATCCCGGTCGTCGACGGTGTGTCGGCCAAGCCGCTGCGGTTCACCGCCGACGGACAAGGGTGGGCCAGCGTGGTGCGTATCGATCCGGGATCCCGGGTGCCCCGGCACCGGCACACGGGCGACGTGCAGGGCGTCGTCCTGCGCGGGCGGTGCCGCTACTCGCCCGACGACCCGTGGCTGGAGGCCGGCGCGTACCTGCACGAGGCCGACGGGGCCGAGGACGAGGTCCTCGCCTGCCCCGAGGCGGGGGCCGAGATCCTCTTCATCGTGGCGGGGCCACGCGTCGAGTACCTCGGCGACGACGGAAGCGTGGTGCACGTCGACGATCAGCAGTCGAAGCGGCGGGCCTACGCGAAGTTCTGCACCGAGAACGGGCTCCAGGAGCGCGATCTGCACCATTGATGCCACTCATCGGAACGGAGAACGGGAACGAATTGCCGTACGAGCCGGCGATATCCTCCGGCGGCGGAGCCGGCAACGGGGTGGGAGTGCGAGCTGTGTCGACGGATGTGGCCGAGGGCGACGCGCGAAGGCGCACGAATCGCGCGGCGCGCGGCGTCGCGTCGAGCACGGTGGCCGCGATGAACCAGTGCGCGCCGGCGAACCCGCGCATGCCGATGCTCGACGACATGCAGGAGATCATGCGCACCGCCTACTACTGGCGTGCGCAGGGCCGAACGCACGCGGACCAGGGCCGAACGGCCCTGGCGTGAGGAGTACCACTGCCGTTCCAATGAGCTGATCACGCGTGTCCGTGGCTCCCACCCGGGTGTCACGGACAGGCAACCACCAACTCGTGAGGGGACGGCGTACATGCTGTACCGGCCCACCGGCCGCGGCCACGGCGACAGACCGTGCAGCCACTCGCCGCCCCGGCCGGAGACCCACAGCGGTGAGCAACGAACCCGCACGGAAGCCTCCCGTGACCACCGACACCGCTCAGGCACGCCCTGCGG
Organism: Streptomyces sp. NPDC046900; assembly: GCF_040644975.1. Classification (NCBI taxonomy): domain Bacteria; kingdom Bacillati; phylum Actinomycetota; class Actinomycetes; order Kitasatosporales; family Streptomycetaceae; genus Streptomyces; species Streptomyces sp. NPDC046900. Next base: position 6,849 of record NZ_JBEYXD010000151.1, on the reverse strand, counting down.
GGCCGCGCCGCAGCATCGAACTGGACAGCCGTGAGGCCCTGCGACTGCTGGGCAGCGTGTCCTTCGGACGGATCGTCTTCACCCGCCATGCGCTGCCGACCGGCCGCCCGGTCAACCACGTCCTGGACAACGGCCACATCGTCATCCGCACCCATGAGGGCGCGGCCCTGACCGCGCGTGCCGGGGAGGCCGACGGACAGGGCGTCGTGGTGGCCTACGAAGCCGACTCCATCGACCCCGTCACACACCTCGGCTGGAGCGCATCGCCGCCGAGGACGACCGACCCGAAGCCGTCGAACAGGCCGCCGACGCTCGCGCCCGAGCCGCACAGCTCCGGGGCCAGGCCGACGTGGGATGAACGCCCTTCCTGAACATGAACTACCGGGTCAGAGCGGTGAAATGCCACCCTGGCCCGCTGCGTTCAACAACCGATCGGTTCTTGAACAGCGGCAGGGGGTCGGGACTGGCTGCGGAGGGGGAGTGGTGGAGCCGATTGCCGCAGACTCACTGCCGCGCACTCTTCGGGACGAGGTACCGCGCCGCGGTGCCATTCCGAGGGGGAGACGTGGAACTGAACAGCAAGAACCGTCGTATCCGGCGCATCGCACGCATTATCGCTCTGAACCTGGCCGACCGGTTCGTCCAGGGCGTCGGCCGCTCCGTCGGCGAGGAGCTGCTCTCGTGGTTCAAGTGACCAGCGGCACGCACCGGAACGAGGCCCGTCGGCATCCACGCCGGCGGGCCTCCGCCCCACGAGAGTGCTTCGGGGCTTGAAAACGGGCTGTCACACCAGCCGCAGTACCGGCCCCCTAGGTGAGCATGAGGTCGCATGTTCAAGAGCCCGCGACGTGCGCACCGGAGGTCTCGAGGAGGGCAGAATCGGCGCGGGTGAGTCGACCGGTTCCTATTCGTTCCGTTGGGTACCGGCATCACGGGCGAGATCGGCCACATCGTGGTGCGCCCGGACGGCCCTCCCTGCGACTGCGGACAGCGCGGATGCCTCGAACGACTCGCGGCCGCCTCATCCGTCAGGCAGGCGTGGGCCGCCGCGTCGGGCGATCCGCGAGCGGATGCGGCCGCGTGTGCGAAAGCCGTGGAGGCGGGGAACGAGCGCGCGCAGACCATGTGCCTGAGCGCCGTGGCCGCGCTGGCAGACGGGCTCTTCACCGCCCTCACCCTGCTCGACCCGCACACCATCATCGTGGGCGGCGGTCTCGCCGAGGTTAGTCATGCCGCCTCACCTACGGCCCGTCCTGACGGATAGTCAAATTCCGTTCCCACGGCGTTCCCATTTTCCCAGGGAAAATGAGAACGCCGAACTACTCCGCGGCAAAACCGCAGGTCAAGCGTGCCCCCGGCAGGATTCGAACCTGCGACACCCGCTTTAGGAGAGCGGTGCTCTATCCCCTGAGCTACGAAGGCGGGGCTTTCACCCAGTGGTCGACTGGGCCGTTTGATCTCGATCCCGTAGGCGTGACCCCGGCGGCAGCCGACCGGTGACAGCCTAGCGGATCGTCTCCCCGGTGGTCGCCCTTGTTCCGCCCGGGCCGTGTTTGCCGTCTGCCCGGCAACCCGTCCGGACCCACGACCTGGACCGCCGCGGCCCCGCCAACCGTCACGGGACAACCGGGCGACAACGGGCACAGGCCAGCGCCCGGACCACCCGCGCAGGCGCCTCCTCGCGTGTGGGTTGTGCGTACGGGGCACGCCCAGCGGTCCCCTCCGCGATCCGGACTCGGCCGGAAAGGTGGATCAGCGCTCTTCGTCACCGGTCGACTACGTTGCGCACGCCCGCACGGCCGAGCACCCTCCCAAGAGCAACCCCTAGGAGCCCCCCGCCCCCGCGCCCGCCGTCCCCCAATCGACCCCCCACTAGCGATCGGTATCGCCGACAGCCGTTCCGTCGGGAAGTCGAAGGCGTCCACCAAGGTCGTCATGTGCGGGGCCAGGTCGGCCACGACGGTGTCCAGGGTTTGGGGCAGGGCTCGGACCTGGTCCGGGGTCAGGTGGCCCTCGGCGAGGAGGTCGCCGGTGTGGTCGCGCAGGGTGCGGAGCAGGAACAGGCGGCACAGGGAGTGCAGGAGCCGGCGGGTCATGGGGTCCACGGTGCTGTCCGCCGCGGCGCTGAACGCTTCCGCCGCCTTCAGGCGGGCGTGTGCCGAGACCATCTCCAGGGCGGCCTCCGAAGTGACGTTCCAGCGGCCGACCGGGTCGCCGGACGGGCCCCCGGCGCAGGGCCGCGCGGGCCCGGGTCTGCCAGATGGCCTCGGCGTGGGCGAGCCGGGGCTGGAGGAAGGGGAGGTCCATGAGGTCCCCCATGTCCCCGGGCCGCACCGTGCCCGGCTGCGCCGTCTCGTGGCCGAAGACCATCTCGGACGCCGCCTTCACCCAGATCACCAGGTTGTCGCCCTCGGCTGTGATGCCGCCCTCGAGGTTGGCCGGCAGGTCCGCGATGCCGTTGGCGGGGAACAGGCCCTGCGCGCCGCAGCGTTCGCGGCACTCGAAGGTCATGTCCCGCGCCTGCCAGGTGATCCAGCCCTTGGCGATCGCCGCGAGCCGTTCGACATCCAGGCGGTTCTCCTCGGTGTGTGCGGCGAACCGGTCGACCACCGTGCGGTGCAGGAACGTCATCGCGTACGCCGTCGCAGCGCGGTCAGCAGACGGCCGTGGTGGCTGCGATGCGCGGCGACGGGGATGCGCTCGCCCGCTCTGGGGCCGGCGATGAGGCGGCTGTGGGAGTAGCGCACCGCGATGGTGAGTGCGGCGCGGGCCATGCCCAGGGTGCCGGCGCTCATGCAGAGCTTGCCCATGGTGACGCGGTTGATGGAGCGCAGGAGCCGCTTGCGCTTGTTGCCGAGGTTGCCGGTCAGCGTGCCGTCGCGGTCGAGGCGGCCGTGGTCGGACTGGAGGAGGGCCTCACGTGGCAGCCACTTGTGGTCGAAGGAGGTGAGGGCGTGGTCGACCGGGGTGCCCGTGCGCTCGCGTAACCGGCGGACCGTCACCCCTGGCAGCTGTCCCGTGTGGTCGCTGAGCGGGGTGAGGAAGAGGAAGACGCTTTGGTCCTCGCCGTCCACGATGAGTCTGGCCGCGACGACCGCCGTCTTGGGGCCGCCGGTCCGGCTGGTGTTGGGCATGAACTTCTGCGCGCCGGGTGTCGGCGTGTGCAGGTGGAAGCCGCCGCTCGCGCGGTCGAGGACCGCGACGGTCTCCATCGAGGCCACGTCGTTGCCGTGCTCCAGCTCCGTGCACAGGAACGTTCCTGTGTGGCGCAGGGAGGTGAACGCGGTCAGGTCCCGGCCCGCCTGGTCGTGGTCCACCGGGCTGCCCAGGGATCCGCCGTCGTCGCCAACGTCTCGGACGCTGTGACAGTCATCGAGCTTCCCCCCGGTGTGGGTGGGATCAGGTGCGAAGCGCGCGATCGAAGATACGTACCACCCGGTTTTGTTTTCAAGGGTTCCCTCGGGTCCTCTCCGCCCTTGTTCCCGTGCGGGCGCGGCGACTTGGAGTGGGGTATCGAGTGGGGAAAGGGCCTTTTCCCCGTCCTTTTGGGCCGATCCCTCCGCGTCTGTCAGAACCGGTTCTTCAGGGTTGAAAAACCGTTCGGCTGGTTTTATTGTCCGTGGCATCAACGCTGGTACGGAGGATGCGGGTGGCACGGCAAGAGCGGGCCATTCGGACGCGGCAGGCGATCCTGATCGCCGCGGCCGAGGTGTTCGACGAGGTCGGATACGAGGCGGCGACGATCTCCGACGTGCTGCAGCGGTCGGGTGTCACCAAGGGCGCCCTCTACTTCCACTTCGCCTCGAAGGAAGAGCTCGCCCAAGCCGTACTGGCCGCGCAGGTCACCTCGCTCCCGCCCGTCCCGCAGCAGGACCTGAAGCTCCAGGAGTCGCTGGACCAGGCGCTGTTGCTGGCGTACCTGCTCAAGAAGGGCACCGGTGACCCGATCGTCCAGGGCAGTGTGCGTCTGACCGTGGACCAGGGGTCGCCCAAGGACCACCTCAACCGGCGGGTGCCGATGCAGGCGTGGACCGAGCACACGCAGTCCGTGTTCGAAGAGGCCAAGCGGAGAGGGGAGATCCTTCCCCATGCCGATGTGGCCGCGCTCGCCAAACTGTTCGTTGCCGGCTTCACCGGAGTCCAGGTGTACTCGCGGATCATGACCGAGCGGGAGGACCTGGCCGAGCGGGTGGCCGACCTCTACCGCCATCTGATGCCGTCCGTCGCCGTGCCGGGGGTCCTGGTCAGGCTGGACTTCTCCCCGGAGCGGGGGCTGAAGGTGTACGAAGCGGCGGTGCGGCGACCTGAGTCGGACGGTCGCGAGCACGAACCGGAAGCGACCGGTACGGCGGACTGACCTGCCCGGTGCTGGTCCGGGTGGGCGTAGAGCGGCCGGGTGAATCGGCCCGGGCAAGGGAGACCACTGCTCCTTCTCTGAACGTGCGCAACAGTTCCACCGCGGTGCGCCCTGGCGGCATGCCGCGTCGAATGCCGAACGGGCCCCCAACCGAACGGAGTGCACGGATGGACATGACCGCATGCCCCTACGCCCTCGATGTGACCGGGCGTGACCTGGCCGGTGAGACGTCGACGTTGCGGAGCCGGGGACCGGCCGTGGAGGTGGAACTGCCGGGCGGGGTGCGCGCCTGGGCCGTCGTACGGCAGCAGTACGTCAAGCAACTCCTCATGGATCCACGGGTGTCGAAGGACGCCCGGCAGCACTGGCCGGACTTCGTGGCGGGCCACATCGGCGAGGACTGGCCGCTGTATCCGTGGGTGGCGAACGAGAACATGCTCTTCGCCTACGGGGAGGGCCATGCGCGGCTGCGCCGACTGGTCGCCGCGGCCTTCACCGCCCGGCGGACGGAGGCGTTGCGGCCCCGGATCGAGGAGATCACCGGTGCACTGCTCGATGACCTGGCCGCGCTGCCGGACGGCGAGACCGTCGATCTGCGGGCCGGGTTCGCCAAGCTGCTGCCCATGCGGGTGATCTGCGAGCTGTTCGGTGTCGCCGAGGAGGCGCGCGAACCCCTGTGTACGGACCTGGAGTTGGTGTTCGGCACATCCGTCCCCGGGGGCGAGATGGCGGCCGCGCAGGTCCGGGTCTTCGGCATGCTGGCCGAACTTGCCGCCGAGAAGCGGGCCAGGCCCGGCGACGATCTGACGACCGCGCTGATCGAGGCGCGCGACAGCGACGACGGCAGGCTGACCGAGCAGGAACTCCTCGGCACCATCTATCTGATGATCGCCGCAGGCCAGGAGACCACCTGCACCCTCATCACCAATGCGGTCGGTGCCCTGTGCGCACACCCGGAGCAGCGGGCGCACGTCCTCGAGGGCCGCGCGGAGTGGGCCGATGTGGTGGCCGAGATGCTGCGCACGCACAGTCCCGCCGCGTACTCCCCGATGCGGTTCGCCGTCGAGGACATCGAGTTTGACGGCGTGCACATCAAGCAGGGCGACCCGATCCTGGTCTCCTTCGCCGGTGCGGCTTCCGATCCCGCGGCGTACGGGGAGGACGTCGGCGTCTTCGACGTGCTGCGGCCCGGCCGGCGCGACGACCTGGGGTTCGGGCACGGCGTGCACCGGTGCCTGGGTGCACCACTGGCCAGGCTCGAGGCGACCACCGCGCTCGCGGCCCTCTTCGCCCGCTTCCCCGACCTTGAGACCGCCGTCCCCATGGACTCGGTGGCGCCGGTGCCGTCCTTCATCGTCAACGGCTATGCGGCCATGCCGGTTGTGCTTCGCCCCAACTGATCCCGGTTGTCCCTTGGTTGGGATGAATTCTGATGTCGGACCTCTGGAAAACCGCGCATACGGTTTGTTAGGCTCCTGGGCCCCCGCAGTAATGGAGCGACCGATGGCCAAGCAGGAACGTGCGGTACGGACGCGCAACGCCCTGATCGGTTCCGCCGCCGAGTTGTTCAGCCGGGACGGCTTCGAGGCGGTGTCGCTGTCGGCCATCAGCACGAGGGCCGGGGTCAGCAACGGAGCCCTGCACTTCCACTTCCCCAGCAAGGCGGCTCTTGCCACGGGAGTGCGGGCGGCGGCGGCCGAGCGCTTCAGGCGGATCGTCTCCGCCGAGCGGCCGCCGCCGCAGCTCGGCGGTTCCCTCCAGGCCCTCGTCGACACGAGCCACGCGCTTATGCAGGGCCTGTGCCGCGATGTCGTCCTGCGTGCCGGATTCGACCTCGGTGACAGCGTGGAGGCGGCGGGCCGCGGCGAGGACCTCTACGAGTACTGGCACTCCTGGGTGGAGGACACCGTCGTCCGGTCCGCGCGGGAGGGGCTGCTCTCCGACGTGCCGCCACGGGACCTGGCGGCCACGGTGGTCGGCACGACGGTGGGCTTCGCCGCCCTCGGCAGCCATGATGTGCGCTGGCTCTCCCGCATCACGCTCACTCGCTTCTGGGCGCTGCTCCTGCCGCGTATCGCCTCACCGCCGGTGCTGCGGCTGGTGGCGGCTTCGGGGAGACGGGCGGAGGCGGGCTGACGCGATGGCCGGAAATCCTCGCAAAGAACCGCACATCCGGTTTGGTATCCGTGTCCAGCCGGATCCATACCCTCTGGGCGCTCCGGCCATCCGTCAGTCGGCTCCACGCCTGGTCTCAGATACTCGGCACCTTCCTGAACCGTCCCGCCACATGCAGATCCGCCTCGATCCGCGTCGCTGCCGCGCGCAGTTCCGGCAGCACATCGCTGACGCACTCGTCCTGCGTCAGGCGGCTGCTGTGCATGGCGACGTTCACCGCCGCGACCACCCGGCCGGTAGATGAAGCGCTCGCGCCCGTAGCCGAAGGGGTGCTGCGGGGTCGCGTCGCGCTGGGCGCGCTTGCCGCCGATCAGCAG
>NZ_JBEYXD010000150.1:0-12165 GCF_040644975.1 Streptomyces sp. NPDC046900 | reverse complement strand
CCTCGCCTTCCGGTCCGTCACCGCGGCAGGCCCTGCCTCGGACCCCGTCACGGCCTGATCCACCCCGGCGCACGCCGCCGCCGCACGTCGCCCACCGCGCTCCGAGCCCGGTCTAGCCCTGCTTCGGCGCCCGTGCCGGGGTCAGTCGCAGGGTGAAGGAGTGACCGGCGGGGTCCGCGCAACCGCGTTCCTCGAACGGCCCCGCCGCGTCCTTGGCCTCCAGCGGGCGGCCGCCCAGGCTGACCACTTTGCGCTCGGCCTCGTCGAGGTCCTCCACCAGGAAGTCGAGGTGGGCTTGAAGGGAGTTCTCGGGGCGGGGCCAGCTCGGCGGGGTCGCGTTGACGTCCCGGCGGAACGCCATCCGCATGCCGTCGGCGGTCCTGATGTCCACCCGGTTCGCGGTGGCGTCGGTCTCCTCGGCGTCGAGGAGTTCCTTGTAGAACACGGCGAGTTTCTCGGGCTCGGCGCAGTCCAGCACCACGACGCCCGCCACCACCAGTGCCATGTTTCCTCCGTGGGATCCAGGGCGGGCGGTGCCCCGCCCCCATATGTTCCCGGATAACCCCGTGCCCCCGATTCAGTCGGCCACGAGCCACTCGCCCTCGCGCATCAGGTCGCGTCCGGACAGCTCGTTGGCCTCGCGCCAGGCTTGGACGCGGCGGGGGGTGATCCTGAAGTAGAGGTACTCGGTGGTGAGTTCCCGCGGGTCGAAGCCGGTCTTCGCCGCGAAGGCGTCGCCGGTTCCCGGTGCCAGTTCCGCCGCCTCCAGCGCCTCGACGCCACCCTCGATCATGATGACGTCCCGGGTCGGCCCGATCCCCAGACGCACCGTGCCCGTCTCCCGCAGATTGCGCCCCGTGGGACTCGCGGCCGGGGTGGCGAAGAGCAGGGTGCGGCCGTCCCAGAGGTAGGAGAGCGGCACGAGATACGGGATTCCCCCGGCGGCGTCGGCGGTGGCGATCCAGGCGTCGACGTCGTGCTCCAGCCGGTGAAGGGTGTCGTGCTTGCGCTGCTTCGCGGTGCGGGCGGGCGGGGTCATCTCGGACGGGCCTCCTCAAGTCGGTGGTACGAATATGACGTACGGGAACCCGCTCATGTGACACCTCTGAGAACGTGCGATCTTGGCCGACGTACCGCGTGAACTCCTGGTCCGGCAGTGGGGGTTCAGGGCCGGTTGCCGCTGCGACGCCTTCCCCCTGCCCCGGCCCGGCGCTCCCCCGGTCGCCGCGCACCGGGTCTCCGCGTGACGCACGGCACCTCCGAGACCCGCACTTCCGGGACACATGTCCAGCTACAGTCTTCATGTGTCTCTCCTGGACACCTGTCCAGGAAATCGGCGAGCGGTGGGGGCTGACGACCATGGGAACCCTGGCGAACGTGCTGGTCGGGCTGGTGGCCGCCCTTCACACGTACATCCTGGTGATGGAGATGTTCCTGTGGGAGAAGAAGCCCGGGCGGGGGCTGCACGGCTTCGGGCCGGACATGGCCCGCGCCACGGCGCCGTTGGCCGCCAACCAAGGCCTGTACAACGGTTTTCTGGCGGCCGGTCTGGTGTGGGGCCTGATCGCCGGTGATCCGACCGGGTTCCGGGTGCAGGTCTTCTTCCTGGTGTGCGTGGTGATCGCGGGCGTGTTCGGGGCAGCCACCGCCAACCGGCGGATCCTGTTCGCCCAAGCGCTGCCCGGCGCCCTTGCCCTGGCCGCCGTGCTCGTCGCGAGGTGACCGCAGTGCCGGCCGAGGACCCGAGGGCGGCCCGCACCCGTGCGCGACTGCGGGAGGCGCTCCTGAAGGAGTGTGCCGAGCGTCCGTTGGAGAAGGTCGGGGTGGCCGCGGTGGTGCGCCGGGCCGGGGTCGGACGCGCCACGTTCTACGCGCACTACGCGGACCTCGAGGCACTGGCCGTCGACGCCTGCGCCGATGTCGTCAGAGAGGCGGTGGACGCGCTGCACGCCTGGCACGGCCGTCCCGACCCGGTGCACGCGCCATCGGCGCTGCGGACCTTCTTCACGGGACTCGCCCCACACGCCGCCCTCTATCGCTCCCTGCTCTCGCCGGGGGGCGGCGGGCCGCTCGGCGGGGTCCTGCACCGGGATCTGCGCGCCCGCAGCCTCGCCGAGCGCGAACGGGCGGGAGCCGCCGACGCGCCTCTGGTGGCGTCCGCCGTGGCCGCCGCTTTCGCGGGCGTGCTGGCGGACTGGCTGCACGGCCACATCACGGCCACGCCGGATCAGATCGCCGATCAGTCATGGCAGTTGCTCGTGGCCCTGCACCGCAGCAGGTGATCCGTCGTCGTCAGCAGGCCGACCGCACCGACCTGCGGTGACGCGCCAAATGCCTTTTGTGGACGATCAGTTGGTTCTGACGCTGTCCGACGCGGGGCAGGCGCCGACGTAGTCCGCCCACGCAATTCACAGGATGACGCGTCGGCAATTCGAAGACATATGTCAACCGAACATGCTCAAATTCAGTCCATCGAGGGTACCTTCACGGTGGGCCGAGGAGTCGGTTGGAGGCGATGTCGACGTGCAGCACGACCGCGCAACACTCAACCGGCATCTGCGTATCCACCGGAACCGGGGTCACCTGGTGCTCGAGTTCCACGGGGAGATCGATGTCCTCGCCGCGTTCGAGATCACGCCGTTCCTGGACTCGGCGACCGGCCGTCCGGCGCCGCGCATCGTGATCGATCTGCGGCCGGTGGAGTTCTTCGACTGCTCCGGGCTTCGCCTGCTGTACCGGGCCCGGCGCCGCGTGCTCGCGCAGGGCGGCACGCTCCACCTGGTCTGCACCCAACCCCTGACGCTGCGCATCCTGCGGGTCACCGGCCTGGCGCAACTGCTGCCGCCGTCGTCGTCCGTGGAAGAGGCGCTCACCCAGTCGGAGGCCGCGGGGTCCCTGGAGGCCAACTGATCAGGCGACGCGACCGCGCCGAGGTCCGGGCCGTACGAGCAAAGGCGGCGGAACCCGTCCACCGGGTCCCGCCGCCTCCGCTCGAGCGCGTGCGCTTCGAGGACGTCACACGGAACGGCGTCCGATACGGCGCAGAAGCAGGAATCCCACGATCACGAGCACACCACCGGCAGCGGCCGGCCACAGATGCGCGCCGGTCTCGGCCAGTCCGCCCGTGACCGCCTGCGGTTCGGTCTGCACCGGAGCGGACGGCGCCACGCCACCGGCCGGTGTCTGCGAGCCGGACGACGTCTGCGATTCGGCCGGCGCCGCGGTCGACGGGGCGTTGTCGCCCGCGGACGAGGTCTGCTCCGAGCCCGCTCCCTGGCCGGAGTTGTCGTCCGAGGCGCTCCGCGGCACGGCGGCCGTGTCGCTCGCGGCGGCCTTGGGGGTCGAGTAGACCTTCGGGGTGGAACCCCCGCCATGGTGGTGCGAGCCTCCGCCCGCCCCGCCGGCGGCGGGCGCACCGGTGTCCCCGGTGCCCGGCGCGCTGGTCTCGCCGTTGCCCGGGGTCCCGGCCGGGGGCTCACTCGCCTGGTCGCCGCCACCGGAGCCGGGGGCGTTGCTCGCGTCGCCGCCCGAGGAGGGTTCGGAGGTCGGGGTCTGCGTGGCCGGCGGCTGATCGCCTCCCCCGCCGCACTGGCGGCCGGAGTTGATGCAGTCGACCACCTGGTTCATCAGGTCGTCGGTCATGACGTTGATGAAGTCGTCGTGGTCCGTGATCGGCTTGTGCAGCTGCTCCGGGAACCCGTCCACCGCGTAGGCGTTCTTGACCTGGCCGCTCTCGATGGTCGGCTGCGGAACGTCGTACACCAGACGCATCGTCAGCTGCGGGATCGCCTTGAAGCCGTTCTGGCAGTTACCGCCCGCGTCGGCGAAAGCCACGTGCGTGCGGTGGTTGGCGCTGTCGATGTTCTGGCCGTCCCAGCAGCTCTGGAAGGCGAACGACCGCACCACCTGGCTGCCCTGAGGGCAGATCGGGTACTTGTCCGTCAGCTGCGCCTTGTCCTCGAATCCGGTGCAGCTCCAGTGCGCGTTGGCGTTCCCCGGGCCGTTGGTGAAGGCCTTGGCGTCACCCGTGATGATCCGCAGGAACCGCGGCATGGCGACGACGTCGCTCGTCGGGCTGCCGACGAACTTGATGTCGGCCTCCTTGGCGACCAGGATCTTGCCGACGTTGCCTTCCTTGCCACCGCCGTCGTTGTTCTGGTCGAAGTCCTGCGTGCCGTCCTGCACACGCACCACCGGCCAGTAGTACGACGACTTGTCCTGCTGGTTCTCGCAGCTGGTCTGGGCCGCCGCGAACGTGTCGTTGGTGGCGAAGGCGTCGTTCGACTGGTTGCCGACGTAGTCGTGCAGGTGGTGCGCGCCGTTCTTCACGCCGGGCGCCACGATCACGTTGTCGGTGTTGTGGTTGCCGTTGGCGTTCACGCCGCACTTGGTGACGAACTCACCGGTGGAGGCGCCGGATTGCGGCGCGGGCTTCTGGACGTTCGGCTGGACGGTGGTGATGTCCACGAAGTCCGAGGCGACGGGGCCGGCTGCCTGACCGCCGTTGCCCTGCTGCTGGCCGTTGTTCTGGCCGCCGTTGTTGCTCGGCTGCTGGCCGGCGGCACTCGGCTGGCCGCCTTCGCCCTGGCCGGCGGCGGGGGGCTGCGCCTGATCGGCGGGCATCCCGGTACAGGCCGCCATGTCGCCGATCGTGTCCGGAGCACTGGCGCCGGCCTGCTGGTACTCGCCCTTGATCCGGTCGATCACCGCGGCTCGATTGTCCTTGAGCGGGCCGAGGATCGCGTTCTGCACGTAGCCGGGGTCATCGGTCTGCGCCTGACGCGTCGAGGCCAGCCGGGCGTAGGCGTCGGTGATCTGCTTGTCGAGGGTCGCCAGTTCCGTGTCGACCTTCGGCTTCGCGTCGCTCGGCACATCCGTCAGCTTCTCGCCGACGTCCGGGCAGTCGATGGTGACGGTGCCCGACTTCACCTGGTCGCTCCCGCTCTGGTTCGACGCCCCGCCCCAGACCTCGCTCGCCGAGGCGTAGACATTCGCCGCTACCAGTCCCCCTCCGCCCAGCATCAGCGCGACCGCTGCAAAGGTCGTGCGCCGTGCGCCTGTTGGGCGTCTGCGCGAATTGCGTCTCACGGGAATACTCCTACACGTCAGGGCGGGGCGGGAATGAAGAATCCCCCTCCCTGTACGCCGACCGTCGCGGCCGTGTTCAAACGCATCACCAATTCACAGCCGCCTCATAGGCCCGTGAGCGCGTCAGCCCTGTTCACGGGCGGCGCCGACCGCTCGAAAATCTTGACGGCGCTTCCGCGCCCAGGCATCGGGGTCTCCTGGTGCGCCCCGCGCGCCTGACGGCGGACCGCCGCCCGACTCCGTCGGGGCGCGCAATCGGCCAACACCACGTTCCCGCAAGGGATATGGCGGGCACTCGGGGAAGTGAAAGGAGGACTGTCGACATGACGACGTCCACGAAGCAGGCGCCCGAAGCGACGCCCGTGAAGCGGCCGATGCCCGGCTGGGCCAAGGCGGTCATCGCTCTCGTCGCGGTGCTCGCGCTGCTGTTCGCCGGGCTGCGACTGAGCGTGCTGCCGGGACTGCGCGACCTGTTCGGCACCGAGACGCACGACCGGTCGGGGCCCGTGCTCCTGCAGTCCATCCAGGACATGAGCCGCTACGAGGCCGCCTCCGGCAACTTCCAGGTGGTCGTGGACCTGGAGAAGGACTCCAGGTTCCTGCCGTCGGCGATCCGCGGCACCCGCACCCTGTACGTGGGCGCGGGCACCGTGGACGCCTACGTCGACCTCGGCAAGGTGAGCCAACAGGACGTGACGGTCAACGACGACCGTACGTCCGCCACGCTCCGGCTCCCCCACGCGGCGCTGGGCAAACCCACCCTCGACCCCGACCGCTCGTACGCCGTCTCCAAACAGCGGGGCCTCCTGGACCGTATCGGCGACCTCTTCTCGGACAACCCCAACAGCGAACGTGCCGTGCAGAAACTGGCGGTCCGGCACATCGGCGAGGCGGCCAGGGAGAGCGAGCTCACGACCCGCGCCGAGGCGAACACCACCAGCATGCTCGACGGACTGCTGAAGTCGCTCGGCTTCGAGGAGGTGAAGGTGTCGTACGGCACCTGAGCGGCGGCCGCGCGCTCAACCGGACAGGACCCCGGGCAGCGCCAGCGCCCCGAGCAGGGCCGCGCCCGCCAGCACCCACGCCACATAGTCCCCGATGTGCCCGGACTGCAGGTGACGCAGCGGCAGCGTCCACCTCTGTTCTGCCAGGAGTTGGGGGCGGGTGACGGCGAGCGCGGCCAGCCCGGCGGCCAGAGCGGTGGAGGTCAGTCCCAGCAGGACGCCGGGCAGGTTCCAGTGGGGTGAGGCGAACGCCCCGCCGGAGCCCGCCTCGTTGACGGAGTGCGCCACGGCCGTGGCGAGGCCCGGGGTCACCCCGACGGCGAGTGCCGCGGCGAGCAGCAGGGCGGGCACGGCGGTCATGGTGTCCGGGATCCGGCTCAGCCGCTGCGGGGTCTCTGGCTCCTCGCCGGTCCCCGTGGTCTCGTAGGGCTCCGCGCCCCGTGGTCGTGGCCCGAGCCCGTAGAAGACACGCGCGGCGACCCGCAGCACCGCGCCCCCCGTCACCGCGGACACCGCCACGTAGAACACGGTCAGCGGCGCGCCTACCGCCTCCTCGGCGACCGCCTTGCCGAGGGAGGTGCCGAACGGCGGCAGACCGGCGAGTGCCAGTCCGCCGATCACGTACATCGCCGCGACCCCGCGCAGCCGGCGGGCGCGGCCGTGCAGCGCGTACTCGTCCACCGAGCCGAACCGGTCGAGCAGGACGCCGGTGCAGGCGAACAGGGCGGCCTTGACGCCCGCATGGCCGAGGAGGTACAGGGCGACCCCGTCGTCCGCCTCGGGCGAGAGAGTCCCGATGCCGACGAGGAACAGTCCCATGTGGGCGACCGTCGAACAGGCGAGCAGCCGCTTCACATGCCGTTGGTACCAGCACATGAGGGCGCCCACCACGCCGGTCAGGATGCCGAGCACGAACAGGGCCCGCTCCAGGTCGGCCGCCGGGATCCCGCCGGGTCCGGAGAAGACGGTGCCGTACACGCGCCAGACCCCGTACACGCCCATTTCGACCATCACACCCGACAGCAGCATGCACACCGGGGTGGGTGCGACGGCGTGCGCGTCGGGCAGCCAGAAGTGGAACGGCACGGCGGCGGCCTTGACCAGCAGTCCGGTCAGGACGAGGACGAAGGCGGCGAGGGTCAGCGCGTCGGGCCTGCCATGGGCGTCGAGTCCCCGTCCGATCTGGGTCATGGCGAGTTCGCCGGTCCGTGCGTACAGCAGAGCGATGCCCATGAGCATCGCGTACGCGCCCAGCGAGTTGATCACGCCGAAGGTCAGCGCCCCCTGCACGGCCTTGGCCTCCTCGACCCGGTGGCCGGTCAGGGCGTATGCGGCGGCTCCCATCAACTCGAAGAAGACGAAGGCGTTGAACAGGTCGCCCGTGATCGAGAAGCCGCACATGCCGCCGAGGAAGAGCAGCATGAGGGCGGGGAAGGAACCGGCGTGCCGGCGCGGCGGTTCGTCGAAGTAGTGCCAGGAGTAGGCGAGGGCGGCCAGGGTCAGCACGGCGGCGAGGGCGGCCATACCGAGCCCGGTGCCGTTGCCGACGAGGACGATGCCGACGCTCTCGCCGTTCACGGGTGTCCAGGCACCGACCCATTCGATGAGCGGGGGCGAGGAGTTGAGGCACAGCCAGACCGCCAGGCCCGCGGTGCCGGCCGCGACGGCGCACGCGGTGCTCTCGGCCACGGCACGCGGCAGCCGGCGCCCGCAGACGACGAGCAGGGCGGCGCCGAGCAGCGGAACGGCGACGAGTAGCGGCAGCAGGTGTTTCATCAGCCGCGCAGCTCCCGCAGTTCGTCCGGGTCGACGGTGCCGTGGCGTTTGGAGATCTGCATCACGAGGGCGAGCAGCAGGGCGGTGACTGTGGCGCCGACCACGACGTCGGTCAGGGTGAGGGCCTGCACGACCGGGTCCACGACGGGTCGTGAGCCCGGCTTGATGTCGGAGTAGACGGGCGCGGTGGCGCCGTGGCGGTACCCGACCGCCAGCAGAAGGACATAGGTGGAGGACTGGCAGACGGCGAGGCAGCCGACCGCGTGGATCAGATTTCGGCTGGTCGCGAGGCCGTGGCAACCGGTCAGAAAGATCCAGACGGCCACGACATACGGCAGTACGGTCATCGTTTCGCGTCCTCTTGCTCGATCTCGACGGCCTGGTCCAGGAACCGCGCGAGCAGGACGACGACCGCGCAGGCGACTTCCATGCCGATGGCGGCGTTCAGCAGCGGCACGGTGCCACCGGACGAGAGGGTGTTCAATGTGCCGTACGGCAGCAGGGTGTTGGCGAGGAAGGCCGTGCCCGCGAGCAGGCCGGCCAGCCCGGTGACCAGATAGCCGCAGGCGGCGAGCGCGTCACCGACCTCGTACAGGCCGAGCGGCCGGACGCGCTCCAGGGCACGGTAGTCGGCGCCGAGGTAGAGCAGGTGCAGGGCGGTCGCGACGACCACTCCGCCCTGGAAGCCGCCGCCGGGGCTGAGCTGGCCGTGGGCGACCACATACAGGCCGCAGACCACGGCGACGGGCAGGATGACGAGCGCGTAGCGGCGGACCGGGAGCGCGACCTCCTCGGGCTCGGGCTTCGCGCGTTTCTCGTCACGGGTCTGGCGGAGCAGGACGACCGTGCCGAGGACCGAGGCGAAGAGGATGCTCATCTCGCCGAGCGTGTCGAAGGCACGCTGGTCGAAGTTGACGGAGGCGATGGTGTTGGCCGTCCGCCGGGACAGGGAGGCGCGGACGGCCCGTTCGCCGTACGGGTGCCAGGCGCCGCCGAAGCCGGGCAGGTCGAAGCACGCGGCGACGAGCAGGGCCGCCAAGCCGGCGGAGGCGAGGGCCAGGAGGACGAGCCGTGCGCGCCGCGTCACCGCGCCTTCCCCTTCCCGTCCTTCTCCTTCCGCCTGACCTTGCGCACCGACAGCAGCAGCAGAAGCGGGGTCAGGGCGGAGCCCACGGCGAGCTGGGACAGGGCCACGTCCGGTGCCTGTGCCACCGTGAACAGCAGGGCGAGGGCGACACCGAGCACCGACAGGACGAGAGCCTGACGGACGGGGTCGCGGACGGCGACGGCCGCGGTCGCCGAGGCGGCGACCAGCAGCAGGACCACGACGATCAGCGGGTCATCCACGGCGACTCCCGGCGTATCCGCCCGAAAGGGCCCGCGAGGCGACGAGATTGCCGCCGATCAGCAACGCCCCGACGACCATCAGTTTGACCATGGCCCTCCCCGGCCCGGTGACGGCGCACAGGATCAGGACGACCACCGCTCCGTAGGCCGCGACGGCGAGGGTGACGCCCTGGGCGTGCGGGGGGTCCTCGGCCAGGTCGTCGGCGAGCAACCGGGCGAAGACCAGGGTGCCGACCGGGCCGAGGAGCGCGAGGAGGAGAGCGAGGTCCACGTACGCCGGGCGCGCGAAGCCCTGGGAGAGCAGGAGCAGTCCGGGGCAGGCGACCGCGCTGGACAGGTTCTGGGCGACGACCCGGCGGCGCAGCGGACCGGTGGCGACGCCCCACACCGTGGCGCCGACGCCCAGCGCGAGGACGATGGTGGCCGTCAGGATCCAGCCGTTCACCAGGCGCCCACCGCCCGTCGTGCGGCCCGTGCGGCGAAGGCGGCGACGAGCGCCGAGGACGCCCCGACGACCCATTCCAGAGTGTCGACGGTGCTGATGAGAACCAGCCAGAGCACGGTGAGACCGGCCCACCAGCCGAGGACTTCGAGCCCCGCCCGGAGCGTCGTACGCGCGTTCATGCACCACCCACCTCCGTCCACCGCCGCCCAGGGGAATGTCCGGTATGTCATCCAAGCACCGCACCCAGCTCGCGAAGTGACGGCGCGCGAGCGGCTGCAGCCCGTAGTGCCCCGCGCGTGGGAACGGAAACCGGCCGCGCCACATCTGGCCGACCTGCTCCGGGGGCCCGCGGGCCGCAGCGTCAGCACCGGCATCGCGGGTAAGCGCGCTTACCGACGGCGAAGTTGACGGCGGGAGAGTGGGATGGCACGCACGGTGTCGGGCGCGCGGACCGGGAAGTCCGGCCACAGCAAGGCAACGACGGCCCCACCCGAGCGCAGGCCGCTGCCGCTCCCCCTCCGGCTGCTGGTCATGGCGCTGGCCTTCGCGGCGATGGTGGCGTTCGCCGCGGCACTGGCCCGGACGACGCTGGAGCCCTCGCCCGCCTCCCGGGCACTCGTCCACAGCAACCTGCGGCCGGGCGACTCCCTGCGCATCTATCTGGACCAGCCCGCGACTCGGGACGCCGTCAAGCAGATCGGCGGCAACCTCCTGCTCGGCGTGCCATTCGGCATCCTCCTGCCGGTGCTCGCGCCCGGGACCCGGCGCCTTGTGCGCGTCGGGCTGATCACCGCGGTCGTCATGCTGATGGTCGAGCTGGTCCAGGGTGCGGTCGTCACCGGGCGCGCGTTCGACATCGACGACGTCCTCCTCAACACCACGGGCGCACTGCTCGGTTACCTGGTCCTGGGGCGGCGACTGGGACGCGCGGTGCATGCGCGCAAGCGCCGTCGGACGTGAAGCGGTGGTCCGCGCTCCGCGCGTGGCAAGGGGTCAACCATTGGTCCGTACCAGGGCCTTGACGCTCCCTTATTTCATCTCTTGAATCAAGAAGCGAATCAACGCCCCACGGACCCCTGCGGCGCGGCCGGCGCTCCCGGCCGTGCCCACACCCCCCACCTCAGTCGGCCTACCCGTGTCCGGGCGGCCGTACGGAAGGGAGCGTCATGCACTCCCCACGCCTGCTCCGCAGATGTCTCCTCGCCGCACTCTCCGCGGTGCTCGCCGCTTCGGCCTTCACCGGCCCCGCCCACGCGGCCCCGGAGGCGGCGGACGCGACCGTCTTCTCCGACACCTTCGACGGCCCCGCCGGGTCCGCCGTCGACTCCTCCAAGTGGCAGATCGAGACCGGCGACAACGTCAACAACCATGAGCGGCAGTACTACACGTCGGGCAACAAGAACGCGGCGCTGGACGGCCAGGGCCATCTGGTGATCACGGCCCGTCGTGAGAACCCGGCGGGCTACCAGTGCTGGTACGGCACCTGCCAGTACACGTCGGCCCGGCTGAACACCTCAGGGAAGTTCACCGCGCAGTACGGCCACGTCGAGGCCCGGATGAAGATCCCGCGCGGGCAGGGCATGTGGCCCGCGTTCTGGATGCTCGGGACACCGGTCAACTGGCCGGACTCGGGCGAGATCGACATCATGGAGAACGTCGGCTACGAGCCCTCGACCGTCCACGGCACCATCCACGGGCCCGGCTACTCGGGCTCCGGCGGGATAGGCGCCCCGTACTCGCTGCCGGGCGGCCAGGCCTTCGCGGACGCGTTCCACACCTTCGCGGTGGACTGGGCCCCGGACTCGATCACCTGGTCCGTGGACGGAAATGTCTACCAGCGGCGGACCCCGGCCGATCTGGGCGGGAAGACCTGGGTGTTCAACAAGCCGTTCTTCCTGATCCTCAACCTCGCGGTCGGCGGGTACTGGCCGGGCGACCCCGACGGCTCGACCGTGTTCCCCCAGCAACTCGTGGTGGACTCGGTGTCGGTGACGACCAGCAACAGCTCCGGCGGTACCGGTGGCGCCATCACCGGGCTCGCGGGCAAGTGCGTGGACGTGGCGGGGGCGAATCCCGCCAACGGCACAGCGGTCCAGCTCTACGACTGCAACGGCACCGCCGCCCAGAAGTGGACGGTGGGCTCGGACGGCACCCTGCGGGCGCTCGGCAAGTGCCTTGACGTCGTGAACAACGGCACCGCGGACGGCTCCAAGGTCCAGTTGTGGGACTGCACCGGCGGACCGAACCAGAAGTGGACGGTGACCGCCGCCCACGACATCGTGAACCCCCAGGCGAACAAGTGCCTGGACGTCACGGACAACAACTCCGCCAACGGCACGCGGCTGCAGATCTGGTCGTGTTCCGGTGGCGCCAACCAGAAGTGGACGGTCGCCTGACCGACCGCCACCACCGCCGTGCGTCGACCGCTCCGTCCGCCCGTCTGACCGCGGGCGGGGCTGAGCTGTCGGCAGTTGTCTAGGTCGGTCACCGTTGAGCGCCCTTCCA
>NZ_JBEYXD010000149.1:0-12243 GCF_040644975.1 Streptomyces sp. NPDC046900 | reverse complement strand
TCTGCTCGACAAAACACACCGACCGGTACCGGACAAACCCCGAATGAGACCCGACCCGCGAACGAGCGGCACAAGGCCCACGTCGGAACAGCCGGTTGTACGGACAACACGCCACCCAGGCACGCCAGCTCCCCATACACACCGGACGAACATCACGACATTACGTGATGACTCTTAGCTCATTGCGCCGATCCGCGCGCGCCGATCGACGTGCGTCGACGAGCGCGGGCGGCGACCTGCTCAGGGTCGGGTGGGGTCTGGATGACGGTGAGGTTCGTCATGATTACTCACCATGCTGGCTGTTCCCGCGGTCGTGTCGGTATGCGGGTTGCGTGCAAGGAGGACAGCGAACAGGGTGGCGACGATGGCAAGTCCGCCGTACCCGAGGGCGATCTGCGGTAGCGAGAAGGTGTTCGAGAGTTGCCCGGAGATGAAGCTGAGGAGGGCGGCGCCGACGTAGCAGAGGAGGTAGATCGCACTGAAGATCGGTGCCCGGTCGGCCAGGGTGCTGCCGTACAGCAGGCCGCGGGTGGCGGCACTGATGGCGATGCCTTGACCGGCGCCGGCGACGATCGTTGCGGCGATGAACAACGCCAGTGTGCCTGCGTCGATCGCTGTGATGATGCCGATCCATCCGGCCAGGAAGATGGCCATGCCGATGCGTTGGGCCGCCGCGGATGTGAACCGGCCGCCGAGGGGAGCGCCGAGAACGCTGGGGGCCATATAGGCGGCGAACACCAGTCCGAGGACGAGTGAGCTGTGGGTGTGGAGTTGATCTTCGACGAGCGCAGGCATGAAGGCCTGGTAGAAAGCCCCGGTCGTCCAGGTGGCCACGAACACCGCGGCCGCGACAGGAAGCAGATGCCTGACCCGGGCCGGTACGCCGATCCGGGGTACCAGTGATCGCCAAGCGCCAGGCGTCGGCTTCGCGGTCTCCGGGCTGATGACGATGAGTGCGGCAGACAGTACGAGGAGACCGGCGGAAACCAGGTAGATGAGGTGGCGCGGCCAAGGGCCGAACTGGACCAGGGCGCCGGAGGCGATCGCGCCGAGGGACAGGCCGAGCATGGGTCCTTGGCTGGACGCGACAGAGGCCAACCAGGCCGGCCTGCTAGGCGCGGCGTCGACGATGTAGGAGGTGAGGCTGCTGCCGGCCAACCCCGTACCGACGCCCATCAGGAGCCGGCCGGCCAGCAGAATGCCGATGTCGTGCACGTTCAGCAGCAGCAGACAACCCAGCAGAAGCAGACCGAGGCTGGCGATCGCGGTGAGCCGTCGGCCCAGATGATTGGACAGTCGTCCCAGCACCAACAGCGCGGCGATGGTGCCGACGGAGTTGGCGACGACGGCCAGCGCGATATCGGCGTTGGTGAACCCATCCTCAGCCCGATAGGTGTTGAACAGGGGGATCGGCGCGACCAACGCGGCAAACGAGGCCACCAGGGAGACCACCGCAGATGAGAATGCCAGCCGGAGCGTTCTGCCCCGGCGAGGCCGGTTGATCACTGGTGCCACGTCTTGCATCGAGCCGTGCCTTTCTATTGTTCTGAACCACGCCGGAGTTTCTGGAGGCTCCGGGCTGTGTCTCTGCCCAAGGGACCGACGCCGGACAGAGCCAGGCCGGTGCAGCCGGGCCAACTGGCGCACCACGCGACACCGGTGAGCACGAAGGCACAACAGATGGCGTCATGGTCCGTCTCATGAGCGTCGATCCGCGGCGCCGTCTTACCAACAACGTCGCGATCTCGCCCGTGCCTCCTCGCCCTCTCGCCGTAGCTGGCTGCGTCCGCATGATTTGCTGCTGGCCGAGTTGCGTGCCGCCGGCATGCTGGACCGGTCGAGGGCGGTGATCGACGGCTCTCACGTCCGGGCCCTGAAGGGCGGCCCAAAACCGGACCGAGCCCGGTCCACCGTGCCCGGACAGGCTCGAAGCACGACGCGCGGACGCCTCGCGGGCACGATGCCATTCGATCGGGCGCACTGCCCACCCCGGGTCCCGCCGGTGCAGCGGCCCTCGCAGGCCTGCTGGTAAGGCTAGGGAGCAACGCGCCGCTAACCACAAACGATCCCCCGGGGGGCAAGGCCGATGGAGGTCGGTATCACCAACGGGAGCGGGGCCACCGGAGCCCTGGCCATCCAGCTCGCCGCGGCCAAGGGCATCGAGGTGACCGCGACCGCTTCCGCTGGCGCCGCCGAGCGTCTGCGCGGTCTGGGAGCGACTGAGGTCGTCGACTACCACGACCCGAACTGGTCGGCCAAGGTGCGCGGCGGGTTCGATGCCGCCCTCATCATCGCCACCGGCACTGCGGACGCCGCCCTGCCTCTGCTGCGTGACGGCGGCCGCCTGTGCTCCGTGACCTCGGATGCGCCTCCTGAAGAACGAGGTATCACGAGTTGGAATCTCTACGTCGAGCCCAACGCCGCGCAGCTTGCCCAGCTGGCGGAGCAGGTGGCCGCGGGAGCCTTGAAACTCGCGCCGGAGCCCCTGCCGCTGAGCGAGGGACCTGCTGCGTTCGCCCGGGTGGTTACCGGACAGGCCGGCGGTAAGAAGATCGTGCTCATCTGCGCATGATTCAACCAGGCACCGCCCGATCTTGATGCTGGGTCACGGTGCTCGCCGGGACAGGGAGCGGCCGCATATGGCAGCGCGGTATGGGGATCACCTGCACTTGCCGCTTGACTGGCGTCCGTGATCGTGCACAGGGTGGCGGCGGATGTCATCCTGCACGTCGGATGACCAGTACGGCCGCATCGTCGATATGGCCCACCGCGACGGCTGCGTCGAGGATTCGGTCGGCGGTCGCCTCGGCGTCCAGTCCGTCGTGGAGGGCTTCCCCGGCCAGTGTTCCGATCAGCTCCAGTCCGGCATCCAACGTCAAACTTGGCCCTTCCAACACGCCGTCGGTGACCATGACCAGCGCGTTGTCCCTGTCCAGGGTGAAGGTCACCTCGTGGTAGTCGGTGTCGGGCACGACTCCCAGGACCGGGCCGCCCGGCAGCTCACAGACGTTGTGGCTGCCGTCTTGGTGCGCGTACAGCAACGGCACGTGGCCGGCGCTGGTACCGGTGACCTGGCCGTCGTGTGGATCGATGTGCAGCATGGTGCAGCTGGCGAATCGTGCGGTGCCCATCGTGATGAGCAAGTCGTTGGTGCGTGTCAGCACGGTTCCGGGATCTGGTTCTTGGGCGGCGATCGCACGCATGGACGAGCTCACTTGTCCCATGAAGGCGGCGGCGTCCACGTCGTGCCCTTGAGCGTCGCCGATCTCCAGGGCGATCGCGCCGTCGGGCATGACGAAGGCGTCGTACCAGTCGCCGCCGATGTCGAGCCCGTCCTGGCTAGGTCGGTAGCGGGCGGCGACCTCCAGGCCCGGGAGGTGCTCAGGCAGCGTGGGGAGCATGGTCTGCTGGAGCGCCGTGGCCAGCTCGATTCGTGCCTTTTGCAACCTGATGCGCTTCAGTGCCTGGCCTGCCAGGTCGGTCAGAGTACTGATGAGGGCACGCTCGTGCGGGGACCAGTGGTGCTCACTGTCGTAGGTGACCGACCAGGCTCCGACCAGTTGTTCGCCCAGCGGGCCGAGGGGACTGACCACGGCAGCGAAGTCGGCCCCGAGCTGGTCGATCCACGGCAATAGGACTCCTTGTGGCCAGTGGCGGATGTATTGCCTCTGGTTGGGAATGAACTGCGGTTTGCCGGTTCGGATCGCATGGGACAGTGGGCTCGGGGCATCCAGCGACAGATCTTGCAGGGCCTTGGCCAGCGGCAGCGGGTACCCGGCATCGGAGAGAACGCGTAGCCGGCCGTCGTCGACGAACGCCAGCATCGCGCCGGTACCACCGAAAGTCGCGGCGAGCCGTGTCAGGATGACCTGCTGCAGTTCCTGCTCCGTGGCTGCAGTGATCAGGGCGGAGGAGAATTCGGCGACCTCGTCGGCGCGCTGCCGCTCAGCAGTCAGCGCGACCAACGCTCTCCGTCGGCGCGCTCCCTGCTGGGTGTCGTCCCGGACCACTGCGAAAGTCCGCACAGGGCCGCCGAACCCCAGTTGGATCCGACGGGTCTGGCAGGCCAGATGGCGCCAGTCATCGTGCTCAGCGAGGTACCGCAACCTGATCCAGGGTGACTGGGGGGCGGTCGTACGCATGAGCCGGCGCAGCGCCTGCCGGTCATCAGGGTGGGCTCGCCGCAGCACGTCGGACATGGACACGGAGGCCTCCGGAAACAGCATCGCCAGGGCGGGTGCGCCGCCCATCCACTCCACCTGGCGGTCATCAGGGGAGCACATGCACAGACCGAGATCGGCGGCGTTGGCTGCCAATCGGAACGGAATCAGCAGACTGCTCAGGTCGTTCCCGGCGTGCAACGAATGCACCCACACGAGCTGCTCGCCACCCGCGGGATCCTTCACTGCCCGCGCCTCTATCAAGCAGACAACGGGTGCATCGCCTGGCCCGGGGAACTCCAGCACTCGCATGGCGACCGTTCCCGTGGTGGCGGCGTGGGCGACGAGACTCCTGGCTGACATCCGCTGACTTGCGGGCAACAGATCACCGATGTCACGACCCACGCACTGGTTCGCCGGCCTGCCCAGGTTGCTGGCCATCGCAGCATTGAGGCTGCGGATGGCACCGTCCAGGGTCAGAAGAGCCGACGGGCCGGCGCTTCGAAGGAGCTCGTCCGAGGCGTCCATCTACCGCTCCCTGACGATCAGCGAGCGACGTTATATTCCTATTTATCGTACTTCGACTCCCTGGGGCTTCGCGTTACCCGATCAGGCACCCGGCCGGGCTCCGTTACGCCGGGCGAGCTGTCCGGCTCCACTGCTGCCTCCGACTCGCTCTGGTGAGTTGCCTGGGGTCAGACACGATTTCCCCATGTGTCTTCCGACAGCTGCAGGTTTCGGAGAAGGCGCAGGCCGCAGAGGGTGAACGGGAGCCCGCTGTAAATCTGCCGTGTGTATGAGCGGGGCCGTCTCTGGGCCGTCGAAGGGCGGCCCAGAGCGACCAACGACTACCAATGCGGAGCGAGCTCACCAACGAGGTAGAAGGGGGCCTTCATGTTGACGCCTATCAGCGAGTCGAACACGTCCTCGTCGTAACCTTCGATCGGGCCGAAGACGCCCGCGCCGGCGTTGTTCTCTGGGATGTCAAACCCAATCTGGGGTCGGGTTCGGCCCGCTCCCCAGGGGCGGGGGAGCGGGCCGGCGCGATGGCGGCGATGCCCTCGGGCGAGTCGCCGAAGAAGCCTCTCGCCGGTCGGCGGTGGTTCTTACGCCTCACTGTGCCGGGGAGGCCGGCCATGGCACAGCGAGGCGGCGACGCTCGTCGCAGCCGCGCGTACGGCCAACCACCATCGTGTGGACGGGCTGTCTACCTCGTGTCGACGCCTGCACGGCGGCCGCCTGCCCGGGCCCGCTCACGGGCGTCGCGCACGGCGGCGGACAGGCTGGCGATGTCATCGGCGCCGTGGTGCCGGAGCCCGTTGACGAAGAACGTGGGCGTCCCTGCCACGCCGCGGAGGTCCGCCGACTCCACATCCTCGGCCACGCGCGCTGCGCCCGCCCGGCCGCGCAGGTTGTGCTCGAAGCGCTCGGCGTCCAGTCCGATCTCCGCCGCGTAGCGGCTCAGGTCGTCCGGCTGCAGGGAACCCTGGTGAGCAAGGAGCAGATCGTTCATCTGCCAGTGGCGACCCTGCGCACCGGCTGCTTCTGCCGCTTCGGCAGCGATCTGGGCGTGCACGCGGACATCCGCGACGGGGAGGTGGCGCCAGACGTAGCGCACGTTGTCGAGTCCTCCCAGCAGCTCGCGGATGACGGGCTCGGCCTGGCCGCAGTACCTGCATTCGTAGTCACCGTACTCGAGCACCGTCACCGTCGCCGGGCAGGGTGGTCGCGGCAGGGTTCGACGTCCACTGCCAGGTTGACGATGCGCTCCGCCGTCCCGATTCGGGCCCTGAGCCGTGCCGTCTGCGGGAGGAGCCCGATGGCCCCGTTGACCGCCCAGGCGAGTGTGAACGAGGCGATGACGACGCCCAGCACGCCTGCCTTCGCCAAGTCGAGCTGTGCGCCATGGAAGGCGCGCGCCGCGATGAGCAGCGAGACGGTGAATCCGGCCCCCGAGAGTGCCCCTCCTGCGGCCACGGCCCTGGCTCAGGAAGGTCGCCGCCGCAGAGTGGCCCAGGATGCCAAGAGGCTTGCCGAGCACGTATCCGAAGAAGATGCCCAACGTGACCGGGGGAGGTGGCCGCTCGGCGAAGGAGGTCGGCGTCGACCGGGATCCCGGCGTTGGCCAGGGCGAAGAGCGGCACGATCGCGTAACTGGTCCACGGGTGGAACAGCCGCTGCATGCGCTCGTTGGGGGAGACGGCGGAGGCCAGGCCCTCGCGCGCGGAGCGTGCCAACTCAGGGGCCGGCTGCTCGCGGAAGAGCCCGCTCGCACACTGGAGGTTGCTCCGCAAGGCTGGGGCGGCGTAGGTCAGCAGCCCTATGGCGAGTCCGATGATGACCGGGTCCACCCCGACTGTGCCAGGGCGACCCAGGCGGCGCCGTGTTCGCCCATATCAGTGCGGTGAGAGTGGCCGCCAGGAGGACGACGGCGCTGCCCGTCTCGGTGTGGAGGACGGCACACAGCGGCGAGCGGGCGCTCTGTCCGCGTTCCGTCCGGCCGGAGAGCTCGACGGGGCTGGAGGGCAGGCTCATCGGACCGGCCCGCCGTCGGATGGGGCAGGGACTGGCGGCAGTCGGTCGGGCGCGGGCCGCCCTGCGCCCGTGCGGGCGCACGTCCCCGGGCCGCGCCCTCCGGCTGCCCCTTGTCGGCGGATGCTCCGCCCAGGCGCCTCTCGCAGCGGCGTCCGACTGCCGCCTCATCGTGCCTCCTCCCGTACCCCGGGCCCCACTGCGCCGGCGGTCCCTTGCGCAGGCGGCGGGGGCATGGCGAGCGAGGCCCACAGCAGGGCCGCGACGTAGGTGCGGTACGGCGACCAGGGCAGCGCACGGCGCCGGGGTTCCTCGACGCCCTGTACCGCGTCGAGCTGCCAGGCGCGCTGCACGGCCTGACGGCCACCGATGTCGCCCGCGGGCAGGACGCCGGCGCGCTTGAGCTGGTGGCCGAGGAACATCTGAGCAGATCACAGGCCGACGCCGCGCACCGCGGAAAGGGCCGCGAGCGCCGCGACGTCGTCGACGCCCTACCATGCCCTCCAGGTCGATAACCCCCTCCACCTGGCGCCGGCGAGTTCGTGCACGTATCCCGCCGTGGCCCAGGGCAGGGCGAGGAGCCCATCGGGGCTGACGGCGCCGCCCGCGGCGTCCGACACCCGGCGGTAGATGCTTATGACCGCCGCGGTGGAGATCTGCTGGCCCGCGATGTGCAGGGCCATGACCTCGAAGTTCGTCGACGACGGGTACTCGCGCCCGGCCCAGGTGAACGGATTGGGCCGGCCGACCCGCTCGATCAGCTGCGCGAGGACGGGGGGTCTGCGGCGGCCAGATGGCTGTAGGCCGCTCCATCGCGGAGAGGCATAGCTGCTCCATGCATGTCGTGGTGGGGCGAGGCGGTCGGCCTCGCCTGGTGCGTGGTCCCTGCGGCACGCACGGCCGCGCTCTCAGGGCCGGGCAGCGGCGGTCCCCCGCGATCGGCTCGCCCGCGAACCTCCCCTCACGCCCGGTCGCCGGCCCAGGCCTTCCCGCGCGCGGCTTCCGGCACTCCTGACTACCTGAAGGGCGCGCGGCGGGTGCGTCCTCGGCATCTACGCGGCGTACCCGTCCCTGGCAGGGCGCCCCGCCGGGTCCGTCGCCCGCTGCCGCATCCCGCCCCTCCCGGGTGCACGAGCATCTCAGGGACCACGACGGGGAGTAGACGCCGAGTCGATGCCAGTAGGTCCTACTTGGAACCGCGGGTGCGACTGCGCCCCCACTGCCCACAGGACGGACAGGACGGAGGCGGGCTCGTGCGGGTTCATCCCCGGCGGCACGGGAAATCGGCGAACTCGGCGAGCTCGGAGTCCGGCGGGTGAGCACGGGCTCTCTGCCCTACGGTGCCGGTGTCCGGGCCGCCGCCGGCATCCGCGACGGCCTAACCCGCCAGCGGTGACGCCGTACCCGGATATGCGGCAGCGGCTCGTCCGCTTCGCCCAGGCGGCCTGCGACCGACGGCTGTGACCCGCTGCCCAACAACCAACACGACGACCGGGAGGAACAGCATGACCGACGTTGCCGAAGACTTCGACCTCGTTGTCCTGGGGGGCGGCAGCGGTGGTTACGCTGCCGCTCTGCGTGGGGCGCAGTTGGGCCTGCGCACCGCGATGATCGAGAGACACAAGCTGGGCGGGACCTGTCTGCACAACGGATGCATCCCTGCCAAGGCCCTGCTGCATGCTGCCGAGATCGCCGACCAGACCCGCGACGCACAGCTCTTCGGCGTGATGGCCACGTTTGAGAGCATCGACATGCCCGCGGTGCAGCGCTACAAGGACGAGACGGTCGACAGCCTGTGCAAGGGGCTGACGGGCCTGGTCAAGGCACGGGACATCACCTACATCGAGGGCGAGGGCCGACTGTCCTCCCCGACCTCCGTCGACGTCAACGGTCAGCGGATCCAGGGCCGTCACGTTCTCCTGGCGACCGGCTCCGTGCCGAAGTCGCTGCCCGGCCTGGAGATCGACGGCAACCGCATCATCTCCTCCGACCACGCCCTCGTCCTGGACCGCGTGCCGAAGTCCGCGATCATCCTGGGCGGCGGTGTCATCGGCGTCGAGTTCGCCTCCGCGTGGAAGTCCTTCGGCACGGATGTCACGGTCGTCGAGGGCCTCAAGCACCTCGTCCCGGTCGAGGACGAGCACTCCTCCAAGCTTCTCGAGCGCGCGTTCCGCAAGCGCGGCATCAAGTTCAACCTCGGCACCTTCTTCCAGAAGGCCGAGTACACCCAGGACGGCGTCAAGGTCACCCTCGCCGACGGCAAGGAGTTCGAGGCGGAGGTCCTCCTCGTCGCCGTCGGCCGCGGACCGGTCTCCCAGGGTCTCGGCTACGAGGAGCAGGGTGTCGCCATGGACCGGGGCTACGTCCTGGTCGACGAGTACATGCGGACGAACGTCCCGACCATCTCCGCTATCGGCGACCTGGTCCCGACCCTCCAGCTCGCTCACGTCGGCTTCGCCGAGGGCATCCTGGTGGCGGAGCGTCTGGCCGGCCTGAAGGTCGTCCCGATCGACTACGACGGTGTCCCGCGGGTGACCTACTGCCACCCCGAGGTCGCCTCCGTCGGCATCACCGAGGCCAAGGCCAAGGAGATCTACGGCGCGGACAAGGTCGTCGCTCTCAAGTACAACCTGGAGGCCAACGGCAAGAGCAAGATCCTGAACACCTCGGGCGAGATCAAGCTCGTCCAGGTCAAGGACGGTGCCGTGGTCGGCGTCCACATGGTCGGCGACCGCATGAGCGAGCAGGTCGGCGAGGCCCAGCTGATCTACAACTGGAAGGCGCTACCGGCCGAGGTGGCCCAGCTCATCCACGCCGACCCCACGCAGAACGAGGCGCTCGGCGAGGCCCACCTGGCCCTGGCCGGCAAACCCCTCCACACCCACGACTAATGCGTCACGTGACGCACCACGCAACTCCGGTGAGCGAGAAGGCCGACCGGATTGCGCCTGTATCTATCTCATAGGCGCCGATCCTCCGCCGTCTTACCGACAACTTCGCTATTGCGCTTGTTCCTCGACGCCCTCGCGCCCCACCCCTTATTCATCAGCGTGGTAAGACGCCGAGGTCCGGCGCCGCTATCACTGGTGAACCGAGAATGCCGTGCAGGCATGGACTGGATATAGGGAGGTGCCGGATGAAGGCGATTGTGGTGACGGATCAGGCCGCGGGAACGGCCGGGATGACGCTGGTGGAGCGGCCCGATCCCGAGGCGGCGGGGAACGATGTCCTCGTTCAGGTTCATGCATCGGGATTCACTCCAGGCGAGCTGTCGTGGCCCTCGAACTGGACCGATCGCCTCGGCCGTGACCGGACGCCTTCGATTCCCGGACACGAGCTGGCCGGAGTGGTCACCGCCCTCGGCTACGGCACGACGGGGCTGTCGGTGGGACAGCGGGTGTTCGGCCTCACAGACTGGACTCGCGACGGCACCCTCGCGGAGTACGTAGCCGTCGAGGCACGCAACCTCGCACCGCTGCCGGGCGATGTCGACTTCACGGTGGGCGCGTCCCTACCGATCTCCGGCCTGACCGCGTGGCAAGGGTTGTTCGAGCACGGCCGCCTACGAGCGGGGCAGAGCGTCCTCGTGCACGGTGCGGCCGGCGGAGTCGGATCGATGGTGACTCAGCTGGCACGAGAGGCGGGTGCGTACGTCATCGGCACTGGGCGCGCTGCTGACCGCCAGACGGCCCTCGACTTCGGTGCGAAGGAGTTCGTCGACCTCGATAACGACGCCCTGGAAGATGTCGACGGGGTCGATGTGGTGTTCGACGTCATCGGCGGAGACATCGGGAAGCGGTCCGCAGGTCTGATTCGCGCCGGAGGAACTCTGGTGACCATCGCCGGCCCGCCGGAGGCGCGCCCCGCCGACGGCCTGGCAATCGACTTCGTCGTCGAGTCCGATCGCGCCCAACTGGGTGAGGTCGTCCAGCGGGTCCGGGATGGTCGGCTGCGGACAAACATCGCCAACGTGGCTGCCCTCGACGATGCCGTCGCTGCCTTCAACCCGACCGAGCGGATCAAGGGAAAGACGATCATCCGCGTTCGTCCCTAAGGACTCGGAGACAGCAGAGTCCCCCGCTATGTCGTCCTAGCGGGGTCTCCTCTCGCGTCACTGCGTGATGTGGCTACGCCGTACGCCTGACGGGGGCCTGTAGTGTGCAGGGCGGCATCTGTCGGGGGATGGGGAGGAACGGTCAGGACCCTTCGTTACGGGGACTCCCGCATGCGTCGATTGCACCTTCAGCGGTGTACAGAATGAGGGATCGTAGCCGCGCCTCCATGCCGGCTCATCTGCCGTTGTAAGACGCCGAGCCCATGCGGCGCTAATAGTTTGCGGCTCGGCGTGCCGTGGAGGCGAAGACTGGCACAGGGAGGCGGACGATGAAGGCGATCGTGGTGACGGACC
This sequence comes from Streptomyces sp. NPDC046900, assembly GCF_040644975.1. Lineage (NCBI taxonomy): Bacteria > Bacillati > Actinomycetota > Actinomycetes > Kitasatosporales > Streptomycetaceae > Streptomyces > Streptomyces sp. NPDC046900. The sequence continues at coordinate 1,143 of NZ_JBEYXD010000149.1, read as the reverse complement.
AGGCCGCGGGAACGGCCGGGATGAAGCTGGTGGAGCGGCCCGAGCCACAAGCATCGAGGCTCGCCAGCCTCGCGGGCGCGAACTACGGCGATGTCGTCGTTCAGGTTCATGCGTCGGGATTCACCTGGGATGAGCTGTCGTGGCCCTCGACCTGGATCGATCGCCTCGGCCGTGACCGGACGCCTTCGATTCCCGGACACGAGCTGGCCGGAGTGGTCACCGCCCTCAGCTATGGAACGACGGGGCTGTCGGTGGGACAGCGGGTGTTCGGCCTCACAGACTGGACTCGCGACGGCACGCTGGCGGAGTACGTAGTCGTCGAGGCACGCAACCTCGCGCCGCTGCCGGGCGACGTTGACTTTACGGCGGGCGCCGGCCTCGTGATGCCGGGCCTGACCGCGTGGCAGGGACTGTTCGAGCACGGTCGCCTGCAAGCGGGGCAGAGCGTCCTCGTGCACGGTGCGGCCGGCGTAGTCGGATCGATGGCAACCCAGCTGGCACGAGAGGCCGGCGCCTACGTCATCGGCACCGGGCGCGCTGCCGGCCGTCAGACGGCGCTCGACTTCGGTGCGAAGGAGTTCGTCGACCTCGATAACGACGCCCTGGAAGACGTCGGCGGAGTCGATGTGGTGTTCGACGTCCTCGGCGGAGACATCGGGAAGCGGTCCGCAGGTCTGATTCGCGCCGGAGGGACACTGGTGACCATCGCCGGGCCGCCCGAGGCGCGACCCGCCGACGGCCTGGCGGTCGACTTCGTTGTCGTGTCCGATCGCGCCCAACTGGCTCAGGTCGCCCAGCGGCTCCGGGATGGTCGGCTGCGGACAAACATCGGCAACGTGGCTGCCCTCGACGATGCCGTCGCCGCCTTCAACCCGACTGAGCGGCACAAGGGGAAGACGATCATCCGTGTTCGTCCGTAAGGGCTCAGGGAGAGTGACCGGGCCTCGTGGATCAGCGTCAGCCGTGTGACCCGGTCGCTCACGCCGGTACGGCGTGGTGACAGCCGTCTCCTCGTCGTGCATTGCAAATGCGCGAGCGATGCTGGATTCCGCGCGCGCCGAACCTGGGAGAACCATGCAGAGCAGGCCGTCTCCGTCTTTGCAGGCGAGTAGGGCACCGAGTGGATGGCGGGGCTACCGCTGG
>NZ_JBEYXD010000148.1:0-12255 GCF_040644975.1 Streptomyces sp. NPDC046900 | reverse complement strand
TTCCACCGCTTGATCTCAACGATGTCGGACTTCATGACCGGGCAGCGTAGCGGTGTCCGGCCCTGTCCCGCACCGGGACAGCACCTGCACAAGCGCCGCGCCGCCCTCACCGGCCAGCCCGCTACCTGTGGTAGCTGGACCTGTTCAGGCCCAGGACCTCGCAGTACCGCTTCACCTCGAAGGCGTCCCGGTGGTCGTTGACGAGTTGGAAGCGGCTCTTCTCAGGGTTGCGCCAGCGAGTCATTGATTCGAGCGCGGCCTTGGTGGCCGAGTCAGAGCGATACCCGCTACCCCCGGGGGCCAGACGCTTGCCGCCTCCCGGTACGGCGACGACCGGCTGGGCGGCCGCAGCGCGAGAGCGGTCGCCCAGCCGATGCCGCTCGTCGATCTGCAACGACCGCCGACACCACGGTCGCGGACTTCGACCTCGCCGAGACCTCGATCCGCGACGGCGGCTACGGCGGGATCGCCCACCATCGCGTCCACTCCCCGAGTGTTCGACCGCGACCGCAGCGAATTGGTCGACGGCGAACCGCGGCAAGCGCGGCCACGCTGCAGTCGACCGGGAACTCTACGTTCCGCGTTCCTCGACCTTCGCCCCCGACCGCTGCCGGGACGCAGACCTCGACGTAGTCTGCGACGATTTATGTGAACTACGTGACCGGCCATCTCGGCGACGCTGACGCGGCCCGCGTCAGGCCTGGGGCGGCTGGTCAGCTTGACCGAGCACGGTACGGAACAGAGTGTCGCGCAGAGCCAGCTCGCGTGGGTCCTCCCAGATACGGAAGCCGGAACGGTTCGGCGCGTAGGCGAGGCTGATTCCGGTCGCGGGGTCGGCGAAGGCGAATGAGCCGCTCGCGCCGGGACAACCGAAGGCCCGGCCATCGTCGCTACCGAAGCGGAAGGCGGAGAAGGGCTTCCAGAATCCGAGCGAGTACCTGGTGTCGACGTGCAGCACGAGGTCGCGGCGTCCCTCGGTGGGATCCACGGCGGGGGCGGCGAGCTCGTCGAGCGTGCCGGGGGTAAGCCTCGGCAGCGGACCACCGTTCAGCGCGTCCGCATAGAGGGCGGCGATCGATCGCACCTGACCGGTCCCGTTGCCGCCGGGCAGCTCCAGGGCGAGCACCTCCGGCTGATTGACTGCCTCCACTCCGGCGGTGGCCTGGTTAGTGGTGAACGTCCGCCCGGTCAACGTGGTGGGGTCGTTCAAGGCTGCCACGAACGCGGCCGGCATCTCGTCGATGTGCTCGGCCAGCTCGGCGTTGTGGAAGCCGTGGATGGTCGCGATACGCCCGCGACGGACGTGGCCACGCACGCCGATGTAGAACTCGGCGCCCTTTGGGCGCACGTCCTCGGTCAGGACCGTGCCCAGCGAACGGTGCTGCGGGTCGACCCGCCGCAGCAGGGCGTCCTCGTAGAATCCGATCGTGGCGGCGTGATAGCCGTGTCTGCTGCCCGGCGTCCACAACGGAACGGCATCGGCCAGCAACGCGTCGAGCAGATTCGGGTCGCGTAGCTCGGCGAGGGTGATCGGCCGTGACAGCGCGGACAGTCCCGCCTGGTGGGCCGGCAGCTGCCGGATGGTGATGGCGGACTTGCCGTGTGCGGCGAACTCGGGCCAGTAGTCCGCGACCGGCCGGTCGTAGTCGATTTGCCCGCGGTCACGGGCACGAGCGATCAGCAAGCCCGCCACTCCCTTGGTACTGGAGTAGACGGTGACTATGGTGTCCTCGGCCCACGGGGTGCGCCGATGCCCGTCGCGGTAACCGCCCCACAGGTCAACGGCGTTGCGGCCGTCCTGGTAGACCGCGAAGGCGGCGCCGATCTCGCCACGTTCGGTGAAGTTGCGGGCGAAGTCGTCGGCCAGCGGCCCGAAGCCCTCGTCGACATCGTCACCGAGTCCCCCGTCCACCATCTCGGTCTGCGCTACGATCAGCGCCCCTCTCGACGTTCATAATCGCCTCACCACCAGGCTGAGGCCGGTGGTGAGGTGATTGGTCCAGGTGGCAGGTTTGGGCGCGCCGGCGCAGGCCTGTGAGTGATGGTGAGACTCGACCAGGACGGGGCCAGCGGTGCCTCTACACCGAGGCGTGGCCCATGAGAGGGGCCGTTACCGGCGCAGGGCCGAGAGCAGTGCGGCGCCCGCGATCGCCGCAAGGCCGCCGATGAGCAGTGGCGTGCTGTCCGTGGCGAGGTCGATGAGGAAGCCGCCGGTGACCGCGCCGATGGTGATGCCGATGTTGGAGGCGGTCACAAGGACCCCGCCGATCTGCTCCAGCTGTGTCGGCTGGGTCCGGGATCCCCAGCTCATCAACGTGGTCGGTACACCCCCGAACCCGAAACCCCATACCGTTGCCGCGGTGAACAGGCCGGCGATCGAACCGCCGGCAACGAACATGAGGAGCATCCCGGCGCCGAGTGCTCCCGGGAACAGGAGCATGCCCGCTCGTGGCGCACGGTCGGCCAGGGGGCCGCTGAGAGCCGTGCCGAGGAAGAGAGCGACGCCGAACACGAGCAGCAGCACGGCGAAGCAACCACCATCGATTCCGGACAGGCTCACGGCGGCCGGTCGAATGTAGGTGAACCCGCTGAAGTGGCCGCTGAAGATCAGCAGGATCGCGAACAGGCCGGCGAGGACGATGCGGGAGCGCAGCACCGACCCGAGTGCTCGCAGTCCGCTCGACGTGGTGGGCGCGATCCGGGGGAGCACCGACGCCTGTAGGAGCAGCGCGAGGACCGCGACCGCGGCGCCGAGCAGGAACACTTCCCGCCAGCCCCAGATCTCGCCCAGCCATGTGCCCAGCGGTACGGCGGCGATGGTGGCGACCGAGACGCCGGAGTTGATGACGGTCAGTGCGCGGCCGATATGGTCGGCGTGTACCAGGTGTGCGGCCATCGCGGTCGCCATCGCCCAGAACCCGCCGAGCGCGATGCCCAGCAGGAGCCGCGCGGACAGGAGCACGACGAGGTTGGGCGCGAAGGCGACGATTACGTCCGAGACGGCAGCCAGAAGCGTCAGCCCGATCATGACTCGTCGCCGGTCGGCGCGCGGCAGGACCACCGAGATCAGCAGAGCCGACAGGGCGGCGGAGAACGCGGTGACGCTGACGGCTTGTCCCGCTTCACCCGACTTGACGCCGAGGCCGGCGGCCATGCGGGGGAGGAGACTCGCAGGCAGGAACTCCGACATGATGATTGCGAAGATCCCCAGCCCCAAAGAGGCGACAGCTGCCCACGATGAGGACCCGCGGGTGGTCGACGTCACGGGGGATCCGGTCGATACGCTCATCGGTGCCCTACCTCTGTTCGCGCTCCGGCGATCAGTGAGACGTTCATGTGTGTCCTTTCAGGCGTTCAGCGGCCCGAAAGGGCCACTGAACACGCTATGAGCAGCCAAGATGCGCACCTAGAGTCCCTTTGAGCCTGGGGTCTGAGAGGGCCCCCTCTGATGCCGCCGCAGCGACTTAGACTCAGTTGCATGAACGAATCCAGCAACGCTCTGGGGGTCTACCTGCGGGCCCGGCGCGACTTGGTGACGCCGCAGCAAGCCGGTATCCCCGAGACCGGTGTACGGCGTGTGCCGGGACTGCGGCGGGAGGAAGTGGCCATGCTCGCCGGCATCAGCGCGGACTACTACCTGCGGCTGGAACGGGGCCTGGACCGCAACCCGTCACCCCAGGTGCTCGAGTCGATCGCTCGTGTCCTGCACCTCGACGACGACGGCCTCACCCACCTGCTCACGCTCGTCACGGACGTTCCCCGGCGGCGCAGACGCCGGCCGCGTCAGCAGACTCCGCCGACGGGTGCGCTGAAGCTGCTGGCTTCCCTCGTCCAGCCCGCGTTCATCGAGAACCGGTACTTCGACGTTCTGGCCTCCAACGCCCTGGCCCGAGCCGTCGACCCCCGTCTGGCTGTCGGCGGCAACCAGCTCCGGGACATGTTCCTCGACCCAGCGGGACAGGCGCTGTACCCGGAGTGGACGGTCGCCACGGAATGCCTCATGGCCAGCCTGCGGCAGGCCGTCGGCAAGGACATCGACGACCCCCGCTTCATCGAACTCACCGGAGAGCTCACGCTGGCCAGTCCCCGGTTCCGTCAGCTCTGGGCCAAGCATGAGGTGCGGAGGCAGACCGGGGGTGTCGTCCGTTTCGACCACCCTCAGGTCGGGGACCTCACCCTCAACCGGGAGCGCATGAGCATCGCCGGTGCCGAGGGCATGATGCTCGTCGTGTTCCACCCGGAACCCGGATCCAGCGACGCGGACAAGCTGACGCTACTGGCCTCTGCGGCCATGCCCTCCTCGGTTACCTCGCGCAAGGAGCTCGCATGACGACGATCGGAATCATCGGAGCAGGCACGGTCGGATCCCAGATCGCCCGCGCAGCGATCGCCAACGGATACACCGTCGTCATCGCGAACTCGCGCGGCCCACAAACCCTCACGCGTCTCATCGCCGACTTGGGACCGTCCGCACGTGCCGTGACCGCCGCACAGGCCGCCACGGCCGGCGACTTCGCCGTCATCGCCGCGCCACTCAGACTCGTCAACACCATGCCCGCCGAGGAACTCGCCGGCAAGATCGTGCTCGACACGAACAACTACACCATCTATCGCGACGGCCATTTCCCCGTGATCGATTCAGGGGAGAAGACCATCCATGAGCTGCGGCAGGAGCAGTTGCCGAAATCGAAGGTGGCCGCGGCGTTCACCTGCATCCGGGCCGCGATCCTGTTGCACAGGAGCCGGCCCGCCGGGGCCCCGGACCGCCTGGCGCTGCCGGTCTCGAGCGACTTCCCCGAGGCGGTCGAGCTGGTGACCCGGCTCAACGACCAGTTCGGGTACGACACCGTCGACAATGGCCCGTTGAGCGAGTCCTGGCGGTTCGGCCCCGGTACCCCCGCGTGGCGCCGTGCCGATGGTACAAGGGAGGGGGGACAGGACCGCGAGGAACTTGTCCGCAACCTGAAGGCGGCGACCCGGCCGCGACCGGAACAGTAAATGATCTTGGCTGGCTTCGCGGTGACTCCGCCGCGGGTGTCGACCCGGCGTGGGGTGGCACGAAACCAGGCAGAGTGTCCCTGTTCGGTAGGGACGAACGCAGTACAGGCACGGTCTCGGTGATCATGTGAGTGTCGAAGTCTCATGAACACTTGGCAAGTCCGTGCCTGCTCCCGCATCTTCCCTCATGCCCGCCGGCCTGGGCCGACTGGCCCAGGCTTCCGCCCCGGCCCCGCTGGCCAGGGTCTGTTGCGTGATCGTCTTCTGTCCGGGTTCATCCGGTGAGTCCGAGGGCTGTCAGGGGCCGGTTCCAGTGGCGGGCGGTATCGCGTAGGACTGCGGCGATGTTGATGTGGCCGTCCTGGCGGTGGACGCTGATCGCGAGGTTGCGCAGACCGGCCCTGACGTGGGGGAGCCGGCCGACATGGATCTTGGAGTCGTCCTCGCGGAAGGTGCGGTCGCGCACGTGGTGCAGAAGATTTTCGATCTTCCAGGGGCCTCGGATCCAGGCGGCGAGTTGGGTGCCGCTCGCGATGCCGGGCGGCAGGCTGGTGATCAGGTAGACGTGCTCGATGGTGAGCTTGCCGCTGGTGAAGTCCTTCCTCCAACGCACGACTTGGAGGGCCTGGCGGGCTTCGGGATAGTCGAGCTGGGCGAAGGCCGCGGTCTTCAGGCGGCGGATCTCGACGCGGTGGTGGGCCCGGGTGCGCCGATGTGATCCAGGCGGACATCTCTCCAGGGCAGGCGGCGCAGACGGTCATAAAGCGTCGGATGGTTGGGCTTGACCACGCAGATGTAGTGGGCGCCCCGGCTGCGCAGGTAGCGGGCGTGGTCGTGCTGGGCGTGGAGGGCGTCGGCGGGGACCAAAGCCGCTGTGAGGTCGATCGTGTCAGCAGAGGGGCGAAGGCGGGGATCTCGTTGCTCTTGTCGGCGACCTGGCGCTGGGCGAGGACGGTGCCAATGTGGTCCATCGCGGCGAGCAGGGTGATGTAGGTGGTGGTGCCGGTGCGCGAGCCGCGCAGGGCCTTGCCGTCGACCGCGATCGCCCGCAGTCCGGGCCCGGCCGGGTTGGCGCCGGCGGCGAAGAAGGCCCCGATCGCGGCGTCCAGGGCGTCACCATCGAGCTGGACGAGAAGGCGCCGCAGGGCATGGGGATGCGGAGCGCGGGCCCTGCGGGTCAGCGGGCCCACGGGAAAACCGAGGGCCCGGCAGGCCCACTCGGACGCGTCGCTGATCCATTCGGTGATGGCTGTGAGTGAGCGGGCGCCGGCCAGGACACCGGCCGCGGCCGCGGTCACCAGCGCCGACAGCGGATAGCGGCGTCCGCGGCTGCCACGCGGGTCGGGGACCAGGTCAAGAAAACCGGCCAGACGGACCGCGTCCGTCAGCGGAGCCGGAGCGGACGTCCGGGAGGTCCTGGACCCCAGCCGGCCACCTGGTCCCGGCGGCGTAGATCGAGCTGACCAGACCGGCCGTCTTCTACCTCTCGGCTCAGATTGCCGCTCAGCACTGCCCCGCCTCCAAGGCGTTCTACGCGCAAGAAAGCGCAAGGGAAGAGTCACAAGCAGGCTGTCCTCGCCCTGGCGAGGCGGCGCCTCAACGTGCTGTGGGCCCTCATACGCGACAACCGAACCTTCGAACTCACCCCACCCCGGAGTCTTGCCGCAGCGGCATGATCCCTCACTGGGTGCCACCAGGCCAAATTGACAACAAGATTGGGAATCGCACTCGTTCGTACGGTGGCGCGCTCCACCTGGACGCCATGGACCACGCCCACTCCACGCTGTGTGGGTCGACGGCAGACGGGATGTGAGCTGGGGAGAGTGGTGGGTTGAGGCAGGAAAGCAGGATCAGGGACTACTGCAAGCCTGCCGCGCTCCGAGCATCGAGGTCTGAGAAGAAGCGGTCCACGATCTCGCTGTTGGCGGCACTTTCGAGAGGCTCGCCGACTACCCGACCGGCCAGCTCCGTAGCCAACGACACGATGTCTCCCCGTAGCTCCGTCTCCGCAATGACCAGATCGGCCGCGAGCCGCGCCTGAGCCTCCGCAATCATCGCCTCGCGTTCCCGCAGACCCTCAGCACGAATCTCGGCGATCAGTTGCGTGCCCTGCTCCAAAGCTTCCAGACGCAGGCGGGCCGCCTCGTGTCGGGCCTCAGCCAGCTCCTCGCGATACTCGGCGAGGACTTCACCCGCCGCCATCGTCAACTGTTCAGCACGTTCCACCTGGCCCTCGATAGCGTCCTTCCGCTCATCGAGGACCTTGTTGACGCGCGGCAAAAGAACCTTGGCCATAGAGACGAAGACCACCGCGAAGGTCACCACACACACGACAGTCGGTGCGAGCCCAGGTATCAGAATGCCCATGCCGAGATCGTAGGGGAGTCACCTGCACGTTGAGGAGCACTTCAAGTAAGAGCTCGCTCCCATCTGGTGGGCATCGGATAACTGACGGCCCGCGTGCCCGCTGCGTGCCCGTTCCGGCGGGGACGTAGCGGGGACTCACGGGGAACAGCGGTGCCAACCACGCTCCGGCCCAGGTCAGGAAGTTGCCAGGTCAGCCACCATCTGCATACGGCGTCTTCCAAACTAGTCATACGGGTGGGGCATTTTCGGGGATCCACTGCGCCCAGTCCTCAACGTATTCGACGGTGACCGGCGTCACTAGCGTGCCTGCCGGGTGGGAGGATGCGATAGTCCTGAACCTCCCCCGCCGAATACGTCGGGGCTCTCCTGGCATCAGTTCTCCTTCCGCGATCTGAACTACCTCACAGGTTGGTTCCCCGGGGCCGCCGAGCAGATACTTCCAACCCGGCAGCAGTTCCTGCTGAGAGACAGAGACCAGGAGGCTTTCCGACCGCTTGGAGCCGATCGGCTCCGTCAGTGTCATGGTCCGTGCCCCAGGTTCGGCACTGATCAGGTAGCCGCCACCCGCGGACTCATCGTCATTCTCATCGTCGTCAACCGGACCGTGCTCGATGAGCCCGGCTCGACGGTTGGTGGCATCGTGTTGCCGGAGATGCGGAGGGACCAGGCAGCGGGGCCTGCCCACCATAGTGATCGCGACTGCTGTCAAAGCGCTCACGGCCGTGCCGACCAGCAAGACGAGTAGCACGGTCGCCAGCACCATCGACAGATGCTGGTTCACACCACCGATGCGATGGGTGGCATTGAGATAATCAACGGTCCCGATGAGTGCGCCGAGGAAGTACGAGAACGCTCCCAGCGGGAGCAGCGCCCGCTCAGTCCCCTCCTTCATGTCCGGGGTGTGGATCGCCGAGCGGGACTGGGCGGGAGCCTGCATGCGCCAACTGCGCAGACCGCGCCGCACCAGCATCGTCCCGGCGCCGCAGCAGAGCAGGGCGACGAGCGCTTTCACGACAGGCATGTGTGGGCCACCCATGTAGATATCAGATACCGCGTCGGACGTCTCGCTGGTCAGAGCATCGTGAAGAGAGGCAGGCTGACGAGCAAGAGCTCCATCTGCTTGGGACCCTCGCACCGCAGGTCAGCAGGACTCCAGTCCTTGGATCACCTAGGCTTCGCAAAGCGTGCGGCGCCGAGACCTCAATGCCCTCTCAGCCAGTAGTTCGGGACGAAGAGGCCCCGTGCCCGTTGCGTGCCCGTTCCGGCGGGACGTATCGGGGACTCACGGGGAACAGCGGCGCCAACCTCGCTCCGGACCAGGTCAGGGAGTCGCCAGGTCAGCGGTCATCCGCATACGCCGTCTTCCAAACTAGTGCTCCAAGCCCCAGGCAGCGGCGCTTGACTGAGTAAACTCCAGGCCAAAGTCGCTACGCCGACCGCGTGGGCGACCCAGCCGGTGTCCGTACCTGTCGCTAGCATCGCGGCAGTCTCTGGGGAGGAAGCGTGGGTTACTCTGGCGATTTTGTCCTGGTGCGCAGCGATTCTTCGTTGCCGGACCTGTCTGTATTCGATGACCCGGAGTGGTACATCGAGGAGTGTGCCGATTACTTCCACGAGTGCTGGCCGCGCCACGGGGGCTGGCAAACGCTGCAAGTGAACGACTATCTGCCGGATAACGGCGGCGACCGGTGGCTGCACCGGCTGGTCACAGCAACTAGCTCGCCAGTCATGATCGCAAGCGTCATGGACAGCGATGTCTGCTACGTCCGCGGTCTCACTCCGTCCGGGGTGACCTGGTCGACCTTCCTTGATCCAGTGATGGCCGCCGACTACGAGGTGTCGGTGTCGCCGCCTTCGGAGGATGAGGCGCCACGGGGGGAGACCGACAACGATAGGAGGGTCCGCTGGTTGCTCGCGGACGTGCCCCAGACAGCAGAGCAGATAGCGGTCTGGGCAGCCGAGGGCGGGTTTACCGCGGATCGTGAAGCACTGCGTGTGGTCCTGACCAAGAGGGCGGACCCGTTCGTGGAAGACCTCTTCTTCGAACTGGTCGATGCCTGCGGACTGCCGCCGGCCGAGTCTGTCCGGGAAGATCCCGCAGCCTCGGACCCCCCTGCGCACCCAGGCCACCGCCCCGAGCAGAACTGCCCACGCGGCGCCAAACTGGAAGCAGTGGTGTTGAACCTTCCCCGCGACGGGTACCTCGTGTTGCAGTGCGCCGCGGAGGCGGGCTGCTACGTCCAGGTCTGGCTCCGGCCTGATGGCACCTACCAGCTCGAATATCGTGATCGCAGTCCTGCCGAGCACTATCAGACACGGACACTCTCAGCGGACAAGGTCATCGCAGCCCTGGCGGGCTGGGCGGCCGGCGAGATTGCCTGGCGGGATGCCTTCCAATGGAACTCGATCGGCTCCTGGTTCAGCGATTCCTAGCCGAGGTTGCGTCCAGAGAAGTGGTGTACGGGTTCGACCTGATCCGAGGGCCGTCTCTGGGCCGTACGAGGTCGCCCGACGCCGACAAACAACGACAGAAGCCCACGGCATCTGAGCTGGTCAGAGCCGTAGGCTTCTTCTGTCCCGCTGGTCAGCGGAGGGGTGATTAGTAGACCGGCTAATGAGGGCCGTCTGCAGGTCCCACGACGCTGCCCGATCGAGGAGGGACCCACCCGCTCAGCGCCGATCTTCGGACGCAGGCCCGCGGGTCCCCCTTGGCCACGCCCGCGGAAGGGAAGGCACCACCGACGGAACGACATGGCAGTGCGGTCAGGCGGTGGTGCCGTGGCGGGGCCGGCGGCAAGACCGTGGCCTTCGAGATCGTGCAGAGGGGTCAGACGTGCATCTGTTCGTCGGTGGCCGAGCGACGGCCTCCGTACGAGGTGACCAATGCGTGAGCGACGGCCGCCGCGTCTGCATCGGCTACGTCCGCCGGGTACTCCGGCAGCAGGTCGTCCCAGACGGGCATCCACGACCCGTACAGCTGGGCCTGCCCCTCGGGCCGGGCGAAGAACCAGATGTGCAGGTGTGCGGCCCCGTCCCCGATCCGGTAGACGTGGGCTCGGGAGACATGCGCTAGTGCCTGCACATGGCGGACGATGTGAGTGGTGAGCACCCCCAGTTCGGCGGCCATCTCGTCGGGCAGATCTGCCATGTCGTAGTGGTTGCGGGAGTACAGCATCAGCACCAGCGGCACACCGACGCCCGTGACCCGGGCCAGTCGCCAGCGTTCGTTGAACCAGATGCCTTCGTCTCGGGCGCGGCACACGTCGCAGTTCGCCGGGTCCTCGCCGTGCCGTTCTGGCTCGGGCAGGACGGGCGGGCGCAGGCGCGCGACGCGAAGTCCATCAGGCTCGAACGGGCTTATGTCCCAGCTGGTCATCCGTGCCAACGGAAGCCGAAGCTCATCATCCGCGGCCGCACGTGCGTGGTCGTAGAACTCATCAGGTCGCAAGGCCATGATCGGAGACTAGCGTGGCCCATAGGTGCCCTGACGCGTGTCAGATCGTGCGGGGAGCCACGGGGAACAGCGGCGGCGACCACACTCAAGCCCAGGTCAGAGACTTGCCAGGTCAGCCGCCATCCGCATACGGCGTCTTCCGAACTGGTGCTCCAGGAACGCAGCGGCGCTTGACCGCGTCATCGATTCGACTCACCAGGCGCCGACGCCCGCCAGCAGGCAGGCGAGCTGGTAACTGCCCAGCCCGAACGCGAGCATTGCCGCGCCCATGGCCAAGAACCCGGCGAACGCATGCCCGACCTCGGGCGCGGATGACCAGGGTTCCCGGCCCGGGCGGGCTCGAGCATGCCTGCTCGCTTTGAGTGAAACACCACCCGGTCGGGCATCGGCTGCCTCGCGGACGGCTCCGATGACCGCCTTGTCGCCGGAGTCGACGGCCAGGCGCACCCCGTGCTGGTCGCGCAAGCGCAACTCGTCCGTCGAGCCGCCGAATCGGCCGATCAGCTCGTAGCGGCGGACACTGGCGAGGGCACCGAGATCTATGGTGCGGACACCGGTGATGGTGCGGGCCGACAGCAGTTTGCCTCTGCTGCCGCCTGTCGACGTGCGCTTTGCCGGCCAAGGCCCCGTACCAGAGCTGCAGTGCGAACGGGCCAATGATGACCCCCGCGCCGGTCGAGATGCCGGTATACGTCTCTTCCAACACATGCGTCCGGATCAGCGCGACATCGGCGATGACGACGGCTGCCGACCAAACAGCCACGATCGCCAGCCCCAGTCGCATGCGCCGACGGGCCACCAGCGGATCCACCGGATCGATCGACGGCGGAGGAGGAGGAAAAGGGGGAATCGGTGGCCGACGCTGACGCCGACGACGCTTCCGCGCACTACGTGATGGCACGGCCAGAGACGCAGCTCGTCGAGGAGCTGGGCCCGGACATTCGGCAGCAGCTCGAAGGGCTCAAGGCGAAGGGCTGGATCCTCGTCCGCGAGGCTGCAGACGGAATGATGGTCGTCGATCTCACCGGGCCGGCGTGGAAAGCCGTCCGCAGCCGCCGCGACGTCGGCCGGTAACGGCCGTCGTGACGCTAGAGATTCGCCTACGCGATCCCATGAGGCCTGTGATCTTCGGCCGTGCCCGGTGTAGCGTCGCTGCCGGTAGTCGTGGTTCCGAAGTCCCGTTCGCCCGTGACACACGTCTCGGGCGTTCTTGCTGTTCAGCGCCTCTCCGGACCAAGGCGATCACCTCCGGATCCCGCACGGTGCGGGGCCCGAATTTCCCTGAGGGAGACAGGCATGGCCAGCGGTACCGTCAAGTGGTTCAACGGCGAAAAGGGCTTTGGTTTCATCGAGCAGGACGGCGGCGGCCCCGACGTCTTCGCCCACTACTCGAACATCGACGCCTCCGGCTTCCGCTCCCTGGAAGAGGGCCAGCG
>NZ_JBEYXD010000147.1:0-12561 GCF_040644975.1 Streptomyces sp. NPDC046900 | reverse complement strand
GTTTCCGAACCGGTGAGCCAGGCAGTCACACTCCCAGGTGACCGCGCTGGACTGCCCGGCCATCGGCACGCAAGACTGCTGCACCAGGGCCTCCTACTGCTCGGTGATTCGACACCAACGAGCTGTTCAGGAGGCCCTGTTCGTATGCATCCAACGCCCCGCGACCACCCAATCGAGACTCCCGTTCGACGCGCATCTCTCAAGATCGAAAAGACAACAGCTTCTTATGCTCCCGGCAGCTCAGGCCGTCTGGTGGCGATGACCGTGGCGACCTCCGCCGCCTGCCGGCGTGCCTGTGCATGCGCCTGCTTCAGTGAGGCGTAGTGCTGAGGGAGCAAGTGCTTGAGCGGCTCCATGACGGGTGCGTAGGTCAGCTCGGGCGTAATGGGACGGACGTCCAGGGCCATCAGATTGGTGTCGCCGAGAATGGTCTGCAGTGCGGGAACGAGGAAGTCCTTGCCGTGTTGAGGTGCGCCGGGGCCGTATCCGCCGCCTCGGGCCGAGACGACGACTGCGGGGCGGCCGGCGCTGGGGGCCGGGCCGGCCAGTCCTATCGTCCTGCCCACGATCATGATGTGGTCCAGCCACGCCTTGAAGACCGACGGCATGGAGTAGTTGTAGAGCGGTACGGCAAACACATAGGCCTCGGCGCCGAGGAACTCCTCTATGAGCTCGTCCTGCAGGAGTGCAGCGGCCTTCTGCTCGGGTGTGTGCGCGCCGGCGGGGGTGGTGCGTGCCGTGATGCCGGCCGCGTCCAAGTGGCCGACGGGGTCGAGCGCGAGGTCGCGGCGGATGATGTCGCGGCTCCAAGCCGCGGTGAAGGAGTCGGCGACCTGGCGGGAGAGGGAGGCGTCACCGGAGGCAGAGGCGTCGATACGCAGTAGGTAGGACATGTCGGTGGCTCTTTCGTGTGAGAGTGCGTGGGCGTCCGCGCACTGTGGGCGGGTGGGGCCGTGTCGTCAGGGCGTGGGGTGTCGGGAAGCGACGGCGCAGCCGTCCTGGGCGCAGGCGCCGCCGGCTTGGCCGAGGATCTGCATCGGCTGTGGCTCGGGATGGGCGGCTTTCCATGCTGTCGTCATCGCCGCCAGGAGTTCGTCGGTGCCGACGGCGCCGGGGATGGCGTACGTGGCGTCGAGAGTGATGAACGGTGTGCCGTGGGCTCCCAGGCGCTCGGCCTCGCGTTGGTCGGCAACGACCTGGGCCCGGTAGCGACGCTCGCGCAGTACCCGGTCGGTCTCCTCACGGTCCAGGCCGAGCTCGGCGGCGAAGTCGAGAACCTGGTCCTGGGTCCACAGGTTGCGTGCGGACCCGAAGTGAGCGTGGAACATCGCCGTCCATACCTCGTTGCCGCGCCCCTTGTCGGTGGCGAAGGCAAGGAGCTCGTGGGCGTGGTCGGTCGGGCCGAGTGTGCGCTCAAGCACGTGATAGGTCTCCAGTCCTTCGGCGTGGGCGGCGGCCTCGATCGGCGCGAGGAGCTGCTCTGCGCGCGCCGGCGAAATGCCGTGCAACTCCAGCAGCTGCCGCTGGGTGACGCCCTCGCGGGGCAGGCCGGGGTGGACCTGGAAGGAACGGTGGACTACCTGGACGTCATCGGCGTGCTCGAAGCGCTCCAGGGCCAGCCGCAGTCGGTTGTCCATCAGCCCGCAGTACGGGCAGATGATGTCCGACCAGAACTCGAGCTTCACGGTGAGGTTCCTCTCGATACTTACTTCCTATTCGTAGCCTCACTGTGCATTAGCATGGCGAGCCTTACAAAAGGCACAACCATGTTCGTGGATCAGCAGAAAGGGGCGACAGACGTGGGCGCCAGCAGCGAAATCCGACGGCGGCGCACGAACGTACGGGCAAACGTACGGAGCACTCCGGGCCCTTGTGCGCAGTGGAGCGACAACGACACCGACTTCATCCGTGAGGTACTCGACATGGTCGGCGACAAGTGGAGCGTGCTGATCATCGGTACCCTGGCCGACGGGCCCGTGCGCTACTCCGACCTCGCGCAGGCCATCCCCGGTGTCTCCCAGCGGATGCTCACCCTCACTCTCAAGCAACTCCAGCGCAGCGGGCTGGTGGATCGCACCGCCTACGCGGAGGTACCACCCCGCGTCGTGTATTCCCTCACCGGCCTCGGCGCCTCCCTGCTGTCCACCGTGCTCGAATTGGCCGCCTGGTCCGCCGACCGGCACGCCGAGATCCGCCACCACCAGCAGGCCTACGACGCGCGCACGACTTGAGCGCTCCCCTTTACGGCAGGCCGTCGGCTCGGCGTTCAGGCCCCGACGGCATCGCACAGGAACGACGTACCATCGCCCGGAACCCGCTTGCCCACCAGCGCTGAACGGCCAGAACACCCCGCGTTCACGGGTGTGCTCGCCGAGCGTCCTGGACATCGGGCGCGCGACGACCTGCCCCAGAACGCAGAACGACCGCGCGCATCCCCGCCCGTCAGCCGCTCTTCGTGAATGGAGCAAGGTGCGGAGAAAGGTGCGGCAGACGATGCGACGGGCTTGCGCAGGTCGGCCCGGCAGTACTGTGAGGCGTCGACCACAGGTCACGGTCGGCGGTTGGGATTGGTCCCCTCTTTGTCTTCGTCATTGGTATGGGCTCATGCGTAGTCGAGCGCATACGGTCGAGATCGTGATCGCTGCAACCCCCGCCACCATGAATATCTGTGTTTTCCTCTCTGCCGCCGACCTCGACAAGCGCTACATCCGGCCGGCTCGCGAGTTCGCGGAGCTGATGGGCAAGGGGGGCCATACGTTGGTGTGGGGCGGATCCGATACCGGGCTGATGAAGGTCGTCGCCGATGGAGTCCGGCAGAGCGGGGGGCGGCTCGTCGGGGTCTCGGTCAGCTTTCTGCGCAAGTGGGCCAGGACTGATGCCGACGAGATGGTGTTCGCCAAGGATCTCGCCGAACGGAAGGCCTTGCTGCTCGCCGGAGCGGACGCACTGGTGGTGATGGCCGGCGGCCTCGGCACTTTGGACGAGGTGACCGAGATCCTGGAGCTGCGCAAGCACGGACTGCACGACAAGCCGGTGGTGCTGCTGAACACGGACGGCTTCTACGACGGCCTGACGCTGCAACTCCGACGGATGGAGGAGGAGGGCTTCCTGCCGCTGCCCCTGGCCGAACTGTTCTTCCCTGCCGCCTCGCCCGTCGACGCCTTCACTTACCTGGAAGAGTGGGTCGGCAGGCGGTGAGGCGACTGCCGCGGTCCGGCCCAGTGGCCCGGCGGCAGCTCGGGACCCGGCGTTGGCCTGGTGACACAGCCACGGCCCTACGGTCCCGCCTACGGCATCACCCTGCACAGGGTGTCCAGTGCGCCCGCCCACGCGCTGTCCGAGGGAGCCGCGTAGTTCACCACAAGGGCGTCCTGTTCGGGCAACTGCCTTTCGGGATCCGTCGCTTCGTGGCGGAACTCTGCAAGGCCGCTGACCTCCAGGCCCTGGCGGGTCGCCGCCTGGACGACCGAGCGCTCGGTTCCGTGCGGGAGTTCCACGACCGCTTGCAATCCGGCTGCGATGCCGGCCACGCGGACGTGCGGCGCTCTCTGCGCCAGGGCTGTGACCAGTTGGTCGCGGCGGCGCCGGTAGCGCAGTCGCATCGAGCGCACATGACGGTCGTACGCACCTGATGTGATGAACTCTGCGAGCGTCAGCTGCTCCAGCGCACTCGACATGTAGTCGCCGTGGCCCTTGGCCGCGGCGATCTGGGGGACCAGTTCCTCAGGGAGGACCATCCAGCCGAGCCGCACGCCTGGCGCCAGCGATTTGCTCACCGAGCCGAAGTACACCACTCGATCCGGGTCCAGGCCCTGCAGGGCTCCCACTGGCTGTCGGTCGTACCTGAATTCGCCGTCGTAGTCGTCCTCCAGGATCAGCCCATCGGCGGCTCGCGCCCAGTCGACAGCTGCGGCGCGCCGGTCCGGGCGTAGTGCGCCGCCTGTCGGGTGCTGATGCGCGGGGGTCAGAAGCACCGCGCCGATCTCGGGCATGTGCTTCAAGTCTTCGGTGCGCGCGCCGTGTTCGTCGACGTGGACAGGTGGGGTGCGAAGGTCGGCGCGGGTCAGCAAGTCGCGATAGAGGTCGAGGCCGTAGGCCTCAACGGCTACCGCCCGGACCTGCCGCGTCTTGAGTACCTGCGCCATCAGGGTCAGCCCGTGGTGGAAGCCGGAGCAGATGACAATCCGGTCCGGCTCGGCGTGGACACCGCGGGCTCGTGCCAGATAGTCCGCGAGGGCAGTGCGGAGCTCCACTCGGCCAAGGGCGTCTCCATAGCCGAAGGCGTCGTGCGGTGCCGCTGTCAGAGCGCGGCGCGAAGCGGTGAGCCATTGTGTGCGGGGAAAGCTCGCGAGGTTCGGGGCACCAACCCGCATCCCGTACCTGGGACGGCGTGGGGCCGGTTTCGTGCGGGGCGCGGCGGGCGTGGTGCGTCGCGGCTCGGTTCGCTTGGCCACACGGGTCCCGGATCCTTGCTGGGCGGTGAACCAGCCCTCGGCGACGAGTTCGGCGTAGGCGTCGGTGACGGTTTTGCGGGAGACACCAAGGTCGGCGGCGAGTGAGCGCGAGGGCGGCAGCAGGGTGCCGGGTGTGAGTCGCCTCGTTCGTACGGCTTCCCGCAGTGCGTTTGTCAGCCCGACGCGCAAGCCTGGTCCGCGCAGTTCCAGGTGGAGGTCGGTACCCGGTGCGGAGTATGAGTGACCCGCAGAATTGGTCTCGGAATCTGCCATGAAAATGGACGCTACTCCGGTGCCAGATGGTACGTAGCGTTGCAGGCATGAACAGCAACGAAGCACCCGCAGGGACGAAGCGTCTGGCCGCACACACACCGCGCCTGGACTGGGCCAAGCTCCATCCGGAGGCCTTCAAGGCCATGATCCGCCTCGACGCGGCAGCCAGGCAGGGCCTGGACCCCACTCTGCTGGACCTGGTCAAGATCCGCGCCTCGCAGATCAACCACTGCGCCTACTGCCTGGACATGCACAGCAAGGACGCACTCGCCGCAGGCGAAACCGCCGAGCGAATCATCCAGCTCGACGCGTGGCGGGAGTCCAAGCACTTCTACACGGCCAGGGAAATCGCGGCGATCGAACTGACCGAGGCGATCACCGTCCTCACCGACGGCTTCGTCCCCGACGAGGTCTACGCCAGGGCCGCCGACGAGTTCGACGAGACCGAACTGGCCCGCCTCATCGTCGCGATCACCACCATCAACGCGTGGAACCGCTTCGGCGTCTCCACCCGCCTCGTCCCCGGCCACTACACCCCCGCCGGCTGACAGGCCCAAAACGGGGCTTGGAACGACCGGGCCACGCCGTTCCGGCAGCACGGTGGCTTTATCCCGCCTCGCACGAAACCAACGCCAGGAGCTTTCGGTGAGTACCGTCACTTCACTGTCCCGCCAGCTGCGGTTGGCGCGTGCCGTCGACGAGTTCGTACTCGCCACCGTCCTGCTGTTCCTGGCGGTGACGGTCGTCCGGTGGCTGCGTGACCCGGACTCCGCCCTGTGCGTCGGCGACCTCGACGCCGCGCTCGCCGTCATCGGCGGCCTCAGCGGGACCATCCTCACCGGGCTGATCCTCAGCCCGCCCGGCCGGCGCAGTGGGGGCCACATGAATCCCGCCGTGACGGTCTCCCTGTGGCTCATGGGCGCCTTCCCCGGGCGCGGCGTCGTGCCCTACGTGCTGGCCCAATGTGCCGGTTCCGCGGCGGGGACGGGTCTGGCGCGTCTGGTGTGGGGATCTGCCGTCTCGCTTCCGTCGGTGGACTATGCCGCTATCGTGCCGGCACCCGCGTGGCAGCCTGCGTCCGTCTTCGTGGCCGAGGCGGGCAGCATGGCGATCATCATCATTGCCGTCGGGTTCACCATGGCCCATGCCCGCACTGCACGCCTGGTGCCGTACGTCATCGGGCTGTCGGTCGCCCTGGTGATCGCTGTCCTGGGCCCCCGCAGCGGTGGCTCGATCAACCCCGCGCGCCAGTTCGGCCCTGCCGCACTGGCCGGGCAGAGCACCGATCTGTGGATCTACCTGATCGCCCCGGTCGTGGGAGCGGCCTTGGGGACCTGGCTGCACCACGTGCTCAGCCGGCGCCGACTGCTGCCGCACAAAATGCGGATGCCAGCAAGTAGGCCGTCGTCGCCAGAGAGCGATATCGCTGCCGAGGGTGTGAACCGACGGTCCTCCAACCGCATCCCGGCTCGGACGGGGATCCAGCCCGAGTGATGGACCTGGACCACTGCACAGCCGGGGAGACCGCATCACCTGGGGGCAAAAGGGAGACCCGATGAACCACTCCGTAGGAACGGCAGTCTCAGAAGGCCAGTCGACCTTTGAGGCAGCCGACGTTCCGATGGCCCTCCTCGACGAAGAGGGGACGGTTGTGGGATGGTCGCAGGCCGCTCAACGGCTCGTGGGCTACTCGGCCGCGGAGGTGGTGGGGCGGTCCGCCGGTGCCCTGCTGGTGGCCGCCGACGACCGAGCAAAGGCATCACAAGCCGCACACGAGAGCACCCTCCGGGGCCGCTGGTCCGACCTCACGCAGGTCCGCCACCGCGACGGCCGCAGCATCGACGTGCGCCTGTGCGTGTCATCACTGACCGGGCAGGACGGCCGGGACTGGTGGATCGTTTGGGCGACCGACAAGGCCTCGCTTCCCCCGTGGCCGGCCGAGGCCACAGCGGCGGAGCCGCTCCTCGCTGCGCTGCCGCTGCCAAACCGCCTGCCGATCGGCGTCGTCATACGGGACACGCACCTGCGCTGCATCCAGGTGAACGACACCCAGGGCTCCAAGGACGGCATCCCCCTCCCCCAACGGCTGGGCCGCACGCTGACGGAGGCGGCGCCCGGGACGGACGCCGAAACGCTGGAGGCAGTGATGCACCAGGTGCTGGAGAGCGGCGACCCGGCGATCAACGTGGACTACCAGGCCTTCCTGCCGGCAAATGTGCGAAGCAACCGCATATTGACAGCGTCCTACTTCCGCCTCGACGACGCGCAGGGCCGCGCGCTGGGCGTGTGCGTCGTGAGCGTGGACGTCACCGACAGCCGACGGGCGCGAGAGCGTCTGGCAATCCTCGGCGAGGCCAGCAGGCGAATCGGCACCACTTTGGACGTCATGCAGACCGCGCAGGAACTGGCCGACCTCGCCGTGCCGTTCCTCGCGGACTACGCCACCGTCGACCTGGCGGAGTCCGTCCCACTCGGCGAGGAGCCCTTGGCCCATCTCGGCACACAGGACGGGCGCATCCCCGCCTTCCGCCGTGCCGGCCTGGCCTCGATCCACCCGGGAACGCCGGAGTCCCTGTTCGCTCGCGGAGAGCCGGTCTTCGTCCCGCCCACTTCGCCCTTCACCAATGTCCTGCGCTCCGGGAAACCCCACTTCGAGCCCATACTGGACGCATCCCCGAGCACATGGCTGGACCACCACGACGCGGCGCGGGCGGAGAAGCTCCGCGAGCACGCCATGCACTCGTTGATGGTCGTCCCAATCCACGCCCGGGGCGCAGTGCTGGGCGTGGCGGTCTTCATGCGGACGAAGGACCCCAGGCCGTTCGAGGAGGACGACCTGCTCCTGGCCGAGGAACTCGTCAGCTGGGCGGCGCTGGCCCTGGACAACGCCCGCCAATACGCGCGCGAACGCTCCGCGGCTCTCGCCCTGCAGCGCCTGCTGCTCCCCCGCCGCCCCACAGGCGGCTCCGCCGCCGATGTGGCCTGGCGCTACCTGCCGGCCGACAGCCACCACGGCATCGGGGGTGACTGGTTCGACGTGATCCCCCTCTCCGGCGCCCGCGTCGCCCTGGTCGTCGGCGACGTGGTCGGACACGGCATCAACGCGGCGGCCAAGATGGGCCAACTCCGCACCGCCATGCACACCCTCGCCGACATGGACATGCCTCCCGACGAAGTACTGTCCCGCCTCGACGAGCAGGTCATCCGCCTCACCGAGGCAGAAGCCGACCCCCCGCACCCGGCCACCACCACGATGGCCGCCACGTGCCTGTACGCCGTCTACGACCCGGTCACCCGCACCTGCACCATGGCACGGGCCGGCCACCCCCCGCCCGCGATCATCGACCCGTACGGCCACGTCACCTTCCCCGACCTGCCCACCGGAGCACCGCTCGGCCTCGGACTGGTCCCCTTCGAGTCCGTAACTCTGGAACTTGCCGAAGGAAGCGTGCTGGCCCTCTACACCGACGGTCTGATCGAGGCCCGCGACCAGGACATCAGCGCCGGCATGAACCGTTTGCGTACGGCCCTCGCACGGCCCGACCTCACCCTGGACGATCTGTGCTCTTCCGCGGTGGACACACTGCGGGCCAAGCCGCCGAGCGACGATGTCACTCTGCTCCTCGCACGGACCCGCTCGCTGAGCGCAGACCAGGTCGCCTCTTGGCAGTTCCCCAGCGACCCCGCCGTCGTCAGCCGTGCCCGAACTCTCGCTACCCGGCAGCTGACCCAGTGGGGACTGGAACACCTGGCCGAGTCCACAGAGCTGATCGTCAGCGAACTGTTCACCAACGCCATCATCCACGGCCACGGCAACGGCGACTGCAGCAGCGACCGCACGATCGGCCTACGCCTCATCCGGCACGAGATGCTGACCTGCGAAGTCTCCGACGCCAGCCACAGCCACGCCAGCCACAGCCACCCGCTTCTGCGACACCCCCGCACCACCGACGAACACGGACGCGGCCTCTTCCTCGTCACCCAACTGTCCCACCGATGGGGAACCCGCCACATCCCGGACGGCAAAATCGTCTGGGCTGATCAACAACTAGCGGTCGGCGCGTGAAAAACCACCCGAATCAAACGCTCGTAGATCCGCGCCTGTGGGCACGCGGGGACCAAAGATCTAAAATTAATAGCCATAATTCATAGCCATTCATGATATCCCCGCCTCTCTTTAAATCGCGTCTCCTCGAAGATCGATTCTCTTACCGAGTGAAGGAGTGATCCTGATGCGCATCTTGGTTGCCGGCGCCACCGGCGCAGTGGGCCGACTGCTCGTCCCCCTGCTGCTGGACGCTGGACATCACGTCACAGGACTCTCCCGGACGCCCACAGGAGCCGAGCGCGTGCGACGCCAAGGCGCCTCAGCCGTCCAAGCGGACGTATTCGACGCAGACCGTCTGCTGCAGGTGATGACCGAGTCCGCACCAGATGCAGTGATTCACCAGCTCACCGCCCTGTCGGACGCAGACGGAGAAGCGACCAACCGGCTGCGTCGGGAGGGGACACGCAACCTGGTCGACGCAGCCAGGGCCGCCGGGGTGCGAAAGATCGTCGCTCAATCAATCTCTTGGGCGTACGCGCCGGGAGAAACACCGGCAGACGAGACCGTCCCGCTCGACATTGGGGCAGCGCAGCCGCGAGGAGGCATGGTGGACGGCATCCAAGCGCTGGAGGAAACCGCCGCTCAGCTGGAGACTGCCGTGGCGTTGCGGTACGGCATCCTGTACGGCCCCGGCACCTGGTACGCCCCGGGCGGCGCAGTCGCCGCGGCCCTGGCAGGTGACCCGACTGCCCGTCTGCTCGCGTACCTTGAGGCGGACCGTTCCGTCACGTCGTTCGTTCACGTGGCCGACGCTGCAAGGGCCACCGTCCATGCCCTCGACTGGCCCTCGGGCCCTGTCAACATCGTGGACGACGAGCCGGCCCAGGGTCGCCAGTGGCTGCCCGTCCTGAGCGAAGTCCTGGGCATCCCTGCCCCCGAAGCCACGTCAGGGCGGCAAAACTGGGCACGGGGGGCCTCCAATGCCGTGGCCCGCTCCCGAGGATGGCAACTCGAACATGAGACGTGGCGCCACGGCTTCGCAGCACAAGACGTCTGACCGAACACGATCTTTACCGCACGACCTTCCGGCGGGCACCAGGCTGCGCGCTCCGAACGCGCCCCCACGCCGGGACGAATGAGTTCACACAACAGTGAAGAGGTTTTCGCCCCCAGCCGCTGACTCCTCGGTGAACCCCTGATCTTCAGCGACCGGCACCCGGGCCGGTCGCGCCACGAGGAAGCCGGTCGGTGGGCTACCGGGCCAACGAACAGTCACTGTCTGGACGCTGCGACCGTGCGATGGCCACTGCCGCTAGGTGAGAGCAAACAATGCCCGCAACCGACTTCAGCTACGTGGCGGCCTTCGAGTTGACTGCGGCGATGGACGCCCGCGAGGTATCCGCAGTTGAGGTTGCCGAGGTCGCGACCGAGCGGATCGAGCGCTACGACGTCGACATCGACGCAATCTGTGTGCGCGACTTCGACCGTGCTGTTTTCGGCAGGGTGTAGGGGGACCACTCGGGCGGTGAGATTGCGGGCCACGGTTTGGGCAACGAGAAAGGGGACCACTCGGTCTGATGTGTGTGACATGCCGCTTTCGGCGTACTGGAGGTCTTGGGCCGTTTAGAAGCTGTTGATGCCCCTATGGATGTCAACTTGCGGTTCGGTCGGGATCTGTGTGGCATGCGGCTGTCTTGATGGCGGCGATGAGTCGATAGATTTCGCGTGCGACGTATCGCTTCAGGCACCTGATGATCTCCCGGCGGGTTTTGCCCTCGGAGAGGCGTCGCCGCAGGTAGTCCCGGGTGCGGTCGTCCCAACGCAGGCGGCTGAGGACGATCCGGTAGAGAGCGGCGTTGGCCTGGCGGTCACCGCCACGGTTGAGCCGCCGTCGTTGGGTCTTGCCGGAGGATGCCCTCGACTGGGCTGGTGCCGCACAGGGCGGCGAAGGACGCCTCGCTGCTGAGGCGATCGGGGTTGTCGCCAGCCGAGATGAGCAGGGCGGCGGCGTTGTCCGGGCCGACGCCGTGCGTGTCGAGCAGACCGGGGAAGTGCGCTTTGACACCCGCGGCTATCCGCTTGTTGAGGTTGTCGATCTCCCCGGTCAGGTGCTGGATGCGGTCAGCGAGGAGCTTCAGCACGTGTCGGGCAGTGTCTGCCGGCCCGTCCCCCCGCGAGTCGTCCAGTTCGGCGCACCGCTTGAGCAGGTGCGGGTTGCTCAGCCCAGCCAGCGACTCGCGCAGGGCGGCATCCGCCGAGATCAGGACGCTCTTGAGCTGGTTGATGGCCTGGGTGCGGGACTTGATCGCGGAGCCTTTCGCGAGTTTGAGCAGCCGCAGGCCTTCGATCGGGCCGTCGCTGGTCTTCGCGGTCGCGGTTGCGCGACCGGACAGGACAGCGCGGGCCGCCGCTTCCGCGTCGACGGCGTCTGTCTTTCCACGGCGTCGGCGTGCTGCCTTGTCGGGCTGGTTGACCTCAGTCACTTCGATGCCCTCGGCGCGCAAGTGGCGGGCAAGCGCGGCACCGTAGGAGCCGGTGCACTCCACCCCGGCCCGGCGCAGGACGCCGAACGAATGGGCCCAGGCGACGAGCTGGCGGTATCCCTCAGTGGTGGTCGGGAAGGTGCGTCCGTCCAGGGCGGCGCCGAGGACGTTGACGACGGCCGCCGCGTGGAAGTCCTTGTGGGTGTCGACACCGAGGAGGATCTCTTCGGCGGTGTCAGCTGGGATGTGACACGGGGCAGCTGGCTGCGTGATGCTGGGCAAGGTCGCCTGTCTCCTGATCGCGTCGGAACGGGTGGCCGCCGCCGGGCCGGGGAGGTCAAGACTGTGACGGTGCCTGTCGCGAAGGCCCCTATCGGGACACGTCCCCTGCCCAGCGGCAGCAGATGCCGCTCCGCGCGGTGGCCGACAGATCAACAGAAAGGCACCCAAGCCAGTCTTTCCGCGAGTCAGGCCACCGCTCGAAGCGGCACCAGACCATCCTCACAGTCTTTCCGGACGTGATCGACGCGTTTCCGCTGGTCGGGGATAGGAGTGGTGATTCCGTGGGAGTGGTGGCCTGTCGGGTCGTCGTTCCCCGGGAGGTCGCGGATGCCGTCAGTTGTCGGGCTGCTGGAACAGCACGAGCTCGCCGCTCGGCGTCGAGTCGACGGGCTGCGGGAGGAGGCCGACCGCATCCAGACCGAGCTTGCCGCGGCCGAGCTGGAATGGCAGGAGTGGGCGATCGCTCGCAGGCGGGTCGATACGGTGCTGGCTCCGGATGACGGCGCCACCGCCGAGGCGGAGGTCACCGCGGATCCGCGGGATGCGGAGGTGCAGTCGACGCTGCGGGACGCGGCGAAGCCGAAGTCGCAGGTGCCGGTGTGGCGCCCGGGGCTGGCCTGGTCGGTGCTGTCGGTGGACTACCAGCGCATCCTCACCGCGCTCGCAGACCGGGCCCGGCTCGGGCAGGGGCCGCTTACCTGCCAGGAGATGGCCGCGGCGTTCGGCATGGACGTGGTGCCGGCGCGGGTGGAAGCACTGCGGTCGAAAGCGAAACGCCTGGTGGCCCGCGGCTGGCTGGCCGAGCAGCCGCCGGGCCGGTTCACCCTCGCGGCAGGCGGGAGCGGGCCAGGCGACGGGTCATGAGCAAGGTCATTGACCAGTAGACCATCGCCTCCGCGCTGGCGGTGCGGCGTTCGACGTCGCGCACCAGGCGGCGGCTGCGCATCAGGTGGGCGAAGAGACGCTCGACGATCCACCGCTTGGGCAGCACCACGAACCCTCGTCGGTCGTCGCTGCGTTT
>NZ_JBEYXD010000146.1:0-13134 GCF_040644975.1 Streptomyces sp. NPDC046900 | reverse complement strand
ATGCCGTTGCCGGCGTCGCGGCGCTCCACAACCTGAAGCTCGACATCAGGTAAATCAAGCCCCAGCAGCGGCGATCATGCGCCGCCCCACATTACCGGATATCTCTTATCCACCCGGCCTTGGGACCGGGGCCGGACCACGGGGGCGGCCCCGCGACCTTGGAGCGGTTCGCGGCACAATCCCGGTCATGCAGCTCACCCCACGCGAACTCAACCGGGCCACACTCGCCCGCCAACTGCTGCTGCGGCGGGAGTCCCTGACCGCCGCCGACGCGGTGCGCCGTGTCGTGGCGTTCCAGGCACAGCACCCGGCCTCGCCGTACCTGGCGTTGTGGAACCGGCTCAGCGGGTTCGCCCCGGCCGACCTGGACGCCGCCTTCACCGGCGGTGAGGTCATCAAGGCGACCCTGATGCGGATCACGCCGCACGCGGTCCACGTGGACGACTATCCGGTCTTCCGCGCGGCGATGCAGCCCACGCTGTACGCGTCCCGGCTCGGCTACCGTTTCGCGGCGGCGGGGCTCACCCCTGCGGACGCGGGCGAACTGGTGCCGGAACTGGTGGAGTTCGCCGACCGCCCGCGAACGGCCACCGAGCTGGAGGAGTGGCTCGAGCGGCGGCTGGGCGCCGAGAAGCGGGCCGGAGCCTGGTGGGGGCTGCGGTCGTACGCGCCGCTGTGGCACGTCCCGGACGGTGGGCCGTGGGTATTCGGCGCCCGGCCGTCGTACGTCGCGTCGCGGGCGGCCTTCACGCCCACGGGGCGGCAGACGGATCCGAAGGCCGTGCAGGCCCTCGTCCTGCGGTACCTGGCCGGGTTCGGGCCCGCGTCGGTGGCGGACGTGGCGCAGTTCGCGATGGTGCAGCGGGCCCACGTCCGCGAGGCGCTGCGCGCCCTCGACGGCGCTGTCGAGCGGATCCAGGGACCGGGCGGTACGCCCCTGTTCGACATACCCGGCGCTCCGCGCCCGTCCGCGGACACACCCGCCCCACCGCGCCTGATGGCCATGTGGGACAGCGTCCTGCTGGCCTACGCCGACCGGGGCCGGGTGATTCCCGAGGACTACCGCCCGCTGGTGACCCGGAGGAACGGCGACGTGCTGCCGACGCTGCTGGTGGACGGCCATGTCGCCGGCGTGTGGCGCCCGGTCGAGGGCGGTATCGAGGCGACGGCCTTCCACGAACTGTCGCCCGAGGCCTGGGACGGACTCGCCGCGGAGGCCCGGGCCCTGACGACGTTGCTGGCGGATCGCGAACCACTCGTCTACAGCCGGTACGGCCACTGGTGGGACAAGCTCCCCGACGCCCGGGTGCGGATACTCCCGGCCCCTGCCGTCTCCTGAAGAGAGCACGGGCCATCGGATCCTGCTCTCGCGATCGCGCAAGCAGTTTGCATTTCTTGCGCTATTCTTGCACACATGACGCGACGACTTGCTGAAGTGGCGAAGAAGGTCGGGGTCAGCGAGGCCACGGTCAGCCGGGTGCTCAACGGCAAGCCCGGAGTCTCCGAAGCCACCCGGCAGGCGGTGCTGTCCGCCCTCGACGTCCTCGGGTACGAACGGCCCACCCAGCTGCGCGGTGAGCGGGCGCGGCTGGTGGGGCTGGTCCTCCCGGAGTTGCAGAACCCCATCTTCCCCGCGTTCGCCGAGGTCATCGGTGGCGCGCTCGCCCAGCTCGGACTGACCCCCGTGCTGTGCACGCAGACCAAGGGCGGCGTCTCCGAGGCCGACTACGTCGCGCTGCTGCTGCAACAGCAGGTCTCCGGCGTCGTCTTCGCCGGCGGTCTGTACGCGCAGGCCGACGCCCCGCACGACCACTACCGGGTGCTCGCCGAGCGGAACATCCCGGTGGTCCTGGTCAACGCGGCCATCGAGCACCTCGGGTTCCCGGGCGTCTCCTGCGACGACGCCGTCGCCGTCGAACAGGCCTGGCGGCACCTCGCCTCGCTGGGGCACGAGCGCATCGGGCTGGTGCTCGGACCGGGCGATCATGTGCCCTCGGCCCGCAAGCTCGCGGCGGCCCGGGCGATCGCCGGCCACTTGCCCGACGAGCACGTCGCGCGGGCCATGTTCTCGATCGAGGGCGGTCACGCGGCGGCGTCCAAGCTCATCGACCGAGGGGTCACCGGGTTCATCTGCGCCAGCGATCCGCTCGCGCTGGGGGTGGTGCGGGCCGCCCGCCGCAGGGGACTCGACGTTCCGTCGCAGATATCCGTCGTGGGCTACGACGACTCGGCCCTCATGAACTGCACGGAACCGCCCCTCACCACCGTCCGCCAGCCCATCGAGTCGATGGGGAAGGCCGCGGTCGAGTTGCTGAACGCGCAGATCGGAGGCAGTTCCGTACCGGCCGACGAGCTGCTGTTCGAGCCCGAACTGGTGGTCAGGGGGTCGACCGCGCAAGCGCCTCGTCTCTGAGATCCGGTGTACTGTCAAATAATTTCAGATTCTGCGTGACATCTTGCGGCTTGCTGTTGTCGGTGCTTGAGTGTGCGGCGCCGACCGCTCCTGCCCAAAGGGGTCCACCGATGAGAAGCACCGGGTTCCGCCGTACCTTCGTCGCGCTCAGCGTCTGCTCCCTCGCCCTCGCCGCATCCGCCTGCGGCTCCGAGGACGACTCGGCGAGCGGCAAGACGCGCATCACCGTCAACTGCGAGCCGCCCAAGAGCGCCAAGGTCGACCGCGGGTTCTTCGAGCAGGACATCGCCGCCTTCGAGAAGAAGAACGCGGACATCGACGTCGTGGCCCATGACGCGTTCCCCTGCCAGGACCCCAAGACCTTCGACGCCAAGCTCGCCGGCGGTCAGATGGAGGACGTGTTCTACACGTACTTCACGGACGTGAAGCACGTCGTCGACACCGGTCAGGCGGCCGATCTGACTTCGTACGTCAAGGAGTTGAAGAGCTACGACACCGTCCAGCAGCAGCTGCGCGACATCTACACCGTCGACGGCAAGATCTACGGCATCCCGCGCACCGGCTACTCGATGGGGCTCATCTACAACAAGCAGCTCTTCCAGAAGGCCGGTCTCGACCCCGAGAAGCCCCCGGCCACCTGGGAGGAGGTCCGCGCCGACGCCAAGAAGATCGCCGCGCTCGGCAACGGAACCGTGGGCTACGCCGACTACAGCGCGCAGAACCAGGGCGGCTGGCACTTCACGGCCGAGCTGTACTCGCAGGGCGGGGACGTCGTCAGCACCGACGGCAAGAAGGCCACCATCGACACTCCCGAAGGCCACGCGGTGCTGCAGAACCTGCACGACATGCGCTGGACCGACAACTCCATGGGCAGCAAGCAGCTCCTCGTCATCAACGACGTACAGCAGCTGATGGGCTCCGGGAAGCTCGGCATGTACCTCTCCGCCCCCGACAACATCCCGATCCTGGTGAAGGAGAAGGGCGGCAACTACAACGACCTCGCCATCGCCCCGATGCCCGGCGGCAAGGGCACGCTGATCGGCGGCGACGGCTACATGTTCAACAAGAAGGACACTCCGGCCCAGATCCGGGCCGGCCTCAAGTGGCTGGACCACATGTTCCTCACCCCGGGCAAGGGCTTCCTCGGTGACTACGCCCGGGCCAAGAAGAACAACGCCCCCGTCGGCCTGCCCGAGCCGCGGCTGTTCACCGGCGCCGCCGACGCCAAGGACCAGGAGGCCAAGAAGGCCAACGCCAACGTCCCGGTGGAGAACTACCAGTCCTTCCTCGACGGCAACCACTCCCTCCAGCTGAAGATCGAGCCGCCGAACGCCCAGCAGATCTACTCCGTTCTCGACGGTGCCGTCTCCGCGGTGCTCACCAAGAAGGACGCGGACATCGACCAGCTGCTGAAGGACGCCTCCGGCAAGATCGACAACATCCTCGTCCGGAGCTGACACCGATGACCGAGACGGCAGCACGGCGGCCCCCGCAGGCGGTCGCCGTCCGCCCGGTGCAGGCGCCGCCCACGGGAGGGGGGCGTGCGCGGCGCCGCGTCGCCGACCAGGCCCGCGCCTACGCCTTCCTCCTCGGCGGCCTGCTCTGCTTCGCCCTGTTCTCCTGGTACCCGGCGATCCGCGCGGTCGTGATCGCCTTCCAGAAGTACACGCCGGGCTCCGCGCCCGAGTGGGTGGGCACGGCCAACTTCACCCGGGTCCTGCACGACCCGGAGTTCGCCGCGGCCTGGCGCAACACGCTCACCTTCACACTGCTGGCCCTGCTGATCGGTTTCGCGGTCCCCTTTCTGCTGGCCCTCGTCCTCAACGAACTCAGGCATGCGAAGGCCTTCTTCCGGGTCGTGGTGTACTTGCCGGTGATGATCCCGCCGGTGGTCAGCGCCCTGCTGTGGAAGTGGTTCTACGACCCCGGTGCCGGGCTCGCGAACGAGGCGCTGCGCTTTCTGCACCTGCCCACCTCGAACTGGACCAACGGCGCCGACACCGCGCTGGTCTCCCTGGTCCTCGTGGCGACCTGGGCCAACATGGGCGGCACCGTACTGATCTACCTCGCGGCGCTGCAGGGCATCCCGGGCGAGCTGTACGAGGCGGCCGAACTGGACGGGGCCAACCTGCTGCAGCGCGTCCGGCACGTGACGATCCCGCAGACCAGATTCGTCATCCTCATGCTGATGCTGCTGCAGATCATCGCGACGATGCAGGTCTTCACCGAGCCGTTCGTGATCACCGGAGGCGGCCCGGAGAACGCGACCGTCACCGTGCTCTACCTCATCTACAAGTACGCCTTCCTCTACAACGACTTCGGCGGGGCCTGCGCGTTGAGCGTCATGCTCCTCGTGCTCCTCGGCGCGTTCTCCGCCGTCTACCTGTGGCTCACCCGCTCCAGGGAGGGGGACGCATGAGCACCCGCACACTCGTCTCGCCGGCCGTCCTGGCCCGCCCGCGCGGCAAGGCCGTGTACTGGACCGTCTTCACCGCCGTCGTCGTGCTGTTCGCGCTCGCCTTCCTGTTCCCCGTGTACTGGATGGTGACCGGCGCGATGAAGTCACCGGACGAGGTGGCCAGGACCCCGCCCACGCTCATCCCCGAGCAGTGGCACCTGACCGGCTACACCGACGCCTGGGACCTGATGCAGCTGCCCGAGCATCTGTGGAACACGGTGGTGCAGGCGGCCGGCGCCTGGCTCTTCCAGCTGGTGTTCTGCACGGCCGCCGCCTACGCCCTGTCCAAGCTGCGGCCCGCCTTCGGCAAGGTGATCCTCGGTGGCATCCTCGCCACCCTGATGGTCCCGGCCCAGGCGCTGGTGGTGCCCAAATACCTGACGGTGGCCGACCTGCCGCTGATCCACACCAGCCTGCTCAACGACCCCCTCGGGATCTGGCTGCCGGCGGTCGCCAACGCCTTCAACCTCTACCTCCTCAAGCGGTTCTTCGACCAGCTCCCGCGGGACGTCCTGGAGGCGGCCGAGATCGACGGTGCCGGCAAGCTGCGCATCCTGTGGTCGATCGTGCTGCCGATGTCGCGGCCCGTCCTCGGCGTGGTGTCGATCTTCGCGCTGGTCGCCGTCTGGCAGGACTTCCTGTGGCCACTGATGGTCTTCTCCGACACCGACAAGCAGCCCATCAGCGTGGCCCTGGTCCAGCTGTCGCAGAACATCCAGCTGACCGTGCTCGTCGCCGCGATGGTGATCGCCAGCATCCCCATGGTCGCGCTGTTCCTCGTCTTCCAGCGCCACATCATCGCCGGAATCAGCGCGGGCAGCACGAAGGGCTGACACCGCCCTCCTCCCCGAGACAGAAAGGCAAGCACAGTGGGACAGCCCATCCCTGCCCGGAAAGACAAGGACTGGTGGCGCTCCGCCGTCATCTACCAGGTGTACGTCCGCAGCTTCGCGGACGGCGACGGGGACGGCACCGGAGACCTCGCGGGCGTCCGCGCGAGGCTGCCGTACCTCGCCGAACTCGGTGTGGACGCGCTGTGGTTCAACCCCTGGTACCTGTCACCGATGAAGGACGGCGGCTACGACGTCGCCGACTACCGTGCCATCGACCCCGCCTTCGGCACGCTCGCCGAGGCCGAGAAACTGATCGCCGAGGCGCGGGAACTGGGCCTGCGCACCATTGTCGACATCGTGCCCAACCACGTCTCCGACCAGCACGCGTGGTTCCAGGCAGCCCTCGCCGCGGGACCCGGCAGCCCGGAGCGCGCACTCTTCCACTTCCGGCGAGGACGCGGCGCGGACGGCGAACTCCCGCCCAACGACTGGCCGTCCCAGTTCGTCGGCTCCACCGAGCCCGTGTGGACCCGGCTGCCCGACGGCGACTGGTACCTGCACCTGTTCACACCCGAGCAGCCGGATCTCAACTGGGCCCACCCGGCCGTCCGCCAGGAGCACGAGGACATCCTGCGCTTCTGGTTCGAGCGCGGCGTCGCGGGCGTGCGCATCGACTCGGCGGCCCTGCTCGCCAAGGACCCCGCGCTGCCGGACTTCGTCGAGGGCAGGGATCCCAACCCCCTCGTCGACCGCGACGAACTCCACGACATCTACCGCTCCTGGCGGGCCGTGGCCGACGACTACGACGGAGTCTTCGTGGGCGAGGTGTGGCTGCCGGACGCCGAGCGCTTCGCCCGCTACCTCCGCCCCGACGAGCTGCACACGGCGTTCAACTTCTCCTTCCTGTCCTGCCCCTGGGACGCGGCGCGGCTGCGTACGTCGATCGACACGACACTCGCGGAGCACGCCCCGGTGGGCGCTCCCGCCACCTGGGTGCTGTGCAACCACGACGTGACCCGCACGGTCACCCGCTACGGACGCGCGGACACCGGCTTCGACTTCTCCACCAAGGCCTTCGGCACCCCCACCGACCTCGCCCTCGGTACCCGCCGGGCGCGGGCCGCGGCGCTGCTGTCCCTGGCCCTGCCCGGCGCGGTCTACGTCTACCAGGGCGAGGAACTCGGGCTGCCCGAGGCCGACGTCCCCGTGGACCGCATCCAGGACCCGATGTACTTCCGTTCGGGCGGCACCGCACCGGGCCGTGACGGCTGCCGGGTCCCGCTGCCCTGGGCGGCCGAGGCGCCGTACGCCGGTTTCGGCTCCCGCGAGGAGCCGTGGCTGCCGCAGCCGGCCGACTGGGCGACGTACGCCGCCGACTTGCAGGACCGGGACCCCGGCTCGATGCTCGCCCTCTACCGCGAGGCGATCCGCCTGCGCCCCGTGTTCGGGGACGGTCCGCTGACCTGGCTGCCCGCCCCCGAGGGCGTCCTCGCCTTCCGGCGCGCGGACGGGGTGATCTGCATGGTGAACCTCGCCGCCACGCCCGCCGAACTGCCTCCCCACTCCCGACCCCTGCTGACCAGCGGCCCCCTGGACGACCGGGGCCGCCTGCCGCAGGACACGGCGGCCTGGCTGCGCGCCTGAGACCGCCTGACGCACCGCGCTATCCCACCACCCCCACAATGAAGGGATCAGCACATGCACGGGCACACACGCAGTTCTGTCAGGCGCATGCCAGCGATCGGGGCGGTCGTCGCCCTGGCCGCAGGCATGCTCGCCACCCTCGGCACCCCCGCCGCCCATGCCGCGGGCGCCACCCTGCCCTTCACCTCGGTGGAGGCCGAGTCGGCCACCACCACCGGCACCAGGATCGGCCCGGACTACACCCAGGGCACCCTCGCCTCCGAGGCCTCCGGGCGTCAGGCCGTACGCCTCGGCGCCGGACAGCGCGTCGAGTTCACCGTGCCACGCGCGGCCAACGCGGTGAACGTCGCCTACAGCGTCCCCGACGGCCAGTCCGGCACGCTGAACGTGTACGTCAACGGAACCAGGCTGTCGAAGGCCCTCGCGGTCACCTCCAAGTACTCGTACATCGACACGGGGTGGATCCCCGGCTCGAAGACCCACCACTTCTTCGACAACGCCAGGCTGCTGCTCGGGCAGAACGTGCAGGCGGGCGACAGAATCGCCTTCGAGTCCACCGGCACGCAGGTCTCGGTGGACGTCGCCGACTTCGAGCAGGTCCCGGCGGCCGCCGCCCAGCCGGCCGGATCGGTCTCCGTCACATCCAAGGGCGCCGACCCCAGCGGACAGGGCGACTCCACCCAGGCGTTCCGGGACGCCATCGCCGCCGCCCAGGGCGGAGTGGTCTGGATCCCGCCGGGCGACTACCGGCTCACCTCCTCGCTCAGCGGCGTGCAGAACGTGACCCTCCAGGGCGCGGGCAGCTGGTACTCCGTCGTGCACACCTCCCGCTTCATCGACCAGTCCGGATCCTCCGGGAACGTTCACATCAAGGACTTCGCGGTCCTCGGCGAGGTCACCGAGCGCGTGGACTCCAGCCCCGACAACTTCGTCAACGGCTCGCTCGGTCCGAACTCGAGCGTTTCGGGCATGTGGATCCAGCACCTGAAGGTCGGCCTCTGGCTGACCGGCAACAACGACAACCTTGTCGTGGAGAACAACCGCATCCTCGACACCACCGCGGACGGTCTCAACCTCAACGGCACCGCCAAGGGCGTGCGCGTCCGCAACAACTTCCTGCGCAACCAGGGCGACGACTCGCTCGCCATGTGGTCGCTGTACTCGCCCGACACCGACAGCAGCTTCGAGAACAACACCATCTCGCAGCCGAACCTCGCCAACGGCATCGCCATCTACGGCGGTACCGACATCACTGTCAGGAACAATCTGATCTCCGACACCAACGCCCTGGGCAGCGGTATCGCCATCTCCAACCAGAAGTTCCTGGACCCCTTCAACCCGCTGGCCGGCACGATCACGGTCGACGGCAACACGCTGGTCCGCACCGGGGCCATGAACCCCAACTGGAACCACCCCATGAGCGCGCTGCGCGTCGACTCCTACGACAGCGCCATCAACGCCGCCGTCAGCATCACCAACACGACGATCACCGACAGCCCCTACAGCGCCTTCGAGTTCGTCTCCGGCGGCGGACAGGGCTACCCGGTCAGGAACGTCACCGTGGACGGCGCGACCGTGCGCAACACCGGCACGGTGGTCGTGCAGGCCGAGGCCCAGGGCGCCGCGACCTTCCGCAACGTGACCGCCACCGGCGTGGGCTCGGCGGGCATCTACAACTGCCCCTATCCGTCCGGCTCCGGCGCCTTCGCGCTCACCGACGGCGGCGGGAACTCCGGCTGGAGCAGCACCTGGTCGGACTGCTCGACCTGGCCCCAGCCCGGTCAGGGCAACCCGCCTCCGGACCCGGACCGCAACCTCGCCAAGGGCCGTCCGGCCACCGCGACCGGCTCGCAGGACGTCTACACCCCGGGCAAGGCCGTCGACGGGGACGCGAACAGCTACTGGGAGTCCACCAACAACGCCTTCCCGCAGTCCTGGACGGTCGACCTCGGCTCCACCCAGGCCGTGCGCCGGCTGGTGCTGAAGCTGCCGCCGTCCCCGGCCTGGGGTGCGCGCACCCAGATCATCACGGTGCTGGGCGGCACCGACGGCTCGAACTTCTCGACGGTGGCCGGCTCGCAGGGCTACCGCTTCGACCCGGCGACCGGCAACACCGCGATGGTCGCCCTGCCCGCCGGCACGAATCTGCGCTACCTGAGGCTGACCGTCAGTGCCAACACCGGCTGGCCCGCCGGTCAGTTCAGTGAGGTGGAGGCGTACTCGGCCTCGTGACCACCGTGACCCCGCGCCGCGCCACTCCGGCCCCCTCGTACCCATGGGGCCGGAGCCGGCATCGGCGCGGGGTCACCCGGTTGTGCCGGGCGCTCCTCGGGGCCGCTCCGACCACCAACGGCGAGGGCTCACAGCCGGAACAGGGCCGGAACCTCTCCGGACAAGTAGCCGGCACGGGTGCGTGCTGGCATGCGTTTGACCTGCGCTTACGTGTGCTCCGGCCGTTGATGCTGTGCACAAGAAAACCACATGTACCGGCGACCTTCACGTCGGCGCCATCGGACCCTTCCTTGACGTTTGCTGCCCTTGGAACACTCGCTGCGCGCACGTTTCCTCATGTTCCAGCCATCCGCACCCAGGATGAGAGGTCCCGCAGTCATGTCCGAAGTCAATCGGCGCCGATTCCTCCAACTCGCGGGCGGTACTGCCGCTTTCACCGCGCTCTCCAGCAGCATCGAGCGTGCTGCCGCCCTTCCCGCGCACCACCGCTCGGGCACCATCGAGGATGTCGAGCACATCGTCGTCCTGATGCAGGAGAACCGCTCTTTCGACCACTACTTCGGCACGCTCAGAGGTGTGCGCGGGTTCGGCGACCCGCACCCGGTGACCCTCCAGAACGGCAAGTCGGTCTGGCACCAGTCGGACGGCACGAAGGACGTCCTCCCCTTCCGCCCCGACGCCGACGACCTGGGCCTGGCGTTCATCCAGGACCTCCCGCACGGCTGGAACGACGGCCACGCCGCCTTCAACGGGGGCAAGTACGACAAGTGGGTGCCCGCCAAGTCCTCGACGACGATGGCATACCTGACGCGCAAGGACATACCCTTCCACTACGCGCTCGCCGACGCCTTCACCATCTGCGACGCGTACCACTGCTCGTTCATCGGCTCCACCGACCCGAACCGCTACTACATGTGGACGGGTTACACGGGCAACGACGGCAAGGGCGGCGGCCCGGTCCTCGGCAACGACGAGGCCGGTTACAGCTGGACCACCTACCCCGAGCGCCTGGAGAAGGCCGGGGTCTCCTGGAAGATCTACCAGGACGTCGGCGACGGCCTGGACGCCAACGGCTCCTGGGGCTGGATCCCGGACGCCTACCGCGGGAACTACGGCGACAACTCACTGCTCTACTTCAAGCAGTACCAGAACGCGCAGCCCGGCGACCCGCTGTACGACAAGGCCCGCACCGGCACCGACGCTCGCAAGGGCGAGGGCTTCTTCGACCAGCTCAAGGCGGACGTCAAGGGCGGCAAGCTGCCGCAGATCTCCTGGATCGTCGCCCCCGAGGCCTTCACCGAGCACCCCAACTGGCCCGCGAACTACGGCGCCTGGTACGTCTCCCAGGTCCTCGACGCGCTCACCTCCGACCCGAAGGTGTGGGCGAAGACGGCCCTGTTCATCACGTACGACGAGAACGACGGCTTCTTCGACCACCTGGTCCCGCCGTTCCCGCCGGCCTCCGCCGCGCAGGGCAAGACCACGGTCGACGCCGGCCCGGACCTCCTCAAGGGCGACGCCGGCCATGTCGCCGGTCCGTACGGCCTCGGCCAGCGCGTGCCCATGCTCGTGGTCTCGCCTTGGAGCAAGGGCGGCTACGTCTGCTCCGAGACCTTCGACCACACGTCCATCGTCC
This sequence comes from Streptomyces sp. NPDC046900, assembly GCF_040644975.1. NCBI lineage: Bacteria > Bacillati > Actinomycetota > Actinomycetes > Kitasatosporales > Streptomycetaceae > Streptomyces > Streptomyces sp. NPDC046900. The sequence goes on along the minus strand of NZ_JBEYXD010000146.1, from coordinate 1,918 downwards.
GGTTCATGGAGAGCCGCTTCGGCGTGTACGAGCCGAACATCTCGCCCTGGCGGCGCTCGGTCTGCGGCGACCTGACCTCCGCGTTCGACTTCTCGCACCAGGACGCCAAGCCGGTGTCGCTCCCGGCCACCGACGGCTACGAGCCGCCGGACCACGACCGTCACCCCGACTTCGTGCCGACCCCGCCCGCCAACCCCGCCCTGCCCAAGCAGGAGCGCGGTCTGCGGCCCACCCGCCCGCTGAAGTACGTGCCCGCCGTGAACGGTTCGGCGGACGCCGCGGCCGGTACGTTCACGCTCACCTTCGCCTCCGGGGCGCACGCCGGTGCCGCGTTCCTCGTCACCTCCGGCAACCGCACCGACGGCCCCTGGACCTACACCACCGAGGTCGGCAAGACCGTGTCGGACACCTGGAACTCGGTGTACTCGAACGGCTCCTACGACCTGACCGTGCACGGCCCGAACGGCTTCCTGCGCGTCTTCAAGGGCCCCGGCAAGCAGGCCGGACCCGAGGTCACCGCGCGGCCCACCGGCGACGACATCGAGCTGACCTTCACCAACAAGGGCTCCGGTACGGTCAAGCTCAAGGTCACCAGCGCCTACGGCGGTGCCGCCAAGACGGTCACGGTCCGCAGCGGTGCCACCCTGCGGTACACCGTCGACCTGGGCGCGAGCAAGCGGTGGTACGACCTCACCGTGACCTCCGACGCCGCCCCGTCCTTCCTGCGGCGGCTCGCGGGACACGTCGAGAACGGCCGGCCGGGCATGAGCGACCCGGCGATCGTCACGAAGTGACCTCTGCTCGGACGGTGCCGGGGCCGGCGACGGCCCCGGCACCGTCCGCTCGGCACGCCTGCCGAGCGAAGCCGTACGGGCGGTGAGTCCCGTATCACGGGGGCTGGCCAGACACCGGTGCGGTCGGGGTAGTGTGCCCGGGTGACCACGCAATCGAACACTCCTGCAGGCTGGTACCCGGACCCGCACGGCGCGCCCCGCACTCTGCGGTACTGGGACGGCGCCCAGTGGACCGAGCACACCCACGCGGACCAGCAGGGCCAGGCTTCGGCCCAGGTGCCGCAGCAGGGGATGCCCGGCGGCCAGCCGCAGCAGGCGTACGGTCAGCAGGCGGCGGGGCCCGATCCGCGCGTCCAGCGTCAGGTGCAGCAGCAGGCGGGTGTCGCCCCGAGCGGTACCGGCGGCGGCACGCTGTTCACCGAACCGGTGCTGGTCGTGAACCAGAAGGCCAAGCTGATCGAGCTGACGAACGAGTACAGCGTCTTCGACCAGCACGGCAATCAGATCGGTTCGGTCACCGAGGTCGGGCAGAGCGCGCTGAAGAAGGTGCTGCGCTTCGTCTCCAGCGTCGACCAGTTCCTGACGCACAAGCTGGAGATCCGCGACGCCCACGGGCAGCCGCAGCTGGTGCTGATCCGGCCTGCGAAGTTCTTCAAGTCGCGGGTCGTCGTGGAGCGTCCGGACGGACAGCCCGTGGGCGAGATCGTCCAGCAGAACATGATCGGCAAGATCAACTTCGCGATGAACGTCAACGGCCAGAAGGTCGGGGCGATCAAGGCGGAGAACTGGCGCGCCTGGAACTTCGCCATCGTCGACCACGCCGAGAACGAGGTCGCCCGGATCACGAAGACCTGGGAGGGACTGGCGAAGACGATGTTCACGACCGCGGACAACTACGTCCTGCAGGTCCACTACCAGCTGCCCGAGCCGCTGCTGAGCCTGGTCGTGGCCACGGCGCTGACCGTGGACACGGCGCTCAAGCAGGACTCCCGGGGCTTCGGCTGAGCCTCGTCGGGACTCCGCAGAACGAAGACGGCGGCCGGCGCGTGCATCCACGCCCCCGCCCGCGCACGGTAGGTGACAGCCCCGGGAGGTGGTGACGGGGGAGGGCCGGCCGCGGAGGG
>NZ_JBEYXD010000145.1:0-13283 GCF_040644975.1 Streptomyces sp. NPDC046900 | reverse complement strand
AGCCGTATCAGCGACTGGATCGTGTTGTGGTCAGCACGGCGTCCGCACGCCGTGCACACCCCGCGGGCCGGGTTCTCAAGAGCCGACGGCGTCCGGCCGCTGGTCCGACGGATCAGGCGGTGGACTCGTCCGGTACCGGGTGCTCGGGGTGGACCGTACCCGCGTGGGGTTTGCCCTTCCGGCCGGTACCCGCCTCGTCCGTGTCGGGTACGTCGGGGGCGGATCCGTCGGCGGTGCCCCATGCGGGATCGGCGTCCCAGGGGTCTTCGCCCTCGCGGGCCTGCTGGTCCGGCATGTCACGCGGGATGGGGTCGGCACGCTCGCCGGGAGCCTCGTGCCGCTGTTCGGTCACGGCATCCTCCTGCTCCTCTTCGCCAAGGGGCCCGCGATGGAGACGAGCCCTGTCCGGCCGAGGCGGCGAGTACCGCGAGGCACGGCACTGAAACCGCGGAAGCCGTCACGGGCTCGGTGAGGCGGGGGGTGCGCGCGGGCGACGCGTGTACACGGCGGCTCTGGTGTGCGTGGGTCCCGGGGACGGTAAGAGCGCCGCAGGCGTCGCGGGCTCGACAAGTCGGGAGCTGCGCGGGCACCTGGCCCCGGCACGCGCGCGTCCCAGAACCCGGCGCCGCGCCGATCACGCGGCAAAACCACCGCAGGCATCGCCGACTCCGCAAGGTGGGAAGCTCGCGCAGGCCACCCCTGGCGCCCCGGCCCGACATGCGCGCGTCTCGCAGCCGGGCGTGCGCGCGTCTCGCAGCCGGGCGTGCGCCGATCAGCGCACTCCAACCGCCGCGGCGTCGCGGCCTCGGCGAGACGGGAGCTGCACGCAGGCGACGCCTGGGCCCCCGGCCCGGCACGCGGCGCGCCGCTGATCAGCGCAGTGCAACCGCCGCCGGCGTCACGCGCTCGACAAGGCGGGAGATGCACGCAGGCAGACCCTGAGCCACCCGGCCCCGGAACACGACGCCCCGCCGATCAGCGCGGCGAAACCACCGCCCGCGTCACGCGCTCGACAAGGCGGGAGGTCCACGCAGGCAGACCCTGAGCCACCCGGCCCCGGAACACGACGCCCCGCCGATCAACGCGGCGAAACCACCGCCCGCGTCACGCGCTCGACAAGGCGGAGCTGGTGCGGGCACCGCGGTCCGCGGCAAGCGCGCCCCAGAGCCCGGCGCCCGCCGATCAGCACGCTGGACGACCGCAGGCACCGCCCGCTCGGCAAGGCGAGAGCTGCGCGGACGCAGCCGCCCCTGCGCGTCCCCGAGCCCGGCGCCCAGCCGGTCAGCGCGGTGTCCGTTCCTCCAGAGCCGTGCGCCACGCCGGTGGACGTTCCTCGTTGGTGGGCTCCGCGCGGCGGCCGCCGCGGGCGAAGAAGTCGGCGAGCGGCAGGATCGCCGCGCCGACCGTCACAGCGTCGGGGCCGAGCCTGCCGAGGTCGATGGAGACCCGCTCGGCCGGGTAGCGCAGCGCGTAGGACGTGGCGTACCGGCGCACGACGGCCAGGAACCGCGAGCCGAGCTGAAGGCCCGCCCAGCCGCCGATCAGGATCCGTTCGGGCTGGAAGAGGTTGACCAGGTCGGACAGGCCCGCGCCCAGGTACTCGGCGGTCTCCTCCAGGACGGCGAGCGCGACCGGGTCCGCGTCGGTGCCCTCCGGCGGGTAGGCCGCCGCCAGCATGGCGGTCAGCGCGGTCTCCTCGTCGACGCCCTCGGGCGGCCGGCCGCCCTCCTCGCGCCAGCGGTCGAGCAGGGCCTCCGCGCCCGCGTACGCCTCCAGGCAGCCGAGGGCGCCGCAGCGGCACCGGCGTCCCCTGACCCGTACGGTCAGATGGCCCCACTCCACGGCCCGGCCGCTGCCCACCTCCTCGGTGACCAGGCAGGCGCCGACACCGGAGCCGAAGAGGACCACCACCGCGTTGTGGGCACCGCGTCCGGCGCCGAACCACATCTCGGCCTGACCGAGGGTCCTGGCTCCGTTGTCTATGAAGTAGGGCACGGAGTCCGGGAGCCGCCCCGTGGAGCGGAGCAGGGATTCCAGCGGCACGGCGTCCCAGCCGATGGTCTGGCCGTGCACGACGGCGCCCTGCTCCGGGGTGCGGGCCACGATGCCGGGTACGCCGATGCCCACGCCCAGCAGTCCGTCGGGCGTGATGTCCGCGGCGGCCAGGACCTCCGCGATGCCGTCGCGGATGTGGCCGACGACGACCTCGACGTCGTAGCGCTGGTGGACCAGCGGCCGTTCGGTGCGGGCGAGCTCGGTGAGGGTCAGGTCGAACAGCTCGACGCGGACACGGGTCTCGCCGACGTCGACGCCGATCATGTGGCCGCTGGTCGGTGCCACCCGGAGCAGGGTGCGGGGACGGCCGCCGTCGGAGTCGACGCTGCCGGCCTCCTCCACCAGGCCGTCGGCGACCAGTTCGGCGACCACGTTGCTGATGGAGCCCGAGCTCAGACCCGTCGCCGGGCCCAGCTCGAAGCGGCTCATCGGGCCGTCGAAATACAGTCGCTGCAGCACCTCGGCGCGATTCCCCCGGCGCAGGTCGCGCACCGTGCGCCCGTTCCGCCCCGTCATGTGGCTCCTTCCGGCCCTGCCCGACCTGCACGATACCGCTGTGGCACCTCGGACGCGCATTTCCTTGCACGCTTAAATCAGACCCTAATTTAAGACATGAGGATGCGCGAGGTCCTGATGGGTACCCCAGTGCGGGTCCGGACCGGCGCGGTCGGGGGCCGTGACGGGATTTCCGGAACGCGCCCCGCTCACCGGCCGTCCGCACAAAGCCCCTGGCTCGCCCCCGTGGACTCACTCTGCCAGGTGAACACACGGTGGCGTAATCCCTTCCGCCCGGCCACGCCGTGACGCCACGTACACACCCTCGAAGCGACACGGCGGCACCGCGACGGACCGCTCGGTCACGCGCCTCCCGCAGGGCGGCGGGCCCCGCAGCGCCGGAAGCTCCCGGTCTGGGGCCGACCGGTCGATCCGCGTGCCCGCCCAGCGGGTCGCGGGACCGGACCCTCGCCCACGCGCCTAGTATCCGGGGCCGTGGCGTCGACTTTTGAAGAACTCGTGGAGATGCAGCGTGCGGCGGCCGATGCGCAGTCGAAGGCCGACGAGCTGCGGGAGAAGTACGGCCCGCCCACCGCCACAGCATGGACCAGACAGCAGACCGAGCTGTACGAGACCGCCCTGCGCGCCTGGCGCGACCTCGACCGTGACCTCCAGGTCGAGATCACCGAGTACGCGAAGGAGCACAGCACATCGCGCAGCGAACTGGAGGACGAGGTGAGGACGCGGGCGGGGGAACCGGCCGGGGACGCCTAGCTCAGGACGGCGATCCGACGGCGGATCCCGCACCGGGCGGCGTCTCCGTGCGCTCCGCCGTTCCGGCGCCTTCCGGCGCGCCGAAGCGCGCCAGGCAGTGCCACACCTTCTTCAGGTCCTGCGCCTCGTACCGGCCCGAGCGGACCGCGTCGCCGATGATCCGCGGGTCCAGGTGGCCGTTCTCCGCGATACTCGCGCCCAACTCGACGTACTCCGGGCCGCGGTAGTCGGCGTGACGGCGCAACTCGTCGACGGCGATCCGGTATCCGGGGTGCCACTCGAGCGGGCACGGCAGCCGCAGGCCGGCGGCCTCCACCGGCGTGCCGCGGTAGCTCGCGTCCAGGACCAGCGCCTCCACGTCCCGGACGAGGAGGACGGGGCCGTGCACATGGGCCTCGATGTAGTCGTTGAGGGCGTCCTGGTCATCGGCCTCGGCCAGCGCGATGAGGTCCGTCCCGGAGGCCACCCCGAAATGGGAGGGCTCGGCCGCGCTGTCCGGATAGCAGAAGGTCGCCCTTGCCAGGCAGGCGGCCGTGAGCCGGACATGGGACGAGCCGAACCGCGGTGCGGCGCCCACCACTTGACGACGGAAGTTCAGCGCTCCGTACACCGGCCGGTCCACCGCGGACGCGCCGTCGTAGGCCCCGCCGAAGATCCGGCTCTCCCAGTGCCATCGGTCGCCGCCGGGGTGGGCGGTCAGACCGCCGTTACTGGTGCCGGTGACGAACTGCGAACGGTACGCACCGTCCTCGGCCAGCGCCTGGAGGATCGGGCGCCCGGCCGCAGGCCGGTCGGGGTGGAAGTTCAGCGTCAGCCGCAGGTCACCGCTGACCACGGGGCCCGAGGAGCGGACCGCGACATGGCGCAGGGCCTCCACGGCGGCTGCGTGGAGACCGCTGTCGCGCCCGAAATCCATTGGCCCCTCCCCGATGGGTCCCGATAGCTTTAGCCAAGAACCTAGACCCCCTAGGTAGCCGGCGCCCAGAAGGACTCCCATGAGATCACTCACCGAGCAGGACATCCGCGACTCTTTCATCAACTGCTCGAAGGGAGAGGCCAAGCGCCTGCCCATGCCCCGCGACCTGCGTGAACGCCCCTGGGACGACCTCGACTTTCTGGGCTGGCGCGATCCCGGGGCACCCGACCGCAGCTATCTGGTCACCGGACACGGCGATCGGCTCACCGGTGTGGCCCTCCGGTTCCCGTCCTCGCAGCGCGGGTTTCTGCACCGGAGCATGTGCTCCCTGTGCCTGACCACCCACGCCGGCAGTGGCGTGTCCCTGATGACCGCCCGCAAGGCGGGTGCGGCCGGCCGCGAGGGCAACTCGGTGGGGCTCTACATGTGCACCGACCTCGCGTGCTCCCTGTACGTACGCGGCAAGAAGGCCCCCGAGGGCGGAAGCCGCTTCGAGGAGAGCCTGACGACGCAGGAGCAGATCGCCCGGACGGTGGCCAATCTGTCCTCCTTCCTGGACACGCTGTACGCCTGAGGCCCGCCCTTGCCCGCCGGGACCGGCCCCGGCGCCGACGCACCCCACCGACGGCTCACCCGGTGCGGTGGACTGCGGGTTTCCGCGAGCGGCACTCCCTCGGGCTCCCTGTGTCCGTGGATACGTTCGTTGCCTGCGAGGAGCGGGAAGGGCCCTAGGGATGCGAGATGTACGTGATGCCTGGGCGACGGCCTCCGCCCGGATCGTGAAGTGGCGCCAGGTGCCCGAGGTCGTTCAGGCGGTACGTTCGACCGCGGCCGCGACCGTCGCCTACGTGGTCGCCGTACAGCTCAGCCCCGAGCCCGCTCCCCTCACGGCCCCCCTGACGGCCCTGCTGGTCGTCCAGGTCACCCTCTACGCGACGATCACCAACAGCGTGCGCCGGGTGAACTCCGTGGTGGCCGGTGTCGTCATCGCCATCGGCTTCAGCGTGCTGGTCGGGCTGACCTGGTGGAGCCTGGCCCTGATCATCCTGGCCTCCCTGGCCGTCGGGCATCTCGTACGGGTCAGCGAGTACGTGCCCGAGGTGGCGATCAGCGCGATGCTCGTCCTCGGGGTGACCCAGGTGGGCAGTACCGCCTGGGCGCGGGTCCTGGAAACCGTGATCGGCGCGGTGGTGGGCCTGGCCACCAACCTGTTCTTCGCACCCCCGGTGTGGGTGACCACCGCCGGGGAGTCCATCGAGGGACTGTCGCGCCGGGTACGCCAGATGATGCTGCGCATCGCGGACCAGGCCTGCGGGCGTACGCCCGCATCCCAGGCGACCGCGCGGCTGTACGAGGCCCGCAGGCTCGACCACGACATCATCGAGGTGGACGCGGCGCTGCGGCAGGCCGAGGAGAGCCTGAAGCTCAACCCCAGGGTCCGGGAGGGGCTGCTCCACCGCATCGTGCTGCGCACCGGCCTCGACACCCTGGAGATCGTCACGGTGGTGCTGCGGGTGATCGCCCGGACTCTCGCCGACCTGGCGAAGGAGCGGGAGCCGGAGGCGCTGTTCGAGCCCGAGATCGGGGCGACGCTCGAGCGGTTGCTGTCGGAGATCGGCGACGCCGTGGTCAGCTTCGCCGTGCTGGTCACCACCGACGTCAGCCGCAGCGCCGAGTCCGCGGAGACCCGGCTCGCCGAGGAGCTGGTCACGGCGGGCGCGACCCGCGACAAACTGGCTCAGCTGCTCCTCGAGGAGGTCCAGCGGGGCACCCGTCAGTGGCAGTTCCACGGCGCCATCCTGACCGAGGTCAACCGCATCCTGGACGAGATGGACACCGAGCACCGCACCCGCCGTCTGCTGGAGGAGCTGGACCGGGGCACCCGGGAGCAGCGCGAGCGGAACCCGCGTCTGACCAGGCTGCGGGACCGTGTGCGCGCACGGCTGCGCGGTGTTCTGCCGGGCCGGAACCGTCCGGGTCCGCCCTGACGTTCTAGGTGAGGACGGACGGCCGGACGGCAAGGGGGACGCATGGACGCGGTGCGGATCGACGGGAACTCACTGGTGCTGCCCGGGGGTGTGCGGGTCCGGTTCATACGGACGCTGCGGCTGCCGGAGACGGGTACGCATCCGCTGCCGCCGGGACTCGGCGAGTTCCCGGTCCGCCGGGTCGAGGACCACGCGGAGACGGTCCCCGCCGAATGGCGGGCGCGCGGCGGCGTGATGCTGCCGGTGTATCTGCGCGAAGCCATGTGGCTGAGCTTCGGCGCGTCGGAACCGGCCGCGCTGCAGGTGGGGGTGGGCAAGGTCTGCGCGGTCTCCGGCAGGCCCTGGAGCTCCCGCCTGGGCCGCCGTCCGCAGAACTACGTGGTGCTGCCGCGACAGCCGTGGCTCGACGGGATCAATTCCGGCAAGGGGACGGTCCGACAGTTCGTCGCGGTCCCGCTCGGCCTCGGTGCCACGGTCGAGGGCCAGGTCACGGGCGAGGAGGTGTGGGGCGGCATCCAGTTGCAGACCTTCCCGCTCAAGGAGAAGCCGCTCGCCAAGTGGCGGGAGGAGGAGCAGCGCAGGCGCGAGCGGGCGCGGGCGATGCAGACGCACCTGTCGGCCGGCCCCTACGGCGGAGCTCCCCCCGCTCCGGGGGCCATGCCCGCGGCCCCCGCGATGGCGGCCGCTCCGGGCGGTGCCCCGCGCAGCGCCCCTGCCATGGGGCTGGGCGTGGGCGGTTCGATGCGTCAGGAGGTCTACCAGGACGACTGGCGGGCGAGCAGCTGGGCCGATGAACCGGCCGGGCGGGTGTTCGTACATCTGGTGACGCCTCCGGAGTGGCGCCGGATCACGGGTGAGGCGCCCCCGCCGTCTCCGGTGGACCGGGCGGCGTACACACAGGCCGGACTGCCGTGGTTCGACTACTACGACCAGGACGGCGAGGATCTCGCACCCACGGACGAGCTCGGCGCCGTCAAGCCGGTCGGCGACTGGCTCGGCGACGACCACGAGCCCTGGCAGCAGCCCTCCCCGAACCAGGTGAAGCCGCTCGGTGATCTCCCGGGCAAGCCTGTCCAGGACGGTGACTGGTAGGCAGGCGTCGTCCTTGGCGCAGCGATGATCGCCCGCCTTGCAGACATGGCTCGGTACCCGCCAAGGTGGCAGTCACAGCTGAGCCGACGACTCTCGAGGTGCGGGCATGGTCACGGGTGCGGAACCGTCGCGGGGTTCCCTCGGCGGGGGCTGGAGCAGACGCCGTTTCCTCGGTGCGGCCACGGCCGCCGTCGCGGTCACGACGATCCCCGCCCCCGTGGCACCCCGCGAGCCGCAGGACGCGCCCCGTAAGGAGCCGGAGAGGGCGAGCGCACCGCCGCGCCGGCCCTCCGGTCCCCGCCCACTGTTCATCGGCACGTACACCTCCGCCGAGGGCGGCGGCCAGGGCATCGGCCTCGCCCTGTACGACCCGGAGGCCGGCCGGATCACGGGCGCCGGGACGGTGACCGGGGTGGCCGACCCGTCCTACCTCGCGGTGCACCCGGACGGGCGCACGCTCTACGCTGTCGACGAGCAGCAGGACGGCAAGGTGACGGCGGTGCGCCTGCCGGGACACGAGATCCTCGGCAGCCGCAGCACCGGAGGGGCGGGCCCCTGTCATGTGTCCGTGCACCCGAGCGGCCGATGGCTGCTCAGCGCCAACTACCTCTCGGGCAGCGTGGCCGTGCATCCCATCGAGGCCTCGGGCGCGCCGGGCGAGCGCACCGATCTCGTCACGCACTCCAGCCCGCCGCCCGGGCCGGGTCAGCAGGGCCCACACGCACACCAGGTCATCACGAGCCCCGACGGCGGCCACGTCCTCGCCGTGGACCTGGGCACGGACACCGTCTACACCTATCGACTCGACCCGTCCAAGGGCACGCTCACCGAGGTCTCACGGGCGCGCACCCGGCCGGGCGCGGGCCCGCGGCACCTCACCTTCCACCCGGACGGCCGCTTCGCCTATCTGGCCAACGAGGTCGACAACACGGCCGTGGTCTGCGCCTACGACCCGGCCAGCGGGCGCCTCAGCCCGGGGCGACCACAGTCGACGGGCACGGGCACGGGCACGAACTACCCGGCGCAGTTCGCGGTCACGGCGGACGGGGCGTACGCGTATCTCGCCAACCGAGGGCACAACAGCCTGACCCGGTACGCGATCGAGAACGGCGGTGCCGCGCTGCGACTGCTGGACTCGGTGCCGGTGGACGGGGACTTCCCGCGCCATATCGCGCTCTCCCCCGACGGCCGGCTGCTGTTCGCTGCGAACCAGCGGTCCAGCACGGTCACGGTGTTCCACGTCGACCGCGCGAGCGGCGAACTGAACCTCGCGGGCGAGCCGTTCGCCTCACCGATCGCCGTCTGCACGGTACCGCTGTAGCGCACGGGGGCAGCTGACCCGGGCGGCCTGCCCGAGCAGCACATGCATCCGTTCGGTCAGCTGGGCCACGTCGTCGGCGGGCTTGTGGAAGGTCAGACGTACGTCACCGTGGCCCTGCACCCGCTCGATGCGCAGCGTCAGCCCATGGCGGTCCACGGCGAGGGGCTGTACGCGTACGGCGCCGTGCAGGCTGTCGGGGTCGACCAGACGGCTGAGCCGCTCGACGGTGTCCGGGTGGGCGTCGGCCAGATGGGTGAGCAGCCCGGACTCGGCCGCGGCCAGCGGGTCGGGCTCGGCGGACGCGTACTCCTCGGGGTCGATGACGACCACGCCGTTCGCCCGGCGCAGCGCGATGCGCGTCGCCTGGAACGCCAGGTGTCCCTCCTTCGCCGTGAACTGCCCCGCCAGCCAGAGCCGGGCGCGGATGCGGGACCGTACGGGGACGGGCGCCACATCGGCGAACTCCAGCACCGCGGAGGGCTCTCCGCGCGGTGCGCAGACAGCGGCGGCCGGCAGCACGCTGTCCTCCGGCAGGTGCAGCAGCACCCTGCCGTCCGCCGTGACGGTGTGCGCGCCGACGAACTCCTCCCGGCCGCTCTCCGCTGTCACCGCGCAGGACCATGCGGCTGCCAGCACCGACCGGGCGCGTTCCGCCGCAGCGGGGGCGGCCGTCCAGGCATGACGGTCACCCATTCCCAGCCTCCTTAGGTAAACCTTGCCTAACTTATCGGAGATCGGGGTGTGCGCCAACCCGGACCGGGCCGGCACATTCGTCAGCGCGCGACGACCCCCAGCAGTGCGCGGGCGCACAGGTCGCGCACCTGCTCCCGGGTCAGGTCGGCACCCCGCAGCCACTCCAGGCAGACCGCCGTCGTGAAGGCCAGCCAGCCACGGACGGCGATCCTGAGATCGGGCCGCTCTTCCGGCTCTCCGCCGAACTCCGGGTCCGTCGCGAGGACCGCCAGGATCTGCTGCTCCTGCGCCGCGAGCGACCGCTGGTAGACCTTCCGCACGGCTTGGTCCCCCGCCGCGTCGGCGCGATGGAAGGCGCGGAAGCCGTGCGCGTGTTCCTCGACGTACGCCAGGAAGGTGTCGAGGCCCGCGGCGAGCTGCTCGCGCAGCGGAACCCCTGGAACGGCCGCCGTCATCCGCAGCATCCGTTCGCTCTCCCGCTCCACGACCGCCGCGAAGAAGTCCCGCTTGGTCGGGAAGTAGTGGTACAGCAGCCCCCGCGAGACACCGGCGATCTCGGCGACCTGCTCGATCCACACGTCGTCGTAGGGATTCTCGGAGAACAGCCGCGCCCCGACGGCGAGGAGCTGCTCCCTGCGCTCCTCGGTGGTGAGCCGGCGGCGTGTGCGCTCCCCCTGGTTCGCGGCCATGTCCGCACTGTACTTGACGTCGGTTCAACAGCGGGATCACACTGAATCCGCTATTGAACCCACGTACAACACGGGCGGGACGTGCTCTGCGCTCCGCCGCACCGAGGGAGATGGCGCCATGGCGCAGACGACGGCGACCGCGCCGCCCAAGGGGTTCCGCGGCGCGGAGCTGGGCTGGCCGGAGCTCTGGCGCATTCCGCACCCGCCGCGCCGGATCCCGTTCGCCGGCGATGTGCTCGGCGCCGACAGGCGCAAGCCGGTGCAGGACTCGATGCGGTTCGGGCGTCTGCTCGGGCCGATCTTCCGGCGGAGGTTCTTCAGCCGGGAGATCGTGTTCGTCGGAGGCGGAGGGCCGGCGGCCGATCTCGCCGACGAATCGCGGTTCGCCAAGCACGTGGGCCTGGGCGTCGCCAATCTGCGGCCGGTCGCAGGGGACGGACTGTTCACGGCGTACAACCACGAGCCCAACTGGCAGCTGGCGCATGACGTCCTGGCGCCCGGCTTCAGCCGCGAGGCGATGGCGGGTTACCACCCGATGATGCTGGATGTCGCCGGACGGCTGCTCGACCGCTGGGACGCGGAACAGGCCGCAGGCAACACCGTGGACGTGCCCGGCGACATGACCAAGCTGACGCTGGAGACGATCGCGCGCACCGGTTTCGGGCACGACTTCGGCTCCTTCGAGCGGCCGCGGCCGCACCCCTTCGTCACCGCGATGATCGGCACGCTGACGTTCGCGCAGCGCCGCAACCTCGTTCCCGTTCCGCTGACACCCCTGCTGCTGCGCGGCGCCGCCCGGCGCAACGAGGAGGACATGGCCTACCTCAACCGCACGGTGGACGACGTCGTCCGCGCGCGGCGCGCCGCCGGCGGCGAGGGGGACCTGCTGGACCGGATGCTGGACACCGCGCATCCGGTGACCGGGGAGCGGCTCGCGCCCGAGAACATCCGCCGCCAGGTCATCACGTTCCTGGTGGCCGGCCATGAGACGACCTCGGGCGCACTCTCCTTCGCCCTGCACTACCTGTCCCGCCATCCGGACGTCGCCGCCCGCGCCCGCGAGGAGGTGCACCAGACCTGGGGCGATGCCGCACGCCCCGGCTACGAACAGGTCGCCAGGCTGCGGTACGTCCGCCGGGTCCTCGACGAGTCACTGCGGCTGTGGCCCACCGCACCGGCCTTCGCGCGGGAGGCACGGCACGACACCGTCCTGGACGGCAGGCATCCGATGCGCGAGGGCGCGTGGGCACTGGTGCTGACGTCGATGCTGCACCGGGATCCGGAGGTGTGGGGGCCCGACGCGGAGCGGTTCGACCCCGAGCGGTTCGACGCGAAGGCGGTACGGGCACGTCCCGCGCACACCTTCAAGCCGTTCGGGACCGGGGCGCGGGCCTGCATCGGGCGGCAGTTCGCGCTGCACGAGGCGACCTTGGTGCTGGGTCTGCTGCTGCGCCGTTACGACCTGCATCCCGACCCCGGCTACCGGCTGCGGGTGGCGGAGCGGCTGACACTGATGCCCGAGGGGCTTCGGCTGCGCCTCAAGCGCCGCCCCGCGTCGCCGCCGTGCCGTCCGGGGGCCGTCGCCGAGGCGCGGTCAGAGGTGGGCTGCCCAGTGACCGGGGCGCGTGACTGATGCCGGCAGCCGGGTGCCCGAACTACCCCGGGCCGCAGTGATCTGGGGCTGCGTGAGGAAGAGAGCGCCCGTCAGGTCGGCGTCGGTGAGATCCGCGTCGCGCAGGTCCGCGCCGATGAGGTCGGCGCCGCGCAGATCGGCACCCGTGAGGTCGGCGGCGATGAGGCAGGCGCCGCGCAGTGCCGCGCCGCGCAGATCCGCACCCCGCAGACGGGCGCCGACGAGGTCGGCGCCCCGCCGGTCCTTGGTGCTGCGCCCCGTTCCCGAGCGCACCAGCTCACTGGCGCGCAGCAGCAGCGCGCCGACCTGCTGCCGGTGCGCGTCCACATCCAGCTCCCCCAGTTCCGCCGGGCTCCGCAGAGTGAGCCGTTCGGTGCTCGCCAGCATGCGACGCAGGTCGCCGTGGACCGGCCGGGCGGCAGGCAGGGTGAGGGCCTCGGTCAAGTACCGGAGCATTTCGTGCAGTTGGCGCACGACGGGGAACACGTCGAACATCCGCCGGGCGTGTTCCGGCCCGCCCGACCGCCAGTCCTGACCGCCGAAGGTGAGCTGGGAGACCTTCTGCCCGGCGCCGAAGCAGTCGTAGACCGTGCAGCCCGAGAAACCGCGCTGCCGCAACTCCGAGTGGATCCCGCAGCGGAAGTCGTCCCGCAGATTCCGGCAGGGCGTGCCGGCGGCCTTGTCGATCGCGAAGTCCGCCGAGCGGCCGAAGGGCAGTGCGACACAGCACAGGCCGAAGCAGCGGCCGCAGTCGGCCCGCAGCTCGGACGGCTCGATGGGGGACGCGTGCATGCCGTCCATGCTAATGACGTCGGCGGTTGCCGGGGAAACCCTTTTCCGCGGCAACGGCCGGGCTACACAGCGGGCCCGGGCACCGGGCCGAGCGGCCTGCGCCGACTCACATCCATTCGTCGGGTCCCGGGTCGTTGCCCGTCGCCACGGTGACGAGCCGGTCCACGTAGTGCACCCAGCCCTCCTCGTGCCCGGCACGCGCCTCCGGCGAGGGCAGGTCGCGGTGGACCAGACGTAGCAGGGTGCCCGCGGCGACCGGTTGAAGGGTGATCTCCACGGTCGTGGAGCCCGGCGGCACGGGCATTCCGCCCTCCGCCCAGCCCCACGTGAAGACCAGCCGCGTGGGCGGGTCGACCTCGACGAAGTGGCCCTGCGCGACGTTCTCACCGGTGACGGTCGTCCGGTAGGCGCCACCGGGCCGGAAGTCGAACTCCCCGTCGCTGCCCATCCAGCACAGCCACTTGTCCCGGTCGGTGAAGAAGGAGAACACCGTCTCGGGCCGGGCGGCGATGAGCCGTTCCACGGTGACCTCGTTAGCGTTCAAGCGTTCGCCCCTTCGGTGTTCCCGGGCCCCTCACGCTCCGCCCGCTCGGCCGCCTCCGCCAGCTCGGCCAGCGTGTCCAGTCTGGCCGCCCACATGGACTGCAGATAGTCGGCCAGCGGGCCCATGGCTTCACGGTCGGCGCGGTAGAAGCGCTTCTTGCCCTCCTGGCGCAGCGTAACCAGGCCGGAGTCTCGCAGCACCTTGAGGTGCTGGGTGACCGCCCCCACGCACGGCCGGGACGTCCTCGCAACCCAGATCTTACACCACCCGCGCGGGGAATGGGGCGGCCGC